>JAEWUH010000165.1 GCA_023397245.1 Bacillota bacterium | reverse complement strand
TCTGCACGCTGTCTGCGCCCTGCGGAAGATTTGCTGTCTGTGCGGTAAAATTGTTTGCAGTCTGCACATTGCCTGCAGCCTGTGAAAGATTTGCTGCCTGCGCGGCGTCGGAAGCATTCCCCGCGTTTGTTTGCGCGGAACCCGTGTTGTTGATCGCATTCGCAGCATTGCCTATACTCTGCCAGAGGTTTATTGACTGGACGGAGCCTTGCGCCGCGCCGACCGGATTAACATTCCCGGCCTGTGTGCCTCCCGCTGTCTGAGTTTCAGAGAATACCGGCCGGATTGTGCTGATGTTCTGCCCCAACAGAGAGAAAACGGAAAACGGGGTTTGACTGGTGTCGGCTTTCTGCACGGTATCTTTCTGATTCTCCTTAGTGTTCTTTACACTTGCGGTCTTCCCCGCAGCTCCAAACACTTTATCCGCAATACCTGAGGCGGATTTCATCAGAGATTCAAAGGTTTCCCCGGTGCCGGCCTGCTGAACCGGCAGAAGCTGTACGCCCGTTTGCTGTACCTGTGCCCCTGTGACTTGCTGTATCACTATTTTCACCTCCTTAACTGAATTTTATAAATTAAAAATAATTTATAACTGATTTATACCGCGGAACTGTGCGCCTGGCTTACGAATTCTTCAATCGCAAGCTCCTGGCTTTTCTGCACGCCTTTCATATAGTCCGAAAGCTGCTTGTCCTTCAGCTTCTCAAGCCCCGAGATTTCCGTGTTGACCTGAAGGATCTCTTTTTTTTTCTGAGAAATCTGCTCAAGCAGCTGCAATTTATCTTCAATCAGTTTCTGTATTTTCTCATTTAAGGTATTGAAATACATCTTATACATCGCAATGTCGCTCTGTGTAATGCCCCGCTTCATCTCTTCCACCATTTTGGCATTGGTAGTGGCAAATTTATCTTCCAAATCCTGTATTTCAGCTTCCAGCTCGTGCAACTTTGCCTGAAGCACGGCGATTTCATTCTTTTTTACGCCCAAGGTCTGCTCTTTAAAACCCAGTACCTTTTCAAGTGAAAAAACGAACTTCTTCATAGCTACCTCTATAAGTCTTGCATCATTTTCAGGATTTCTTCATAGGAAAAGCTTTCATCTACCTTTTGACAGAGAAACGCGTTCACAGAGTCTATCTTTTTCACCGCTTCGTCCAGCTTGAAATTTATGCCGGGCTTATAAGCGCCGATGGAAATCAGATCATAGTTCTGATAATAGATGGAAAGCCAGTTGCGGATTTTGGCGGAAGCCTGTTTGTGCTCGTCGGACACGATGTCGTTCATCAGTCTGGAAATGCTGGCATTCACATCGATTGCCGGATAATGGTTTTTATGCGCCAGCGACCTGGAAAGTACGATATGCCCGTCGATAATACCGCGGACGGTATCGGATATCGGCTCGTTGGTATCGTCGCCCTCAACCAGCACCGTGTAGATGCCGGTAATGGAGCCCTGCTTGAAATTGCCGCTCCGCTCCAGAAGCTTGGGGAGCTCGGCATATATGGAAGGGGTGTAGCCCCTTGCAATCGGAGGTTCGCCCGCGGCAAGTCCGATTTCCCGCTGTGCCATTGCGAATCGGGTAAGGGAATCCATCATAAGGAGCACGTCTTTTCCCTGATCCTTGAAATACTCTGCAATCGCTGTTGCAACGGAAGCGCACTTTACACGGTACATTGCGGGCTGGTCGGAGGTGGCAACCACCAGAACGGAACGGGCCAACCCTTCCCTGCCCAGATCTTTTTCAATAAACTCGGTGACCTCGCGGCCTCGCTCGCCCACAAGGGCGATCACGTTGATATCGGCCTTGACATTCTTTGCGATCATACCCATCAGGGTGCTTTTCCCTACGCCGCTTCCCGCAAAGATTCCCATTCTCTGACCCTTGCCTATGGTGAGCATCCCGTCAATCGCCTTGATTCCAAAGCTCAGGCGGGTATTGATTCTTGGTCTTTCCAGCGGATTCGTATAAGTGGAGTCCACATCGTAATACCCGGTAACGCGGAATTCGCCCAGACCGTCAATCGGGCATCCTGTGGCGTCAATCGTCCTTCCCACCAGAAAATCGCCCACCGGAACCCGGAGCTTGCGCTTTGTGGAGGAAACCATACTGCCCAGGCCGATTCCCTTGATATCGCCGTATGCGGTGAGCAAAAGATTGCTGTTTTTAAAACCAACCACTTCGGCCATGATGCTTTTTTGGTCGTCCTGCGTGCGTATCATGCAGATATCACCGACGTTCGCGCTCAGGCCGGTAACCTCAATCATCATTCCTGCTATATTTTTAACTTTGCCTATAAAGCGGAGCGTATTTAATTTTGATAAAATGTCGTATGCATTTTCAAAACTCATTTTAATATGCCCGCCTTATTTTCTATCGTTCAGGTTACTGCTCCAGAGCGGATTTTATACATTCCATCTGTGTTTGGGTTCCTGCGTCAATCAGCCTGTCCGGCAGTTCGATGCGGCAGTCGCCGTCTTTCAGCTCCGGCGAAGAAACAATTTTTACATTGTCGGAAATTTCCTTTAACTCTTCCGCAAGACTGCGGTCCGCTTTTGCCAGAAGCTCCGCGCTGCTTTGTGAAACGCTGATTTTTACCCATTCCTGATTCCGGTAGGAATCCATAACGTCCAGAATAATCGCCCGGATTGCTTTTTCATCCAGACTGACTTCCTTTCGGATCACTTTCTGCGCGATGGTGATTGCCAGGCCCTGTATTCCTTCTTCAAAGCGCTGCAGGATTTCCGTTTTTTTGTTTTCCACGGCCTCCAGCATCTGCTTGAGCTCATTTTCTTTTGCTTCGTTTGCCTTTTCGATCTCCTCGATCACTTTTCGCTTTTCTTCTTCGGTTTTTCTTAGCCCCTCCTCACAGCCATCCTGATAGCCGATTTCTTTTCCTTCTTTTTTCCCTTCGGCCAGCCCCTTGCTGTAGCCGTCCTCATAGCTTCTTATTTTCATCTGCGCACATTCTTCATTCATGCGCATCGTGGACTCTCTCAACTGGGTCATGCTGTAGTACTCGGCCGCTTCAACAATATCCCTCGCTTTTTGAACCGCTTCGTTTACGATTGCCTCATGCTGTTCATGCGGGTCCATACCCGCCGGCTGTTCGGGTTTATCTTTACGGCTGTTTGCCGGGTCCCTGCTTTTTAATTCGTCATACTGTGACGCCTTAATGATATTAAGCAATGACCTCATCCCTTCCGCCCTTCATAATGACCAGCTCGCCTTCGCTCTCTAAGCGGCGGATGACGCCGACGATACGCTGCTGCGCTTCTTCAACGTCTCTGAGACGGACATTATGCGTATATTCGAGATCGGATTTGACCGAGTCGCTGGAACGTGTGGACATATTCCGGAAGATGCAGTTGGCAACCTCCTGATTGGCGCCCTTGAGGGCAAATACCAGGTCTTTGGAATCCACCTCGCGCAGGAAGCGCTGGATGGACATATCGTCCAAAGTGGTGATATCTTCGAAAACGAACATTCTCTTTCGGATATCCTCGCAGAGCTGGGCGTCCTTGCGCGTCAGTTCGTCGAAGATGTACTTCTCGTTCGCGCGGTCCATGTTGTTCATCACGTCCGCAATGTAGTTCACGCCGCCGAATTCCGTAAAGTCCATGGTCATGATCGACGAGAATTTATCTTCCAGATTCTGTTCCACGATTTTAATCACATCCGGGGAAGTGCGGTCCATGTTGGCGATCCGCTCGACAACCTCCAGCCGGATTTCCTTGGGCAGCTCCGCGATGACCGCCGCCGCCTGATCCGCCCTTGCGTAGGAAAGAATCAGCGCGATGGTCTGCGGATGCTCGTTTTGGATAATGGTCATCAGGTTCTTATAATCCGCCTTGCGGATAAATTCAAACGCTTTTGTCCTTAACGATTTTGTAATACGGTCCAGAAGGGAAGTGGCCGTCTGCGCACCGAACGCTTTTTCAAGAACGCTCCGCGCATATTCCACGCCGCCCTCCGTTACGACCTTCTGTGTAAGACAGAACTGGTAGTAGCTTTGAAGAACATCTTCCGTCTGCTGAGAAGGAATCTGGTTCAGCCTGGCGATTTCAAAGGTGAGCTGCTCCACTTCGTCTTCTTTTAAATACTTATAGATTTTTGAAGCATTATCCGCGCCCACCGCTATCATTACGGTGGCTGCTTTCTGCTGGCCCGTCAGCTGATGTTCAGCCATTGTATTCTTCTCCTCTCAGCCAAGCTCTGATAAGCTGGGCGGCAATTTCCGGATTCTGAGATGAGAAATCGCGGATTTCTTTGGTCAATGCTTCCTGCTTTGAATTTTCCGCCGCCCTTGTTTCCTCGATTGCTCTCAAAGGCTCTGCTTCCACTGCTTTCTCCTTTGCCGGTTTCTTCGGCTTCGCGTCGGCTGCCGCAATATTTTCCTCGGCTCCGCCCTCGGCAAGCTCTTCGGCGTTTTCCGCATTGCCCACACCCTTGAGCTCGTAGAAATCCTCCGGTACCTCTGCGTCTTCCTCCGGTCCCATCAGTTCTTCGCGTTTCTTCTTTCTCTTGGAGGCAAGCACAACCGCGGCAATAATCACAACCACCAGGAGAGTTCCCAACGCCGCTCCGCCGTAAATCAGAAGCTGGTTCAGCGAAGGCATCGCTTCCGGCTGCGTATTGGTCTTGACCGACGAATTTGCGAACGTTCCGAAATAAACGGAAACCTTGTCGGTATCCACAGCAGCGGCTTTGGCGACCGTATTCACGATTTGCTGTTTCTCCGTATCGGGCATTCCCGTTTTATTTACAACAACGGAAATGGTCAGATCCTTGACGCTCGCCGCGTCGCTCTGAATTTGCTGCTTTACCTGGCTGACCAGGTATTTGTAGGACTGCTGATCTTTTGTATATATTGTATTGCCGTCAACCGTCACGCCGGGATAGGTGGAAACGTCGGAATTGCTTTGTGTTCCGGTTACGCCCTGGGAGGAAGCCTTGCTGCTCGTTTCCGCCTCCTTGTCCGTATTTTCTTCGTTGACGACTCCCTTGTTGTCCTTGGAAGGATTGTATGTAATGACGTCCTGAATTTTTTTGTCGACATCCATAACGCTCTTGGCGGTGACCTGAACATTGTTCACACCGTAAAGAGGGGTCAAAACCTTCATGACGCCTTTTTCCACATCAGTTTCAAACGATTTTTCAATGGAAAGCTTAAATTGTGAAATTGTAACCTGGTTCCCGCTGTTGTCTTCGGCGGTCAGCTCTTCGCCGGTAGCCGAATCAATCAGCGCCACATTCTCCACCTTCAGGTTTGGCACGCTTTTTGCAACAAGCTGCTTTACTCCGTTAATCTGCTTGGCGGAGAGCGTTTTTTCGCTGTCAAGCTGAATTGTGACAGAGGCGGACACAGCTGAAGAATTGCTGTCCCAGGCATAAGAGTTTTCGTCGGGAATACTGATGGTCACATAGCAGTTCTGTACCCCTTCGAGCGTCTTAATAACCGCTTCCAGCCTTGTATTCAGCTGATATTTTTCGATTGTTTTCTTTTCGTAATCCGTGGACATCACGCTGACATTTTTGGTAAAGAAATCGTAATTGGGGGCCGTTTTTGGGTGCCCCTCATTGGAAAGCTGCATTCTCAGCGAATTTTCCTTGTCCTGAGGGACGGTTATGGTGCCGTTTTCCTCCTTATAGCTGACGCCCATATCCTTCAACTCATTCATAACTTCAACCGCTTCCGAATGGTCAAGGCCCGGATAAAGGACAACATAAGGCTCAACATTAAGCAGCGTACTGATAATGATAGAAAACGCAACAATTCCGGCTAAAACGCTAAGCAGAATTATTTTTTTCTTCTTGGTCAGATTGCCCCAGAATTTCTTGATGGGGTCTATATAATTTTTTAATTTTTCACTCATTATTTACCCAGCAGCCTGCCTTTACAAAGTTTATAGTCTGGGCCTTGCTTAAGGAACCATATTCTGCTAAATCAAGGCTTAAACACCCATCCTCATAACTTCGTTATAAGCATCGAGCACCTTGTCACGCAGCTGCACCAGCATTTGCACCGAAAGGGTGGCTTTCTGCGAAGCAATGGTGATATTGTGCAGGTCATCCGACTGCCCTGTAGCAAGCTTATATACTTCCTGATTTAAATTCGAATCGGCTGTTTTGACATTATTGACGGCGTCTTCAAACAGGGACTGGAACGGAAGGCTGTTTGAAGTTTCCGCCGGCTGCGCGGCCGCAGTCTTGGAAAGGTCGGATATGGAATTCAGTCTTTCAATCGGCGTTATCTGCATATCATTTACCTACCCATCTCCAAAGCTCTTGAAGCCATGGTCTTTATCGCGTTAAATGCCGTAAGGTTTGCGTTATAGGATGTGGTTGACGACATCATGTCCAGCGTTTCCTTGGTCTGATCTACATTCGGCATCTTTACGTACCCGTTCGCGTCGGCGTCCGGATTCGTGGGGTCGTAAACCGTATTGAAGTCGCTCGGGTCTTCCACGATACTGGCAACCTTTACCCCGCCCTGGGACTGCTCGGTATTATTCAGATTATCCTCCAGAATCCGGCGGAATGATTTCTGCTCGCCGGTCTGCTCAAAAACGACCATTTTCCGGCGGTAGGGGCCGCCCTCCTGTGTTCTTGTGGTAGCGGCATTTGCTATATTTTCAGAAATGACGTCCATTCTTACCCTTTCAGCGGTCAGCGCGGAGCCGCTGATATCCATTGAGCTCAAAAAAGCCATATCAAATCCTCCTATTAAAAATAAATATGCAATTATGATTTACCATCCGTAATTGCATATTTCAAGCGGGAAAAATAGTCAGAGAGTTCTCTGAGCGAATAAAGATAATTAAGCTGTGTACGGGCCAGTTCCACATTCTGCTGCTCGACGTCCACGTTATTTCCGTCAAGTCTCAGTGAGCCCCGGTTTGATTCCCCGGTAACCGGCTGTGTTTCCTCGATTCCGCGGACGGTTTGAGCCGTGTTCCCGGCATTTGCCTGAATTTGTGCCTGAAGCTGATCTTCAAAGCTGACAGCCTTGCTTTTATAACCCGGCGTGTCAACATTGGCAATGTTGTCAGAAATCGCCCTTTGCCTTGCCCAAAGCCCGTCCAGGTCCTTGTTCAAAAGGCTCCCGGTAACACTATCCAGCCAGTTCAAAAAAAGCACCCCCGTAATGTTCAATTCGGAATATTCGTCATAAGAAGGAAGGATCAAGCAAATAATAACCATAAATCTAGAAATACTGTGACATTACACCATTAATTATATACAAAATGTGACAATAGTCAACTAAATTTTCCATTTTGGTTATAGAATATGACTACATTTAATAATTTAGTAATAAAAAGTTCACAAAAAGTTAATATATATTTTTTTACATCTTTTCGGACTTCTCTAAATTTATTTTATTCCATGCCGATAAATGTTTTGAGGTGAAACTTATGGCAATGAAATGTTCTGGTTATATTCCCAATAATATACCCAGCCTTTATTCCAATTCCACTTGGAAATTGGAACAGTCAGCTGCTGCCCAGAGTAAAGCGGACACCGAGAGTGTAAGCAAAAGCGGCAGTCTGAGTCCTGCAAATATTGATACGATCCAGCTTTCGCAGCAGCAGGTAAAGTACACCAGTCTGTCAAAAGCCAGAGATCAGGTTTTGTCCGATATCAATCAGGACAAAGACGTTTCATTCCTGGAAAGCCTAAAGGCACAGATCAGCTCGAATAAATACGAAATTGATTCCCGCAAGCTTGCGCAGATTATGCTGGTAAGCGATAAATAAATATTACCTTTATATAATATGAAAGGGAAAAAAATGATCGACCGTACATCATCTGAGGAATTTATACTTTTTTTCAGAAAGTATCTTGCATTCTACGAACAGTTTTTACATATAGAAACAGAAAAATACAATAAACTGGTAAGCGGCGAATTTGAACTGATTGACGATCAGGTAAAACAGGAAGAGGTTTTCACGCTGAAAGCCAGAGGGCTTGAGAAGGAACGTGAAAAGCTGATAGCCGACATAAAATGCCCAAAAGCGACCTTTAAAGAAGTGATTCCGCAGCTGGATTCGTCTGTTCAAGAAGAAGCTTCTACAATTTATTCCAGTTTATCACAAATTTTGCAAAATTTAAAGCATTCTAACTTAAAAAGTAATTATTTGATCAAATTAAAATTACACCGGATTGAAGTGAACCTGGAAAAGCTGAAAAGCAGGCCGGACCTTCAAAAACTGTATAATGCACAGGCTGTTGAAAACGCAGCTTCCAAGAGCATTCTTTCCAAAAAGGTTTAAGGGGGAGCAACATGTCATTATCTACTTTTTCCGGACTATATATCGCGAAAAGCGGGGTCCAGGCTTCCCGTGCCGGCCTGCAGATTACCGGCCAGAATATGACGAACGTGAATACGGAGGGCTACACGAAGCAGACGGTGGATACTTATTCGCTGGAACCGGCGCAGGGCAATATGCGCATCGCCGGGGCAAGCCTTCAGACCGGCGAGGGGGTTATCTGCACCAAAACCTCGCAGAGCAGAGATCCGTATCTTGATATCCGCTTCCGAGAAAAAAGCACGGAAGCCGGTGAAGCGACCGCAAAAAGAGGAACTTTATCGGATATTGAGAACGTCTTTGATGAAACCGTAACCGAAGGGATCAGCTCCCGCATAGAAGATTTTATATCCCAGCTTCAGACATATTCGCAAACGCCTACCGACAGCAGCCTGGAGAATACCGTTAAAACCTCCTCCTCCCTTCTGGCAAACGCGTTTAACTATACGGCCAAAAAGCTGGAAGACGCCCGGGAAAGTGCGGAAACCTCCCTGACCACCGACGTATCGAACGTAAACGATCTTGTAAAAAGCATCGCTTCCTACAATAAACAGATTCGCAGTGCAGAGCTTTCCGGTTCTTCCGCGCTGGAAATCAAGGACAAGCTGAATACCGCGATCGACGAGCTTTCAAACTGCATGAACATCAAGGTGGAGAACAGTACGGAAGCGGCCGGCGTAACCACCGTCAGCAAGCTTACCATCAGCCTCGTTGCGAGCGACGGCAGCTCCCATACTCTCGTAGACGGCGGCGATTACAATACGCTCAGCATGAACGCAAACCATACCATGGATATAAAAGATTCTGCCTCCAATACGGTTGCGTCGTCAGTCTACATTACAACCGGCACCATCGGCGGATACTGCAAAATGCTGAACGACGAGGGCGAATTCGGAACAGCCGTCAGTTCAGGCACCGATCCGATCCGCGGTATCGGCTATTACGAGAAAATGCTGGACAAGCTTGCCAACCAGTTTGCCGGTATCATGAATAAGCAGAACAGCACCGACTCCGCGGGCACGAACAAGCCGCTTTTCGAATCCTCGGATAGCAGTAACTCCACGATAACCGCGTCCAATATTTCCGTTTCGAAGAAATGGGAAAACGCCGCTTCCGCTTATCTTACCACTACAAAGAGCGAATCTACAACCGGCACAGCCGGTACCGATGGCAGCAACCTGCTTTCGATGATTAATGCCCTGTCGCAGAAAACCGATTTCACAACCGCCGCCGACAATTCCAACAGCGGTACGGCGCTGTTCACGGCATCGGTAAATTCCTATATGTCTACCGTTACAAACACGGTTCTCGCCCTGCAGGCAAAGGACGTCCAGCGGGAAAAGGATACCGCGGACTCCGAGCTTGACTCCACCGATACCGAAAGGGCTTCGGTTTCTTCCGTTGATATCAACGAAGAAGGAATCAATATGATCAAATACAATCAGGCGTTCAGCGCTTCTTCCAGATTTATGACCACCATCAACGAAATGCTGGATACGCTGATCAACGAAATGGGTATCGTATAACGGATGACGTGAAAAGGAGGATTCAGTAATGCGCGTTACGATGAATATGGCTTCCAAGTCCTATTATAAAAATCTGAATAAAAACTATGAAGCGCTTATGAAAGCGGAAACCATGAACACCACTTACCGGAAATTTGAAAAAGCGAGCGAGGATCCCGTATCCTCCATTAAAGCCTACCGGTTCAGGCAGGAGGTCAGTGAAAACACCAGCTACCAATCCAACGTAAGCGCCCTTGAGGACACTGTGAAAACGCAGGAATCCTCTATTACATCGATCCAGACCGTTGTGAATAAGATCAAGTCCACCGACTGCCTGAAAGCGATCACCGGCACTACTTCGGCCTCCGACCGGGCGACGATTGCCAACAAGCTGCGCACACTTCAGGCTTCCATCGTATCCGACGCAAACGTAAAATACGGCGGGAACTACCTGTTCGGCGGCTCCGGCACCTCCGAAGCGCCGTTTACCGTGGACGACAGCGGAAACCTCCTCTACCGGGGAATCGATGTGAATACCGGAAAAATCGCGGCCGGCACGTCAACGACCATCAACGGCGTATCGATTACCTTAGGCGATACTGCCGGAACGTATGACGGCTATACGATTAAAATAGCGAACAGTACCGTTTCCCCCGTCGTCAATATTGATTCGGGCACAAGTACCATCACCGTGAACATGGATTTATCATCCGGAAAAACGAATGAAGACCTGCTGACCGCCTTAAAGACAGACTCCAAATTTTCCGGCGCTTCCATGACCGGCGACACACAGCGTCCGGTTGCCTCGGACACCGCCCAAACCACCGCAAAAATCGGCACCGACGCGCAGCTGAATCTGGGCAATACAACCTATACCAATCTTGTCGTGCAGAACGGCTCCGCAGGCGTAAGCACTTCCGGTTCAACCGTTACCGTTTCCATGAACATTACTTCAAGTACTACGGCGGAAGACCTGCTTAAAGTGCTGAAAAGCAATTCCGAATTTTCCAACGCCTCAATGAGCGGGAATCTGAGCACAACGGTAACCGCCGGAACTACCGCATTAAGTTCTTCCCAACTTCCCGTTTCGATTGCGGCGAATACCGTAGGACAGGCCGGTTTAAAGGCGCTCTCCAACGAAAAGTGCTATGTGGATATCGGTTCCGGGCTTAGCTTTGACTCGAACGGAAATCTGAATTCGCAAAGCGCGTTTAATGTTTCCGTACCGGGTATTTCCGTATTGGGGTACGGTTCTGCGGACGGCACCGGAACGGGTATGTCCAATAATCTTTACACGCTGCTTGACCAGATTGCCGACCAACTGGAAAATACCAATTATTCTTTCGACACGGTAACAACGTATATCAATCAGTTTAACGACCAGTCGGATTTGCTCTCCTCCGCCATTACCACGTCCGGCACCAATTCAACGTTTCTGAGTTCAATGGAAGATCGGCTTACCGACGTGGGGGACAACGCGAGCGACGCGTTGGACGAGGCGGCCAATGTGGATACCATCGACGCCTATCAGAATTATACGACCAAATATTACGGATATCAGTGCGCGCTGCAGATCGGCACAAAGCTGATCGAGTCGACCATTCTGGATTATATGAGATAGACTGCCGGAGCTTAAGCGATGAACCGGTAGCGTCAATCCCGGCGCGGAATCCGGCGAAAGAAGGCCGATATTTCATGGAGAATCAAAACGACAAGGACTTTCGGGCGCAGTCCGATCTTGACAACGCGCTGAAGCTTTTTAATTCCACTCCGCGCAAGAATAAACCGCAGGATCTTTACGCACAGTACGAAACGGAGAAATTCCGTTTTGAATGGTGCAAGCAGAACCAGAATAACACCGGCAGCCTGAACATGGAATATCTTGTAAAGGAATACTCGCGGACGGAAGATGTTCCCGGCTTAGTAAAAAAACAAAAATCCTTTGACGTCAAAGGATAACAATCGCATCACAGCCTCCTGCGGGAGGCTTTTTTGTAATTCAGCGCCAATATTTTGATGAATAATTGGGAGGATATTATGGACACGAAGCAGGAAGAATCCATCAGCACCGGCAGCGAGAGCCGGAACATCATCCGTTTTGACGAGGGTATTTTAGGCTTTGAGGACGTTAAGGAATTCCAGCTGTTTCAGGAGGATGACAGTAATATCATCTGGAACCTGCAGAACTCGAATGCTCAAATTCCTTCCTTTATCGTGATCGACCCTTACGCCATAGTCAATCATTACGATCCTGTTTTCACGCAGGCTGATCTGGAATATTTTGGGGAGACCGACGCTTCCAATTTCGTTGTGCTGGTCATCGCGGTCATTCGGCCAAACCTTGCGGATTCCGTGGTAAACCTGAAATCCCCCATCGTCATTGATGTGACCACAAAGCGGGCAAAGCAGATCATTCTGGAAAATTCCGATTACCCCATCCGCTATAAGCTTTTCGCAAAGGAGGATTCTCCGTGCTAGTTATCAGCCGAAAGGTCTCGGAATCCATCATCATCGGCGACAATATCGAAATCATCCTGTCCGAAATCAGCGGCGATCGGGCGAAGCTCTGCATTAAAGCGCCAAAGGAAGTCCCCATCGTGCGCAAGGAGCTTCTGGAAACCCGCAGCCTGAACCGGGAAGCCAGCATTGCGCCGCAGCAGCAGGCGCTGAATAAGCTGAAAAGCCTGCTGAAATAATATCCGATACAATAACAAAAAAAATTTTATAAAACCCTAAAAAAAGACTAAACAATTTCCAGATTTCACCGAAATATAGGGTGTAAGCAAAAATTCAAAGGTAATCATTGATCTTCGGTTTTACCCCTGCAGGGCCCGTTGGGGCGGGAACCGGAAATCGTCGCAACCCAGGGCGAAAGCCTACAGCAAAGAACAGGGAAGTTCTTTATGAAAAACGTGAATGGCGATTACGCCACACGAACAAAAACAAAATTCAGGAGGAAACTATTATGCGTATTCAACACAACATTTCCGCTATCAATGCGAACAGACAATATGCCGGCAACAACACCGCGCTGAGCAAGAACATCCAGAAGCTGTCTTCCGGCTACCGTATCAACAGTGCCGCTGACGACGCCGCAGGCCTTGCAATTTCCGAAAAAATGCGCAGCCAGATCCGCGGACTCGATCAGGCAACCAACAACGCGAACGACGGTATTTCCCTTGTGCAGACCGCTGAAGGCGGACTCAACGAGACCGCTTCCATCCTGCAGAGAATGAAAGAGCTGGCAACCCAGTCCTCCAACGGCACCTACCAGAACGCAGTCGACCGTGAGAATATCCAGAAGGAAGTTACCTCTCTGAAGAGTGAAATCGACAGAATCTCCACTTCCACAAACTTCAACAAGATCAACCTGTTGGATGGTTCTTTGGCTGGCAACACAGCAACTGCCACTGCGTTAACTGCGACCACAAAGGTTGGTGTAACCACAGATGTCGCGACTAACGTAACCTTGACTGGTTTAGCTGCCGGTACGACCGTAAATTTTGTAACTGACAGTGCAGCAGACGGTGCCAATACTTCCGCTACCGGTACTGCTTCCGGCATTACAGTAGGCTGGAATGCTGGTACAAAAGTTCTTACTCTTACCTTTAAACCGAATACCGTTGCCGCCAGCGGTTCCACCACATTCGCTAACACTGAGATTCAACAGGCTATTGCCGCTGCTTATGCAGGGAATACCACCGGTAATGCTGCTCTCGCCGGCGTTACGGTCACTGGTGGTGTTACTACCGGTGCTTCGACCGATGTCAATGTAAACATGGGCTCGATGACTTTCGTAGCTCCGACCACTACCGCTTCCACCTATGCGAAAGATGTCGTCGGTTATGATTCTGGTTATAAGTTTACCGCTACAAAATCTGGGGTCACCGGGATTGATAGCTTTCAATTTTCGACTTCGTCAGGAACTCAAAGTGTTAGCAATGCATCCGGAGTTGTTACAATTAACTTAGACTCAACCAAAAGTTATTCATCAGATGATATCAATACAATGCTGAAAGGCGCAGGAATTACCAGTTGGGAAGCTTCTTTTGCCGGGACTCAAACTGCTGGCACCATCGCGGGTGCTACCAGTGGATTTGGCACTAATCCTCTCAATGTTGTTACCGATGGTACCGGAACAGGTTCCGACGGTTTGGTCCTCCAGATCGGCGACAGCACCGCTTCTGACCAGCAGGTTTCTTTGAGCGTTGCCAATATGAGCACAGCGGGTCTTGGCTTAACAAGCATTTCCGTTGCGACTCAGTCTGACGCTAAGGCTGCAATCGATGTTATTTCCACAGCAATCAACACCGTTTCTACCACAAGAGCTGATCTTGGTGCTCTGCAGAACAGACTTGAGCACACCGTCAACAACCTGGGTACTACCAGCGAGAACTTAACCTCCGCTGAGAGCCGTATCCGCGACGTTGACATGGCCAAGGAAATGATGGACTTCACCAAGAACCAGGTTCTTGTTTCCGCTGCACAGTCCATGCTCTCTCAGGCAAATACGCAGCCGCAGAACGTCCTCAAACTCTTACAGTAATTTTTTACATACTGTTGCAGAGTTCCCTATGTATTTTGGCAGCCGCAGGCGAAAACCTGCGGCTGCTTTCTTTTTTGCCTGAGGCGCACGGTTGGCTCTTCCCTCCCCTCCCTCGGATGTGATTTCGCCGCGGCGGGAGAATCTCTCTGTCATCTACGGATGACATCTCCCTTTCACAAGGGAGACAGAGGAAGTGGAAATTTACCTCAGGTTATAAAAACACCCCGCGCTGTGACAGCGCGGGGTGTAAAATTATGCAGTTTATTCATCACTTTCCGATAAATCCGTATACCTGTCTGATATTAATAATCTCACCTAATTGCTCTGGATGCTGTATACCCGAACGCGCACAAAGATTCGCCGCACGGCGGATAAGCTCAAGGTTTTGCCTATGTTGATTCATCGCCCACTCGCTCCGCCGCTCATCGGATAAGCTTCCTACCATACCACAAGCAGCTTTTGAGTCTTTTCCAACTTTGGAAAGGCGTTCGTCAATCGAATCCAGATGATTATTGATTGTGTCCAGCCGGTCATTGATCGGCTTTAAAAGCTCCGCAATCGCCTGTAAATCATTTTTATCCAGCATATCCCCCACCCCACCTTGTTGAGAAATTATAGCATCAATTTCTGAGTTTATCAAGCTGAAAAAGAAAAATATGGCCGCCCGTCAAATGCCGGGCGGCCTTGCTGCTTTATATCATTCTGTCCTTTTAGTCCAGCCCGGCGGCGGCATTTGGATACGAGTAGCCGTATTTGTTGCTGCGTGCCGCATCGTAATCGCCGTAATTGTAAACATTAACTTCGCCCATGCGGCGGTAGAACAGGCCGGTGTAGAACTTGCCGCCCGCCTGGTTCCAGCGGATGAGGTCCGTGCCGAACGCGTAGGCGTTGGTATAATTGAGGTTGTGGATGAGGCTGTCAGAATTGGCAAGGTTGATGTAACCGGAATTGATCCAACCCTCGGAGCCGTCGGCAAGCGTTACGCCGTACCAGCCGTCCCTTGTATCCGCGAACTCGCTCTTTGTCACCGTGACCGCGGTGCCGGAGGGAATGCTGCTGAGCTGGTTTCCACTTCTGCTTGCGGTATCATAAACATAAGCATCCTTCGTTACCGTACCCTGTACGGAGCCGGCTGAGAAATCGGGCGGTATGACCGCGTTCTTCATGATTCTGCGGAAATCCATTTCTGCCGTGCTGTTAAAGTAGCCGGCACCTACATTATAGGCAAAGCTGATCAGGCAGTCCGCCTGATTCTGGCTCATCTGGAAATGATTTGCCTTAATCATCTTGTTCAGCTCTGTGGTATATGACCCGTTGTTAATCTTGTTTATCAGTAATGACCACGCCTCGGTTTCCGTCATATCGTTGTAGAAAACCGCGTTCGCGCCGAAGGTGCAGCCGTAACCGATGGTCGGTACCTGGTTGGAGGTAAGCTGGTCGGCGTAAACCGCAGCGCGGTAGCCTTCCCATTTGGCAATCAGCGCGATCATCTGGTCGCTGGCCCTTCTCTCTTCGTCGGAGGTGGTCGTAAAGTTCTGCTGGTTCGAAATATACGCGTCGGTCTTAAAGCCGGAGCTGCTCATCACGCTGTTCTGGGAGGAGAGCGCGGTAAACGAATAGGTTCCCGCAGTATCGAAAGTCGTTGACGCCGTCCACTTTCTTGTGACGGTGTTCAGCATGGTTTCTTCCGTATAATTGCCAGCGTCCAGGGTCTTTGTGGTTCCGTCCTGCATCGTAATAACAAATTGAACAGCATCCCTCGCGGTATCCGTTACCGCGGTAAAGGTGACCTCCGCGCCCGTGCTGGCGATATTCGGCGAAGCATAAGCGGTTTTTACCGGTTCGGCGTCGGTCACCGTAATATTGCAGGTGGCCGTATCGGTGCCGTTGGTCGCCGTAATAACCGCGCTCCCCTTTGCCGCCGCGTAAACATATCCGTTGGAAACGGTAGCTACGGATGGGTCGCTGCTCGTCCATGTAACGGAAGCACTGCCGGAAGCTTTTATGTAGAGCATCTTCCCCATAGGGATGCTGCACGAGGAAGCGGAAAGCAGGCCTGTGGAATCCGTAACGGAATCCGAATCATCGGAATAATGGATTTTGATATACTGGGTGCATACATATCCGACCTGTCCGCTGGAGGTCTGCACCTTGGTCCATGTAGAATCCGTCGCTTCCAGCACCGTAAGGGTCGTTCCCTTCGGCAGGTTTGTCACCACATTGGCGCTTGAATTGGGCTGTTCCCGCAGACGGAGCAGATCTGCCGTCACGCTTGCTCCTGTAATGGTATGGGTCGTGCTGCCGGAATTCGTACCGGTATCCGTACTGCCGTTATTGGTATCTACACCGGTATTGGTATTGGTGTTGGTGTTTGTGCCTGTACCGGTGTTTGTATTAGTCTGCGGAGCTGTTTTCTCCGTAATCTTTAAATATTTCTTCTGGCAATAGCCGGTCTTTCCGTCTGCGGTTTTCACCTTTGCCCAGGTGGCATTGGAGTTATCTGTAACCGTAACGGTTGCTCCCTTGGCAAGACAGACAACTACGCTGAAGCTTGTGCCCGCACCGCTGCGGAGGTTCAGCCCGGAGGTGGTCGTTCCGATCAGGGTTTTCGCAGCCGCAGGAGTGGTGGGAGTCGTTGTGGAAGGCGTACTCTGCTGAACTGACGAAACAATCTTTAAAAACGACTTGCTGCAGTAGCCCTGCTTTCCGTCGGAAGTTTTTACTTTCGCCCAGACATTGTTGGAATTGTCCGTCACCGTAACAACCGTTCCCTTGGGCAGCGTGGCGATCACGCTGAACGTTGAGCCGGCCCCGCTGCGCAGGTTGATGGAGGAGGTTGCCGTACCGGTAAGGACCTTGGTGCCGGAGGCGGTTGAACCGCCCGCTGTGGGAGAAGCCGTATTGGAGGACGGCGACGCCGATGTGTTGGAAAAGCTCAGATACTGTTTGCTGCAGTAGCCCTGTTTTCCGCTCGGAGTCTGAACCTTTGTCCACTGGGCGTTTGAGCTGTCCAGCACCTTAAGGGACGCGCCCTTGCTTACGGTTTCAAGAACTTTATAACTGGAACCGGCGCCCTGGCGCAGGTTGACATAATCCGTCGCAACCGCCGTGGCGGAGGAAGCCGACACGGCAGAATTTCCGGTCTGCGTAGCAGAGTTACCGGTCTGCACAGCCGTCTGGGAAGCGGAAGAGGCCGCGATCTGCAGGAACTGGCTGGTGCAATAGCCGAACTTTCCGTCGGAGGTCTGCACTTTGTACCAGGAAGCATTCGTGCTGTCGATCACCTTGACGGACGTGCCTTTGCTCATCGTTACGATAATCGCATTCGTGCTGCCCGCACCGCTCCGCAGATTAAGATTGGAAGTGGTAACCGCGGAAGCACCGGAAGCAACCTTTGCGTCGCTCGCCGGCGCGGCCGAGGAAGCCCCGGAAATGCTGAGGTATTGCTTATGACAGTATCCGATCAGACCGCTTGCAGTCTTAACTTTCGCCCATGTATTGTCGGAATTATCCAGGACGGTCAGTGAAACGCCCTTGCTGAGCGATAAAATCACCTTTTTGTCGGTACCCGCGCCCGTGCGCAGATTCAGGTAGTCCGTAGTCGTCGCCGCTACAGCCGCCAAAGCGGCATTGTACGGCAGAGAAGCAACCGTCACCGCGGCAGCACAAAAGACGGAGACCGCGGATAAAATTATCCTTCTTTTCAGTTTCAAGATTTTCACTCCAATATTCCCTATTTCCCGGTTGTCTATATTAGATAATAATACTAAAAGTTATAATTTCTGTTACGATTATACGCCAAAAAGTAACAATTATCAACCCTATACAGCAAATGTTGAGTTTACCAATAATTCTCTAATTTTAAGGAAAAACCGATTCCTTCCGGATTCTCCGGCGCCGGACTGTTTCCGCGCCCGGCAGGAAAAACAGTACGCAGATGCTTTGCCCACCCGGAATATTTTGGCAGGGTACGGGCAAATTCATCGGTATGTACGCCGGAATTCATTCGGCGGTTTTGCAGGAAAAAGCCGGACAATACATTGCGTAATATTAGGAAGGATGCGTTTCTGAAGAATATTCCGTATTTATATTATTAAGCGTGAATACCGCTTGCGGCAGGGATAACGCGGGAACCGGTTTCAAAGGAACGCAATCTCCATTTTGATTCTGCTGAAAGTGATGAAAATTTGGACTTTCCAAAAAACTGTGATATAATTTGAACATCCTGTTCACCCTGAATCCGCTCGGCTGCTTCTCTTCTGTATGAGCGGACGCGCCATATTTTTACAACGGAGGATATCATGAGCAAAAGCAGAAAACCGGTCGTCCTTCTCAGCGCCGTTCTCGCCGTCATTGTGCTGATTCTGATCTTCCTGTGGGCAAAATACGGGCAAAGGCTGCAGAGCTATGAGTGTACCAATTATGCCATGGGCACGTTCGTGCAGCAAACCGTTTACGGCAGCAAACGGGTGGAAGCGGCAGCGGCCGCAGCGAAAAGTGTGGGCGATCTGGAAAACCTGATTTCCTGGAGGATTGACGGTTCCGACATTGACAAACTGAATCAGGCATCCGGCAGCGACTGGACTAAGCTGAACGCGAAGACAGTCGCGCTGCTGCAGAAATGCCTGGACGTGGCGGAAAAATCGGGAGGGGCGTTTGACCCTACGATCCTGCCCATCTCCTCCATGTGGGACTTTGGAGGAAACAACCAGCACGTCCCCTCGGCGGATGAAATCGGCAAATACATAAAATATGTGGATTACCGCAGCCTGCGTATCGATACGGCGGAATCCTCCGCTTCCCTGAAAAACCACTACATGGCGGTCGATCTGGGCGCGGTGGGAAAAGGCGCAGCCTGCGACGAAGCCGTTGCGGCCTATAAAACAGCGGGCGCGGATTATGCGATTATCGCAGTGGGCGGCAGCGTGGGGGTTTACGGCACCAAACCGGACAAATCCGCGTGGCATATCGCCGTGCGCGACCCGAAAAGCAAGGACGGCGAAAGCGCCGCCATGGGTACCCTTGACCTTACCTCCGGCTTTGTTTCCACTTCCGGCACCTATGAAAAGTGCTTTACCGAAAACGGAGTGACCTATCATCACCTGCTCAACCCCAAAACCGGTTACCCGGAAAACAACGGCCTGATTTCAACCACCGTTGTCTGTGAAAACGGCGCATTGAGCGACGCGCTTTCCACCGCGTGTTTTATTTTGGGAAAAGAAAAAGGAATGGCTTTGCTGAAGCAGTACAATGCCGGCGGAGTCTTCATCGATAATAACAATAAGGTCTATATTACGGATAATTTAAAAAACACCTTTAAAATCGCAAAGGATCAATATAAACCGGCCGAATAATATAAGGAAAGCATTATGTTTAAAAAACAGGATCTGTTTCTGATCGTTCCGCTCCTTCTGGCTACCGTTATACTGCTTGTCTGGTTCAACAGCAGGCCGGATTGCGGGATTGCGGTCATAGAAAAAAACGGCACTGAAATCTGCCGGTTTGATTTGACCCGGCAGACAGCGCGGCAGGAAATCGACCTCGGCGGGGACTATCACGTCAAGCTGCTTGTGGAACCCGGCGCCGTTTCGTTCCTGCGCTCCGACTGCCGCGACCAGATTTGCGTTCGCACCGGCAAGCTGACCAAAGCCGGGCAGACCGCCGTCTGTCTTCCCGCGAAAATATCGGTCCGAATCATCGGCCGCGACCGCACGGTCGACGGCTACACGGGTTAAGAATATGAAACATTCCATTGATTTGAATCTGTCACCGCAAACGCGCGGCATCGCTTTTAACGGGCTGCTGGCGGCGCTTGCGCTCGTTCTCACCGCAGTTGAATCCATGATGCCGCCGCTCCCACTTATGCCCCCCGGGGCTAAGCTGGGGCTTTCCAATATTGTGACCATGTATGCGGCAGGCGCGGCGGGGCTTGGCCCCGCTCTCTGCATTGCCGTGGTCAAGGGACTTTTCGCGGGGCTGACGCGCGGAGTTACCGCAATGCTGATGAGCCTTTCCGGCGGTATTCTGAGCACCCTTGTCATGTGGCTCCTGCTCCGGCTGAAAAGCCGCCCCTTCGGGCTTGTCGGGCTCGGAGTTTCCGGTGCGCTGGCGCATAACACGGCGCAGCTTCTCGTGGCGGCGCTTTTAACCACCCCCGCGGTGGTTTACTACATCCCGTGGCTTATTATCTTCGGCGTGCTCGCAGGAATCCTGACCGGGATGGTTCTTAATGTAATCATGCCTTTGCTTAATAAACTAAAGCCGGAATGATAACAACATTTAACCGCAGTCAATTTCTATACTTGAATAAAAGTTCAATAAGAGTATAGCACCAACGATACATAGAGTAATAATGTTTGACCACAGTCGGTAGAGGGATGCTACAGTCCCTTGTGTCTAAGTAAAATTGATAAAGTATTTAGTTGCCCTCAGGCCGGGCAGGCCCTTACTTTCGTTCCGGGACGAAAGTAAGCAAAGTCCCGGTTAACCATGTGTACACCTTCCCAGCCTGAGAG
>JAEWUH010000143.1 GCA_023397245.1 Bacillota bacterium | reverse complement strand
CTCCCTTGTTAAAGGGAGATGTCATCCGCAGATGACAGAGAGATTAACCGTAACGCTGAAATCCCTTTAATAAAAAGAAATGCCAATACTGTTTATAGTTACTCTGCGGTGCTTCCCTGCCAGAGCTGCAGCGCCCCTTCGCTCTCCGCGGGGGAATCGGCGGCCGCCAGTTTTTGTCCGGTAATTCGGTAGCGTTCGGCGCCGGAATAGGGATTCACCGCCAGCCGAACCTGTATCCGGCGGTTTTGGTCGACTTCGCCGGTAAAGGAACAGCTGAGTTCCCCGCCCTCTTCCCCGGCTTCTTCCACCGTTACGCCCGGGCACTGCGAAACCAGAATCCGGGAAAAGATTTTGTAGCAGGCTTCATATTTCTCTTCCGCCGGCATTCTACTGCGGAAAACCGGTTCCAGCTTGGAGCTTTCCGGGTAGAGGGATTTATTTTTCAGTCCGGCCAGCGACTTGGAATCCACTGCCTGCTTTGCATCGCTTTTCGCAAGGACGAGGGCGCTGTCGATCTGCTCCAGCCTAGCCTGAACCTCTGCACCTGCTTCATAATAGTTTTTCACGGTATCGGCATTTTTGGTGGAAATCCTGCAATCCGCGTTCGCGGTAACGTAGGAAAGGATTCCGAAGGTTGTCAGGCAGAGAACCACAAAAATCATCAGAACGGACGAGCCGCCCACGCTGAACGGTATCCTGTTTTTTGATTCCATGGCATTACCTCCTTCCGATACGTGCCGCTAAGCGGTTTTCGGCAGATACTTGGCCGGGCTCAGAGCAAAAATCTGTTTTCTTCCCCCGGATTCGATGCGAAAAACGGAAATATCCGCGCGGACCAGCACGCCGCTTCCCGAGCCGGTTTTCGCAACGGAAACCTCCGCCGCGTAGCGCGGCGCGGCGGAGGTTTCGTTCCACTGCCGGTCGTAGCCGATTTGGAAATGCTGTGTGCCGCCGGAGTTCGTGCGCTTTGCCGCCCGGAGCGCCGGGGGCAGTTCATTCGGCGAGGAGATTCCCTGAATCTGTTCGGCGATATCCTGCGCCTTGATCACCGCCGCGCTCAGGTCGCTGCTCTGGTTCGCGCGGCTGTCCGCGGCCACAAAGAGCCGCAGAGTGACTGCGGAGGAAATTGCAAAGAACAGGATTACAATAATCATTTCGATAAAGAAGCTGTTGAAGGTATCGGAGCTGCGGTTCATGCGGCGCCTCCTGTGTCTATATAATCGACAGCGATCATCCGAGATCGACGTTCAGCTTCAGCGTCCGCTGATTTTTCCCGGCTGCCAAAAGGCTGAGCTGCCTGCCGTTCTGTTGCATTGAAAACTCGGTAATTTCCGTGATTTTTTCCCCGTCTCCGGGCGTAAACGGATTTTTCGCCTTGGTAAACAGCTCCATCAGGTATCCCCGGTGGACATAAATATAGGTGCGGTACTCCTCGCCGCTGTACTGCGCGTCGATTACCAGCGCTTCCACGCCGTTCACCGTCCGCACGCCCGCCGCGCCGGGTTCGGCGTAGTGCACCTTGTTGGAAACATAGGAAAGGGAAGCGCGCGTTTCGTTGTTTGACTCCATTTCCCCAACAATCCCGCGGTAAACGTTTGCGCCGATGAGCACCAGAAACAGGGAGCAGACGGAAAACAGGCAGAAAACCAGCAGCACAAACACGGTATCAAACGAATGCGGATTCTTGCCGTTCATTTTTTCTCCCCCTTTCCGGCAGAGCAATTTATAATGATAGCAAAACCGTCAGTCAGCACCTTTTTCCAGAACCTCCACCGAGGGCATGATGTTGGCCCCGGCGAAATCGTAGCGGACGATATACCGGCTGTGGTTGATGACGATCCCGTAATGGTTCTCCAGATACCGGACGTCCGGCGGATAAACTCCTTCGATCGCGTAGCAGCTCACGATGGATTTTCGGATGGCCGCGCGCATGGTCTGCAGGTTCTGCGTATCGTTCGCCTGTGAAATATGACTGAAGCCGTACCAGAAAACGCAGAGCGCGGCAAGGAAAATCACAACCGTAAAACAGAAATTTTTAAATAGGAAAGACCGTTTGTACAGGTACAAAGTTTCCTCCCCCTTCCCGCTGAAATCAGCCGATCGACGTCATGATGCCCATCAGCGGAAGCATAACCGAAAGCAGTATCCCGCCGATAACCACCGACAGGGCGGCCACCATAACCGGTTCAAAAACCGA
Source organism: Bacillota bacterium (assembly GCA_023397245.1). Classification (GTDB taxonomy): domain Bacteria; phylum Bacillota; class Clostridia; order Oscillospirales; family Acutalibacteraceae; genus DATAML01. Next base: position 16,851 of record JAEWUH010000143.1, on the reverse strand, counting down.
TACCGCCCGGCTGATCGATTCGTCCGCCTCTTCGCTGTAGAGTTCCGCCAGATTGTTCATCACCGTATCCAGACTTCCGGTTTTGGCACCCAAGTGAATCATGCTCGAATAAAGGGCGGGGAACAGGTTTGCTTCCTCCAGCGCTTTGACAAACGGTTGGCCGGAGCGGACGCCTTCGCGGGCCTTCTTTATTTTCTCTATGATTTTCTGATTCGTAAGGATATCCGGGATCAGTTCAAGCGCCTCGTCGGTGTCGTACCCGCTGGAAAGCAGCATGGAGAAAACCGAGGCGAAGCGCGCCGTCGCAATTTTATCGGAAAGCCGGCGCGTCGGGCCGAAGCTCTCCAGCAGGTTCAGGATGCAGCGGGAGCCGGCTTCCGTTCGGATCAGTACCAGAAGGAGGATTAAAAGCGCCGCCAGAATCAGGATGACGGCAAGCGCGTACCGGCCGATGCTTGTTCCCGCACGAATCACCGCCAGAGAAGCCGCCGACAAATCCGTACCCATGTCGAGAAATACTTCGTTGAATACGGGGAGCACTTTCACCACCATCACCGAAACGACGGCAGCCATCATCAGCACAAGGATCAGCGGATAAAGAATCGCGCTGCGCACACGGCGGCGAAGCCGGTCGTCGCGCGCATAATAAAGGGACAGCGCTTCCATTACGCTTTCCAGCTTCCCGGCCTTTTCCCCGATATTCACCATATTGACCATGTATTCCGGGAACGCCCCGGTATGCTTCAGCGCGGAATAAAACGAGCCGTTTCGCTCAATTTCCTCACTGATCTGCCGGATCAGCTCCCTGCCCTGCGTGTCCCGGACATTTTCGCCGATGGCCGCGATTCCTTCCGCCAGCGGGATGCCCGCCTTTAGGATCAGGACGGCCTGCGAACAGAAAAGGGATACGTCATACGAAGAGAGCAGATCGTTTTCCCGTTCTGCCCCGGTTTTTTCTTTCATAGCCAATCCTCCCTGCCGCCGGATACGGCAGCTCAATAATATTTTTCCGCAGTATAAACGTCCGCCGACTGCCCCGCCGCCGCAAAGGTGGAATCATAGCGCTTCCACCCGTCCAGATAAACCTCATTCCACGCGTGGTAGCCCAGGCCGGTGGTTCCCATTACGAGCTTTGCCGGAATCCCCTGCGAGCGGCACATGCAGGCCATCAGGGCGGAATAGTCGAAGCAGATTCCTTTTTTCACAGACAGGGTGCCGTCCACGTTGGGCAGATAACCGGATTTTACACTGCCCGCCTTGGCGTAATCGTATTTGATGTTCTTAATGATAAACTGATAAATCGCCGCAACCTTCTGCCCGTTGTTCGCGGACTTTGCGCAGAGGCTCTGCGCCTGGGCAACCGCGGCGGAAGCGGCGGTGTAGTCCACATACTGGTTGGGGTAAACGAAGCAGCCCTGCCCGCTTACCGCGGCGCTCAGCTCCGTGGAGCAAAGCTCGGCGTAGCTGTTTCCGTAGACGTTTTCCATAAAACGCACCCGGTAGGCGCCGCTGCCGCTCTGCAGCGGGAGTGTGCTGTAGCCGCCGCCCGCGGCAAGGTTATACTGATAATACGCGGAGCCTCCGTTATAATAGATCAGCACTTTAATTTTCCCGGAACCGCCGTATTTCGCCATGATGTAACCCTGGGAACTATTGCTGTAATCCAGCGTGACACCCTGCTGGGAAAACACGCTTGCCCCGGAAGCCTCCGGCATTTTCGGCAGGTTTTTCCCCGTACCGTACGCCGCCGCTGCCATCGGAACAAAGGGGGCGGCCGCCGGGAACATCAGCAGCAGCAGGAGCAGCGGCAGAAGCGGCAATATTCTGTTTTTGCTCATCGGCTCCCCTCCCCAGCCTGACGCTCTTCATTTTACCGTGTCAAGCGCGTTGATTCGGGTTGCTATTTTTATGGTGCTGCCGCTGTAGCGGAGGTAAAATTTCTGCATGACCCTTTTTGCGACCGTTTCCGCACTTTCATAGCTGCCTGCGGGAAGCAGTACGATAAATTGATTGAAGCCGCAGGCCGCAACCGTATCGCTTTTACGCAGATTGAAAAGGATCGCCTCTTTCAGGTTTCTGCCTGCCGGTTCCGCGTCGTCCGGCTCCGGCGTTTTTTTGTCCGTGCCTAAAAGGGTGAATAACACGAGATACGCGGAATGTCCGGTTCGTAAGATCATACGCGCCTGAACCCGGCAGACGGATTTGAACACCTCAAAGTCGCAGAAATAGGCGCCCTTCACCCCAATCTGCTCCTTTAAATCGTCCTTGATCCGGCTCAAATCAACGTTTGTCCGCACCGTTCCGCCCATCAGCTGCTTCAGGGAATCGGAAAGCTCTATGCCGAGTTCCTTGCGGAACAGCTTGGACGCCTCGTTGTAATGGCTCAGCGCCTTTCCCCTCTGACCTGAATTCAGGTACGCGGTAAGCAGCATCTTATGAATCGGTTCCTCCAGCGGGGAGTAAACCAGGGCAGTTTCGCAGATATGTATTACCTTCTCCATGCAGTGCTGCTTCATCAGAAGCCTGCACCCGATCTGGATACAGTCGCTGAAAATCGAGGAATAATACGCCCCCGTAGAAACCACCCACGAGCTGTAGGTGGATTTGGGGAGGAACTCCCCCCGGTAAAGCGCGAGCGCCTGCTCACAGAACCGGATGCGTTCCTCATCCGAATTGGAAAAATCGTTCAGCTTTTTCCAGCAGTCTTCCAGCTGTTCGGTGTCCACCGTGCACTCGTAATCGTTATTCCAGGAATAGGTATTGCGCACAAAGGTGATGAACTGCGCCCGGTCGTCATGGGAAATCTCCTTTAGGAGTTCCCTTGCGCGGTAAACCAGATTTTTCAGGGCGTTCAGCGGGTCGCTGCATTCGTACTCTTCCCAAAGAACCTTGGCAAGCATTTCGGTGGATACGTCTTTCTTCCGATTTGCAATCAGATATTCAATCAGCATCCACACACGCTTTGTGCGGCCTTTCAAATTTGTGATTCGGCTGCCGTTGATGGCGACTGAAAACTCACCCAGCATATTCACTTGAATTTTGGGATGATCGGTCTCCGGCTGCATTTGTATCACCTTCTGTTCAACGTAATTTTACTATAATTGGAAAAATTTGTAAGTCGAATTATGTAATATACCATGACCGGTAATTATTATTTGCCGCCCGGGCAAAACCGCGCGCCGATTTGATCCGGCTGACCCGTATCAACACGGAGCGGATAACGGCAAAAGCCACTGCGCACGGATACGCTCCGCGGGCAGTGGCCGGTTTACATTATTTTGCTTATACCCCGTGCTGGATCTTTCTTCTGGTCAGGGCAAAGACTGCGCAGGCGGCAGCCGCAAGGGCTGCGGCGCCCCAAAGTACGGATGCATCCTGACCGGTTTTTGGGGGATTGGACAGAGGAGTATCTTCATTCGGAATTTCTTCCGGGGCAGAGGAAGGCCCAACCTGCGGCGTGGAATCCTCGGCGATGCTTTCCGTGGCGATATTTGTGCCGCCGCCTCCGCCGCCTCCACCGCCGTTGTTGTTATGCGGGATGGAGTTGATGGAATCCGTTTCAAACTGGATAATCCACTTGATGGCGGCCTGCGCGTTCCGATACTCGTTGTCCATGGTCTCCGGGGCGGTAAGCGTTGCGGAGATTACTCCGGTTTCGCTGTTTGCGTAAACAAATCCGAGGGGAATCTGTTTTGTGGCATCCGTAACGTGCTTATCTCCCGAATTTGCGGAATCGGCGGCTTTACCGGAAGTGCCGGAAGCCGGCCCCTCATACAGGACTTTTTCGCCGGAGCTGTCATCCATTTTAAAGGTGATCTTCAGCTGGAGCGCCTGCAGGACGTTCTGCCCGGAGAGATCGGACGGCTGTGCCTGAAAATACACGCGCGCGTTCTGGCTGCCTTTGTTGGCAATCGTGATGTTCTGCGGCTTTGTGGTTCCGCCCGGCATCAGGCCTTTAAAGGCGTCCAGATTTTCCGCGTTCTCCACGGCAATGGACGAGGAAGTGCCGCCCCCGGTGTAAACCACTTTGGTTCGCGTATCGGCTGCCGATGCGGCGTAAGCCGTTATCGAGTTACAGGCAAGGAATGCCGCAGCCAAGAACGAAACAAGCGCGATCCGGTTCAGTTTTTTTAAATTGAATTTTTTCATGGCATCATTTCCTCTCAGCATAGCAGCCGATTTTCCGCGTTGCACATAATTCAGTGTTTATCGCAAATTATAATTAAGGACTTTTTGTATTATTTAGGAGTGGGGGAAGAGGATTCAATCGGCACGGAACTGCCGTTGCTGTAATTCCATCCGTCAATGTGCGCGTTTGTTCTATGAGGCGTGAAATTATCGGCTTGAATAGCCTCAGCCGTCACGTTGATGCTGAAACTCTTACTGGCAAATGCATTATCCCATTCTTCAGGAATTTTTACATTTTCAAAGAATTTCACATTATCACCCGTTGCCAATTTTGTCTGATAATAATAATATCCATCGTTTGCCTGTACCCAATCGGTTGAATTAATATCAATTCCACTCAGCAGTTGAATCTTGCGGGTAGCCGCATTATCTTCATTTTCATCAAAGTTAAGCCCTGTAATATCAAGCTTGCAGCGGATATAGGCATCATGGCTGCCGGTATTGGTAATAGTAGGATCCTTTACGATTGACTGGCCAGGCGTAATATCGTGCATGTAAATAACGTTGCCGTCCTGAACACCGGAATCCTTGAATTTCGGTTCCGTCAGCGTGATTTTTACATCACCCGTCGTGATTGTGTTTTGTACTGTCCCCTGGCTGGTGAAAAAGGCGAGCGTCGAACCAACGACAATCAGCGCAACAAGAGCCGCAGCCGTTATAATAATCGAAACTTTTTTCTTCATGTCTATTCCTCCTCTCTTCAGGCATCTGCCTTGCCGGCAGAAGATACTGCCGGCAAAAACCAGAATCCACTAAATATTATTAGCTAATGGTGACAACACTGTTGCTCCAGCTAGTGAGCTGTGCAGTCAAATCAGTTGCAGTTATACCCTCTGCCTGAATTGCAAAAGAAGCAACTCTAATTTTTGTGTCTAATCCAGTCGCATGCAGTTGGTCGTGTGTGTCTGCGGTTTTAGCGGTAACCGTTGTAAATAAAGCCTCGAGAGCAGTAGGATCACTTGCCTTCGCAATTTTATGTGTTGTCGCGTTAGCTTTTGATCCGGTGTACTGATAAACCCCATTCCCCAGTGATGTCCAGGCAGGGTTAATGTCAAGGTCTACCAAAGCTTCTAAACCACTTCCATAAACAATTTTTGCATACACATAGCTCGCTTCGCTGTTGGCAGCTACCGTAACAACAGGTTGTTTTGTCACCGCCACACCCGGAACCAGCGGAGTGCTTTCCCAATTACCGGTTTCAGTTTGTGTAATGCCTACGTCGCCAACCGTAAACGTGTTCACTGTTGATGCTGTGCTGGTTAAGTAAGCCAAGGTAGAACCCACGGCGACTACGCCGACCAACGCAAGGGAAACGACCATTGTTAACATACTTTTCTTTTTCATTTTGAATAGCCTCCATTAATAATTTTTATTTTGATTTAGTTACCTAAATAAACGCGCTAAACTGTCTGAAGTTTTTCCGGTTCCTTCGTAAAAACATCCGGAAAGAACGAGAGCAGTACGATAATTACCACAACCCCTGTCACGGCTAAAATGCCTTTGGGTGTTTTTATGTTTACGGAGATATAACCAAGCCACGGGACACTGATATTTGACGCCCTGCCCACGAGATTTTCAAAGCCTGTGGGTCCGTCCTCCGTGTTATTGGCATCCCCTTTGGTAATGAATTGTTTTTTTTCAGGATCAATTCGAACTACTCGGTGCGTTGCAAAGGTTCCCTGATCTGAAATTCGGAAGGTAATCGGGTCGCCAACCTTAATTTCCGCTGGCGGAACTTTCTTTATAAACACGATGCTGCCGACATGGTAAACAGGCTCCATACTGCCGCTCAGAACCGCAAGGGTCTGGCAGCCGAACGCGTACGGCAGAAGCAGGACGCCGGCAACGACAACCATAACAATTAAAATAACCGTCGATAAAATATTGCAGATCCTTTTCAGCATGGCGTCCTCCAGTTTGAATTAATTAAGCGTCAGCTTGTGAGTTGTACTGTCAATCTTAATCAGCCAGGCTTCTTCCGCGGCATATTTTGCACCGATTTTTCCGTCCGCCTGAATGGAGTCTGTCAGCACATCAAGGTTAAACTTCGTCTGCCAAACCGCCGCATCGCTTCCGGAGAACTGCACTTGCTGCAGCAGGGTGGTAGTTTTTGCTCCCGGCGCTACAATATCGGTGTAATAGAAGCAGTTATCGCTTGCGCGGTATTTCCACTTGCTGTTCCAGCCACTGTCCAACACCAGAGTGATTGTCAAGTCCTTATCCGTGAACGGTCTGAATACAATTTGGTTACTGGCGGGGTCGGTCATTGAAAAATTACCGCCAAGGTTAGAATTTCCGTCCCGCAGTGTGGGCAGCAGCTGCACGCGAACATAAGCGTCAATTGCATTGGTTCCTGCCTTATTTTCAACCTGCACCAGCTTGGGTGCCACATTATTGGTAACCACAATCGAATTGTTTGAATTCGGGGTCGTGCTGCTGTTTTCATTAATGTCAACGGTCTGATTACCGACGCTAAAATGATTCACTGCCGATTGTGTGCCGGTCAAGTATGCTATTGAGGTACCGGCAGCCACCAGAGCGACGGTCAATACCAAAGAAGCCGTAATAATCAGTCTCTTCTTGTTCATTTCCATCACTCCTTATTCCGGTTGCACTGCCGTTGTGAAAACATTCGTAACGCTGTCCTTGCTGCTGATCCATTTATCGTTAGAAAGTTGATTGGCTATATTAGCCGTAATCGAATCCGTAAAAGTAGTTTGATTCGCATTCCTGCCCAGATACTTGCCTAAGTTGTATCCTATGTCGCCCTGCTGCACATACCGCCATGCAGATTTTGAAATTTCAGTTACTTTATAATTACCTTGCGGTAAGTTTGTAATAACCTTGGAGCCGGCACCGTGAATGACTTCATAGGAGGTGGAAAGAACTGCTCCGGTAAGGTTAGTGTCTGTATAAGCAAACCGCTCAATTCTAAAGGTGAAGAACTGGTTCGGGTCTGCTGTTCCTGTTATGGTTTTTGTAAGGGTCAACTGACCTTTTTTTACATTGACTGTGTAAACGCTGGTTACAGAAGTTGTTGGAACTGCCAAACCACCGCCGGCAGCAGCTGAAGCAGTGCCGTTATTAGCCGGAGTATAAGTTACTATAAAATAGTAAAGCGTTCTATCCGATGGAGTAAGCGCGGTAATCGTACTGGAATCTACGCCGCCTGCCGGAGTATTGCCATTCGCATCGTAATACCACTTGGCTGAGATTGTTCCTGTTTGGCCTCTTCCGCACCATATTAAAGAAGAAGCATCGTTAAACGCGGCGGCGTCAAACAGACCGGACGGAGTTGTTCCTACTGTTTCGCCCAGGAAAATGTCTTTCGATGCATCTGCCTTTGGAATATAAATCGGCACATTCACCGTCGGCTGGTTAAACCGTATTTTCACACTACCGTCTTTTAATGCAACATAAGAATCCGCGGCTACATTGGTTGGAATATCATTGCCGCCAAAGAAATCCGCCTTTGCTTTTACATTAACCGTTTTCGACCACGTAGCAGGAGCTACCGGAATTGTCTGACTTCTCCACACGACTTTCCAGACTTGAGCCTCGTCGTCGTAACTCACAACGCCGCCGTTGTCAAGTGTCGTCGTGCCGGCTTCATCAGTAATCACCGTATTACTATCATTTAGAAGAACCACGAAGCGAGGGTCAATCGTATCCTGAATTTCTGCCCCATCAATCGCCGCATTTGTCGCTACAACCTGATACAATGTTGTAGGCGGTGATATTTTAACATCGCTGGCATTATACCAAGCGGTGCCTGTAGTTGCAGGCGTTACCGTCCATGTGACCGGATCATATCTTCCACTGGTGTTGGTAAAATAATACACCCCGGCAACCGGTACTGTAGCAACATCAATTTGATTGTATTGATAATTCGGTGTTGTGATCATTTTTTGGAATTGTGCGCCATCAAGCTCCCATGATTCGTGATAATTGTCTTCGTTGTTATACTGCCAAATAAGCTCATACTCGTCATAATAGTAATAGTTACTCCCACTTGTCCAGGCAGAGTAACGAGTCCCCGAATAAGATGACCGGCCTTTACCATAATAAGTCAGTGGAATACGAGTGCCACCACTTAACAAGATAGAATATGACGCAGCAGGATCTCCACCGTTGACCACCGTATTATAAGAAACTTTCTGATAAGTTATTGTAGGCAGCTCAGCGGTTCTCGTATAAAGATTTGTTAAAGATATTGGAACACCACTTTTAAACCAATTATAAGTTTCCGGTATTATTTGTGTTCTTTTTGTAACTGCGGTTGTTCCCTGATCATCCGTATAATAGGTGCCATCGGGCAATGCGCTGTACGGCTTCGTACATTCCTCATACGTATCCCCTATCGGATGAACTGACGCGGACAAAGACAGTTGATAGGTGCGGTTCCCCACTCCGGTGGTGGAATCAAAGTTTCCTGTATATTGAGCAGTCTTGTTCAAATCAAGATTTTTAACACGAATGGTGACATACGCATCGGCGGTATACGTTTTATTGTTTATCCCCGTGCAGGTCGCTGTATACTTAAACTGTACGTTTCCGGAATAATCTGCGGCAGGAGTAAATGTACCGGTGCCGTCAGCATCAACAGCCAAATCACCTATTTCCGCGGTGCCCTGCAAAACGCTGTAATTCCCGCTGCCTTCATCGCTTAATGTGATCCCGGAAGTGCTGCTGACCAGGGAATCCGGATCCACACTAAGGGGGCTCGTAAAATTGGAATCCTTATCCGTGATATCCTCATCGTTCAGATAAACTTTATCATTGCTTAAAAGATCGAGGTCAACACCGATACCGGAGGTTGTCTGATAATAATCATTCTGAGCCTGAACTCGGTAGTCATTGCTGTGAGTAAAGGTGATTTGCGGCTCATCCATACCGCCGCCGGTTGCATATTCCTGTGTGAAAATATCGATTACATAATCGTCACCGGCAGCAGGGGTTCCGTTTTGGAAAAGCAATGTTCCGATATTATCCAAATCAGCCTCCACATACCAGCCATCCGTGAAATGTATAGCGGAGCTGCTTGCATCCGTATTATGTGATTGATTACCGGGGCGACCATGAAATGATTTTCCATCATCCTTTCCGTAACGTCCATCCCTGGGGCCGCTGGTGCCGGACCAGAACGCAAGATAATCCAAATAATTATCATCCGTCAGAACAGTACCTTTCTTATAGCAGAAGATGAAAATATCGTCATTAATCGGGATGATATTTCCCTCGTTAAAGTCTGCATAATTGCTTTGATTTACGGAAGAATACCGAACCGTATCTGTTTTTTGAAAACCGGCCGGAATTTTAAAATTACCTTGAAAACGGCGCAGGTCTGTATTACTCTGACATCTCCACGTAGCCGAAGGATGATCAACCCTTGATGTATACCCGGTAAAGTACGGTGAAGTTTGCCCATCCCATACTCTGGCGGGGTCTGTTGTACTGAGTCCTATGGCACCTGCTGTTGACCAAGTCCAGTTGGTATTGTCAACATTTCTGGCAACTTGATCTGTTTCCCTTGAACGGCTCCAAGTGATATCCGCAGGAGTTGGCGTAGAATTCACAACTGTCAATAATGACATCGGTACGCCTGATTCTTTGTTACCCGAATCAGCCGCCGCATGGTTTTCAAGCCCAGTATTAAATGTACAGCCTATCGCCATTAAAAATGTCAGGACAAGTGAAACCGCGCGTCTCCGTATAATATGTTTCATATCCATTTCCAATCACCGCTCCTTATTTATCGAAAAGGCTCCCGGGCAAGACCATGATTTAAAGTAGTGTGCTGTAAATATTTTACATTTATGTATATTGTTTCCTTTATTACAAATTATATTCGCAGAAAGTCACACGCCGGTCACATAATTTCCAATATTTATATTTTATTCTAAATTTTGGTATTTATTCCTTATTCTGTGATTTTGTGGAATAAAACTAGTAAATTTCACGACTGCTCAAAACGAACCGAAAAAAGCTCCCGCGGAGCAGCCTGTTTTCTGCCCTGCGGGAGCTCTGTGCCGGATTCACGCAAAAAGGCCCCGGAAAGCCGTACGAATACGCGCTTCCGGGGCCTCTTCAATTTTTAATGGAGTTATACCTTTACAATATAATTTGCTTTTCTGGGGGCGGCAGCGGCAACTCCGCCCGGGGCGGCATAGCCCAGAATGCAGTTTCCGATTCCGATATAGTCGCCTTCGATCCCCCACTGCCGCAGCAGCTCTTTGCCTTCCTGCGTTTCAAACATTTGCTTCGCCCTGTAGATAAAGCAGGAATCCACACCCACCGCATGAGCGGCGTTCATCAGGTTGCCCATAGCAAGCGCGCCGTCCTCCAGCGCGGTGGATACGTTTTTATCGGCAAGAACTACAACCACCGTGGGCGCGCCGTAAAACGGGTCGGAATGGTTCCCCATTACAGCGGCGTTCATTTTTGAAAGCTTTGCAATGGTTTCCCGATCCTGTACGGCTACCATGACCGGCGACTGTTTTCCCATTCCCGTAGGGGCATAGGTGCCTGCTTCCAGAATTGCTTCCAGTTCATCATCCTTTATCTGTTCCGGCAGATATTTTCTGCAGCTTCTTCGGGTTTTTAAAACTTCCAGCGTTGCATTCATAATCGATTTCTCCTTTTATGATATTACTGACCTTGCTTTTATTATCTCTATTATATCGCCCGGCAATGCAGCTTCAAGTACCATCTTTATGAAAAGTAAGTATCTGTTGGGATAGTATGCGGTTGATTCCGGCTTTTGAGGGGCAATAATTATGCCCGCAAACTCGCAGGCCTGCGGGCGTTTCCTCTATTGTAAATGCTGCCGGGAAATTCAATATTCAATCCGGCAGACGCTGGCACGTTCGACAAACTCGTTGCAGATTTGAATCTTTGTTTTCGCCTGCGTATCGGAATGAATCAGCTCAATCAGCCGGCGCACCGCGATCTTTCCCATTTCCTGCTTAAACACATGAATGGAGGTCAGAGGCGGGCTTGAAATGCTGCAGAACTGCAGATCGTCAAAACCGATCAGCGAAATGTCCTCCGGGATGCGGTAGCCGTGGCTCTGCAGCGCCTTCATGGCGCCCAGCGCAATAATATCGTTGTCCGCCATAAACGCCGTGGGCATTTCCGGGCCGTTCCGCAGGAACCGTTCCATATCGCTGTAAGCGCCGTCCATGGTGGGGGTAAGCGAAAAAGTAAACTTCGTTTCCGGCTGGATACCGCTGTCCAGCATCGCGCGCTGGTAGCCCAGCTGGCGGTAAATAAAATTTCGGATACGCACGCTGCCCTGCAGATAGCCGATCCTGCGGTGACCCCTGCCGATAAGATACCGTACCGCGTGGTACACGGAGTCCGTATTGTTAATCAGCACGGAATTGAACGTGGATTCTTCAAACCAGCTGTCCAAAACCACGAGCGGTGAAGGAATGTCCCGAAACGCCCTGATTTCCTCCTCGGACAGCTCCGTAGCAAGAAGGAGGATTGCGGATTTGCTGTCGTTCATCATCTGGTTCAGGCTTTTTTCATAATCGGGGGAGCACCTGTCCAGATTAAAAATCGCGGTTTCATAACCGGAATTCCTGCTTTCGCTTTCCACTCCGGCAATCAGGGAGGAGAAAAACGGCGTATCCGCAACCACCAGACCGCTGTTCCGGTAAATCACGAATTTGATATGGTTGATCTTTGATTTCGACTGGTAGCCGTGCTCCTGCGCAATTTGCAGAATTTTCTCCGCGGTTTCCCGGTTGACTCCCTTTTTATTGTTCAAGGCATTGGAAACCGTAGCCGGCGAAAAGCCCGAAATACGGCTGATCTCACTGATGTTTACTTTCATTCTGCTATCCCCTTCACCCATTCCTTCATTATAAGGGAAACCGGGGACTTGTTCAAGTGTAATTTATTGATTTATTAGAACAAATATTCTGCTTTGGGTTCGGCATTTTTTACAAAAGGCGAATCACTTTCCTCGCCTTCCGTGTAGAAGAAAAGCCCCAAAAAAGAAGGCGCCATCCATTTGATGACGCCTCAGAAAAGAGGAAGGGAGATGTATTAATGAAAAGAAAAATTCAAAACTTCATCCAGTGCGGGAATCGAAGGAGCCGCGCCTTTCCGCGTGACCGCGATCGACGAGGCCCTGGAAGCAAGCTCAAGCGCTTCCTGAGCCGTATTCCCCTGCAAAACGGAGGAAAGGAAAAATCCGGTGAACGTATCGCCCGCGGCCGTGGTATCCACCACCTTAACCGGGTAAATCCCGTGTTTCAGGCGGCAGCTGCCGTCCTGATAAACGGCCCCGTCCCTGCCCAGAGTCAATACGACCGAAATTCTTGGATAGGTTTGAGCAAAGAACTGTAAAATCTTTTCCGGTTCGGGAGAGCCTGAAATCTGCAGGCCTTCAATTTCATTGAGAAGCAGGAAGGAAACCTTGTTCAGGTCGCATTTCTGCACCGCTTCGTCAAACGGGGAAGGGTTCAGCGCAATACGCATTCCTTTTTGATAGGCCGTATCGATGATATAGTCGATATCGTTTACTTCGTTCTGGAGCAACACCATATCTCCCGGCTCAAAGCCGGAAAACACTTCATTGATATATTCCCGCGTAAGGCAGCGGTTGCTTCCCCCGAATAAAAGGATGCTGTTCTGCCCGTTTTTATCCACCTGAATTACGGTGTGCCCGCTTTTGCCGGAGATCGTTTGGACCAGCGAAGTATTCACGCCGCTTTTCGTGCACAGCTCCAGCAGGGCGCCGCCTTCCTCGCCGACCATTCCGGCGTGCCAGACCTCCGCCCCGGCTTTTGCCAGTGCAACGGACTGGTTCAGTCCCTTGCCGCCGCAGAAGGTTTCCATACGGCCGGCAGCCAGCGTTTCGCCCGGCATCAGGATATGGTCGACCGAGTAAACGTAATCATAATTCAGCGAACCGAAATTCAAAATTTTCATGCTCTGTCTCCTTCAGGCGGGAAAAGCAACTCCCGCCCTGAGAATGATATTCGGATACGGGGTAAATTCCCCGGTGCGGATTGCAAACTTCACCTTTGCGGACATCTCTTTTAAATCCAGATGCGGAATCATTTCGCCGGGCGTACCCGGCAGTTTTTCCTGAATATACGCAAGGAGCTCCGGGTTTTTCCCCTTAATCTCCTCCGCGATGGTGTAAAACTCCACCTCGGTTTCCTCCAGCACGGCATCCATTGTCTGGCGGAAGGTGGGAACCCCGCCGCAGAGTGCAAGGTCTACGATCGGTATGCCCTTGGGAACAGGCATTCCCGCGTCTCCGATCATGAAAAGGTCTTTGTGCCCCAGCGCGGCAATATAGCCGGCCAGCTGTGCATTCAAAATTCCTTTCTTCTTCATAATTATATACCCTCCGTCCGGATTATTTATTCTCGTTGCGCGCCTGCAGAGCGACTTTCGCCTGAAGGTTGCGCTGGAACTGGTCAATGATAACCGCGAGGACGATTACGACGCCCTTAATGACCATCTGCCAAAATTCCGAAACGCCGCACATAACCATGCCGTCGTTGATTACGCCGATCACGAACGCGCCCACGATGGTGCCGCCGATGGTACCGACGCCGCCCGCCATGGAGGTACCGCCCAGAACGGCCGCGGCGATTGCGTTCATTTCCCAGGATTCACCGGAAGCCGGGTGCGCGGCAACCAGCTGCGCGGAGGTGATGATGCCGACGATCGCGGCGCATACGCCGGAGAAAATGTAAACAAATATTTTATCCTTGTCGACTTTTACACCGGAGAGCTTGGCGGCTCTCTCGTTGCCGCCGATGGACAGCACGTGCCAGCCGAACGGAGTCTGCTTTAAAACAACGGCGGCGATCACGGCAATGATGACGAGGATGATCGCGCCGACCGGAATTTTGCCGAATATACTGCTTCCGAAGAAGTCAAAGCCGGTGTTGCCCAGCGCTTTGTTGCCCACGATGTTGGAGTAGGTCGCGCCGTTGGAGCGGAGCATGGCAAAGCCGCGCGCGACATACATCATGCCCAGCGTTGCGATGAACGGGGCCACGTTGAATTTCGTAATAATGATACCGTTGATCCAGCCGATCAGCGCGCCGCAGGCAATCGAGATGATTACGATCCACGGGACGCTGAAGTAGAGCGTAACGCCGAACATCGGCAGGGTAAGGCCTTCGTTAATCAGGCCGCCGGCGATCATTCCGGCGAAGCCGACCACCGCGCCCACCGAAAGGTCGATGCCGCCGGTGATGATGACATAGGTCATGCCGATGGCAAGGATTCCGTACAGCGCCACGTGCTTGGCGATCAGCAGGAACGTATTTTCCGAAAGAAAGTTGGGGGCTGCAAAGCTAAAGAAAATCATCAGGACAACCAGCACGATAAAGGTTCTTCCCTTTAAAAGGGTCATCGTAACCGAGTTACCCGCTTTATTTTTATTCATACCAATATTCTCCTTTATGATCCGGATTAATGGCCGTGGTGGCCCTGATAGGAGGCAAGCACCAGACTGTCTTCCTTAATTTCATCCCCGCGCAGCTCGGCGGTTTTCTTTCCGTTGGAAAGCACCAGAATTCGGTCGGCAATCGCTATAATTTCTTTCAGCTCCGAGGAAATCACCACGATGGACAGGCCGCGGGCCGCATACTGGTTGATGATGTCAAAAACTTCGGTTTTCGCGCCGATGTCGATTCCGCGGCTGGGTTCATCCAGAAGCAGTATTTTAGGCTGCGTCAGGATACCTTTTCCAATAACAACCTTCTGCTGGTTACCGCCCGAAAGGGACAGGATCGGAAGCTTTTTGTCTGAAACTTTAATATGAATGTCTTTAATTTCTTCGTCAATATGGGAATTTTCCTGCTTTTTATCCACAAAAGGTCCCTTAACATAATTCTTCAGGCTGGAAAGGGAAATGTTCTTCCCGATATCGAGCGTCTGCACAAGGCCCTCGCGCTGGCGGTCTTCCGGAACCATGGCGAATCCCCGGTCAATCTGTTCGGAGATGCTCTTTACCTTTACCGGTTCCCCATTCAGCATGATTTCGCCCTGATGCTCCGGGTGAAGCCCCATAATGCACTCGAAGATTTCCGTTCTTCCCGCGCCGAGCAGCCCGTAAATGCCCAGAATCTCGCCCTTTTTCACATGGAAGCTGACGTGATCCAGCAGGTATCCGCCGCCGCTCTTGGGTAATGTAAGGTCTTTTACTTCCAAAATTGTTTCCGCTTGACTCCAGTCCACGGAGCGTTCGCGTTTCTGATAGGTTTTATCGGTTCCAACCATGTGCTGAACGATCCACGGCACATTGATGTTGGCCACTTCCTCGTCCACTACATACTTTCCGTCGCGTAGAATCGTTACATGATCGCCGATCCGCATGATTTCTTCCAGACGGTGGGATATGTAGACGATGGAGATTCCCTCCTCGGTCAGTTCGTGCATCAGCTTAAACAGAACGTCAACTTCCTGCGCACTCAGGGAGGACGTCGGTTCGTCCATAATCAGAATTTTCAGGTCGTCCTGAATCAGGTTGCGCGCGATTTCAATAATCTGCTGCTGGCCGACGCGCAGGTCGCCCACCAGCGTCTCCGGCGGAATGGGATGCTCCAGCTTTGCAAGGATGCGTTCCGTGAGTTCCGCGTGCTGTTTGTTATCCAGCGTAAAATGTCCCTTGGTTTTTTCGCGTGCCATGAAAATGTTCTGGTAGATATTCAGATTAGGGAACAGGCTGAGCTCCTGATGGATGATGCCGATTCCGTGGCTGCGCGCCTCCGTCGTATCGCGGAAGCTGACTTCCTGATCACCCATAAAAATCTTGCCCGAGCTGGGCTGTTCGATTCCGGCGATGATTTTCATCAGCGTGGATTTGCCCGCTCCGTTTTCGCCGATCAGTACGTTTACTTTTCCGGTTTTCACCTCAAAGGAAACGTTGTCAAGCGCTACGGTGCCGGGGTAAATTTTGCTGATGCTTTCCGCACGCAGGCAGACCGCCTCATCCTTTATTGCATTGGTATTCATGCCGTACCTCCTATTTCACCGTCAACTGAACCGGCGTAATCAGAAGCTGACTGTTGTCGTCAACGGTAAAGCAGCCTACAAATTCCACTGTCTTCCCGGAAAGGGAGCTTACGTTCAGCGGTTTGATCACCTTATCCATGATAACGGTATGGATGCTCTGTGAAACAGCCGCCCACTGTACCTGGTTTTTAAAGTCTTCGTATTTGATGAAGTCAAGGGAATCACGCACGGCGGAGCCCTTGAACACCGTTCCGATTTGGAGCCGGATGGTTTCCTTGCCGGAATAGCCTTCCAGCGCGACCTCCATGTAACCGGCCTTCTTCTGCTGCTCGATCTTGGTCACTTTCGCGGTGCCTTTTACCACATAGCTCAGTTCGCCGCTGCTGCCCATGGAATATTTTCCGTATTTCTTGTCAAGCGACTTTAAATCTCCCTTTGCTTCCGTCAGGAAGGTTTTCAGGTCCACCGCTTTTTTATTGAGCTCCGGCAGGGCTTTCGACTCCCAGATGCTTGCAACGTCGCTGTCCGCGTTAAACGCGGTGTTGCCGGTGAGCTTACCCTCATCGCCGATCTTAACGACTTTGACACAGCCTGTCAGAGAGGAAAACGCGAGCGCAAGGGTCAGCAGGACCGCAGCCATTCTTTTTTTCAACTTGCATTCCTCGTTTC
>JAEWUH010000074.1 GCA_023397245.1 Bacillota bacterium | reverse complement strand
CTTCTCGGTCTGTCCGACGCAATCGTGGATATTGTTGAAACCGGTTCAACCTTAAGGGAAAACGGCCTTGAAGTAATCGAGCCGATCTGTGATATTTCAGCCCGTCTGATCGTTAATTTAGCCAGCTTAAAACTCCGTAAGCTTGAAATTGAAAACCTGGTGGAGCAGATGGAAGCGGCAAAGGAGGATATCAAATGATTCAGGTGATGAAGAAAGGCGGTAAATCCGGCCGCGAATTTATCAAGCAACTGAAGCGGCGCAGTGAAAGCTCCAACCGGCAGGCAGAAGTCGCGGTTGCTGAAATTATTGAAAACGTACGCAAGAACGGCGATCAGGCCGTGCGCGACTATACGCTGAAATTTGACGGCAGCGTGCCGGAAAATATTGAAATCGGCAGAGCGGAAATGCGGGAGCTTGCCGGGCAGTGCGACCCGGAATTTCTAAGAGCGCTCGACCGCGCCGCTGAAAATATCCGAGATTTTCATCAGCGTCAGAAGCAGCAGAGCTGGTTGAATACGCAGGATAACGGGGTCATCATGGGGCAGCGCATCCGCGGGCATAACAGAGTCGGTATTTATGTTCCGGGCGGTACGGCGGCATATCCCTCCTCCGTTCTGATGAACGCGATTCCGGCGAAAATTGCCGGGGTAGGGGAAATCATAATGACTACTCCCCCTGCAAAGGGCGGCAAACCCAATCCGGACATTATGGCGGCCGCGCTGGCCGCTGGTGTGGACCGCGTTTTTCTGGTGGGCGGGGCGCAGGCAGTGGCCGCTCTGGCTTACGGCACGGAAAGCATCCCGAAGGTTGATAAAATAGTCGGCCCGGGGAATATTTATGTTGCCACGGCGAAAAAACTTCTTTACGGTACGGTTGATATTGATATGATTGCCGGGCCGAGCGAGATCCTTGTTCTTGCGGATGAAACCGCCAACCCGAAATTTCTGGCTGCGGATTTGATGTCTCAGGCGGAGCACGATGTACTGGCTTCCGCAATACTGCTTACCACTTCCGAAAAAGTTGCGGATGATACGGTGGCCCAGATTTATGAGCAGATGGGGGGCTTATCCAGAAAAGATATCATCAATCAATCGCTTGACCGGTTCGGTGCAGTCATGGTCTGCGACAGCATGGACGAAGCCGTTGAGTTCGCAAATGAACTGGCGCCGGAACATCTTGAGGTCTGCGCGGCAAGTCCGATGGAATTTATCGGGAAGATCGACAATGCCGGCTCGGTGTTCCTCGGAAATTATTCACCGGAACCGCTCGGCGATTATTACGCGGGGCCGAACCATGTGCTGCCCACAAGCGGCACGGCCAGGTTCTTTTCTCCGCTTTCCGTGGACAGCTTCATTAAAAAATCCAGCTTTATCTATTATACCGAAAGCGCGCTGAAATCTGCGCAGAAGGATATCATCAAGCTGGCCGAAACCGAAGGCCTGACCGCACACGCAAATTCGATTCAAGTGAGGCGCTGATATGTACCAGTTAAACGAGAAAATTCGGGATTTAAAGCCTTACGACCCGATTACAGGATATTATCCGATCCGTCTGGACGCCAATGAGTCTTTTATCACAGTGCCGGAATCCGTCCTTGCAAAAATCCAGAAGGCTGCGGCAGAAGTACCCTACAACCGCTACCCCGACCCGTATGCTGCGGAGCTTTGTGAAAGCTTCGCGTCATTCTATCAGGTAAATCCGAAAAACGTAACCGCCGGGAACGGCTCCGACGAACTGATTTCCGTTATATACAACGCGTTTCTCATGAAGGGCGAAACCGTCATGACCGTATCGCCCGACTTTTCCATGTACAGCTTCTACTCTTCAATCGTGGAGGCAAATTGTATTCAATATCAGAAAAAGCCGGATTTGACCATTGATGTGGACGATATGATTGCAGCAGCGGAAAAAAACAGCGTAAGAATGATTGTATTTTCCAATCCCTGCAACCCGACTTCACTCGGCTTAAAAAGGGAAGACGTAAGGCACCTGATTTCTTCCGTAAAGGCGCTGGTGGTGCTGGACGAGGCATATATGGATTTCTGGGATCAGTCGCTGCTGGGAGAAGTGGAAAACTATGACAATCTCATTATCCTGCGTACCTGCTCCAAAGCGTTTGGAATGGCCGGAATACGTCTCGGATTTGCGGTTGCAAACCGAACGATTACCCAAGCGATACAGGCGGTAAAATCACCGTACAATGTAAACCTGCTTACGCAGAAAATAGGTTCTGTCGTTCTGCAGGAAAAAGAGCTTATTTTATCCGCGATTGCCGAGATTATAAAATCCAAAAACGCCCTTTATTCCGAGTTAAAACGCATTGAAAGCAGTTATCCTGACCGGATGCACACATATCAAAGCGTTACCAACTTTGTTTTTATCCGGATGGAGGATTCAAAAAGGATGTTCGAGTCCCTGCTTTCTGCGGGAATTGCGATTCGCTATATGGGAGATTATATCCGCATTACAGCCGGAACCGAAAAAGAGAACCGGGAGCTTATTAAAACATTCGAAAAATTCATTTAAAGGCCTATAATAAAACGGAAAGAGATGTGAGAAAACATGAGGACATCAGTGCAGCAGCGAAAAACGCGGGAAACAGATATCCGTATCGAGCTTTCCCTCGACGGAGGCAATGTGGATATCTCCACCGGAGTGGGCTTTTTCGACCATATGCTGAACTCTTTTGCGGTACACGGAGGTTTTGGCCTTAAGGTGGAGGCGGAAGGGGATTTGCTGGTTGACTGCCACCATACGGTAGAGGACGTCGGTATCGTGCTCGGTAAAGCCTTTGCAGAAGCGCTCGGCGATAAGTCCGGCATTGCACGGTTTGGCAGCTTTACGGTTCCCATGGATGAGGCGCTTGCGTTTGCGGCGGTGGATATCAGCGGCAGGCCGTTCCTTGTTTTTCAGGCAGGTTTTCTGCAGGAACGGGTTGGTGATTTCGATACCTGCATGACGGAGGAATTCATGCGTGCATTTGCCGTGAATGCCGGAATTACACTGCATACCCGCGTGGAATACGGTTCAAATTCGCATCATGAGATTGAAGCCATGTTCAAGGCGGTTGCCCATGCC
>JAEWUH010000213.1 GCA_023397245.1 Bacillota bacterium | reverse complement strand
CGTAAAGCATAGATAACTGCTATGTTTATTTCTGTATTCCTCTTGACGAAATAAAGCTTTCCATATATATTATTATTACAGGACTTGTTATTATCGCTGCGAAAGGAGATAATCATGAGAATTTCTTCAAAAGGAAGATATGGACTGGCCGCCATGATCAGCATGGCACAGTATTATACGTCGGATGAATGCATCACCATTATAAGCATATCGGAAAAGCTCGGTATTTCAAAAATTTACCTGGAACAGGTGTTTTCCCTTTTAAAAAGGGCAGAACTGGTTTTTGCCGCCAAAGGCGCCCAGGGAGGGTACAAGCTTGCAAAGCCGCCTCAGGCCATAAACGCTTATGAAATTTTAAAAGCCCTGGAACAGTCTCTTTTTGAAAAGACCGACGAATCCGTTGCGAAGCAGTCAAAGGAAATCGAGCAGACCATGCAGACGCTTGTGTTTGCCGATATCGACAGCGCCGTTGCCGCCGCGCTGAAAAAGATTACGCTTTATGACCTTGTGAACGAAACAGAGAAACAGAAACAGTCTTCCGGCTTTATGTTCTATATTTAATAATCTCTCTGCCCTCTGCGGATGACATCTCCTTTTAGCATGGGAGACAGGAAAGCGGAGATTAATCGGCTGCAGCATCTTTTATAGGAAAAAGAAGACCTGATCGGGCGCCTGCGGCGTCTTTTCAGGTCTTTTTATAATGATTTCAGGTTGCAGACAACTGTCAGGCTGAATATTCCATCTTTTGCGGCCTGTTACGGCTTAACGGACGATCAGTCCCAGAAAGCGGGAAAGATCACACGCCTGAACCGGGGTTACGATTGCGCCGCGAAGCTCTTCGCCGGAAAGGAGAATGCCCCCGATTTCGCTGCGGGTAAAATCAATCCCCTTCAGCGGGGTGTGGAGGAACTCCGCCTGTATCAGGCTGCATTGCTGAAATCCAACCGTTTTCAGCCCGCACTGCTGGAAGCTGCCGCCTGTAAAATCAACATGGTCAAACGCAGCGTTTTTTATTTTGGAAGCGGACAGGTTCGCCAGCCTGCAGTTGCAGTCCTTCATGCCGACGTGGTCGAAGGTGGTCTCGGCAAAATTTGCGCCCATCTCCTTGCAGTTTTCAAAGCGCGCCCTGCGGAAAAAGCTTTCCGTAAAATCCGTATTGGAAAGGTCGCAGTTCAGAAAAGTCACGTCCTCAAAATAGATTCCGTGGAACGAGCACTGAATGAACCTGCAGTTTTCAAAAACGCAGTTGTGAAATTCAATCATCTCCGCGTCTGTATTTTCCAGATTGGAATTCTTAAAATGGCAGCCGGTAATATTCTGCTCTTCTTCCACCGCTTCCCGGACGACCGCCTGCAGGTCCTCCGTTTCGGTTAAAACGCCCGGATGCTTTGGATTCTCCGTCAATTTGAAGTCCTCCCGTATGGTTCAGTTTTCGGTCTTAAAACTTCGCTCTAAGGGAACCGCTGAAGGAATACCGACGCACGTCCTGACTTAATCAGTGGTTTCCAGGAAACAGGCCGCCGTCAAACCCGATTTGAGAAATCGTGCAAAACGGTGCGGCAGGCCTGTTTGTTTCTCTGCAGCATAAAATATAATACAACGCTCCCCGGCCGCAGTCAAGCCGGAATATGCCGTCCTCCGTTCTTTTAGTTGAATCCGAAAAAGCACGGTACTATAATGGAATGAAAGCAGCCTGCACAACAGGTCGGAACAGTCCGGCAGCAGGATGTACGATATTTTCGCGAAGTTTCATACGGAAAGAAAGGGAATTATGGATTATATTATTGACCAGCTGAAAAAACTTACGGCGATTGACAGCCCGAGCGGCTTTACCGAAGAGGTGACCCAATATACGCTGGAACAGTTCACGAAACTCGGCTATACCCCGTACCGCACCAACAAGGGCTGCGTAGTCTGCGATCTGGGCGGAGAAGGCCGTCCGCTGATCCTCTCGGCGCATATTGATACTTTGGGCGGCATGGTTGCCGAAATCAAAAAGAACGGCAGGCTGCGCATTACAAATATCGGCGGCCTGAACGCCAACAACTGCGAGACGGAAAACTGCCGTATCCGCACCCGCTCCGGCAAGCTGTTTGAAGGCACGCTCCAAATGAACGATCCTTCGCTTCACGTCAACGGGGAATATTCCAAGCAGGAGCGCACGTTTGACGATATGGAGATTGTGATTGACGAGGACGTAAAGGAGAAAAAGGATACCGAAGCGCTGGGGATTCGGAACGGAGATTTCGTTTGCTTTGACCCGCGCACGACGGTTACGGGAAGCGGCTATATCAAGAGCCGTTTTCTGGACGATAAGCTGTCCGTCGCGATTCTTCTGGGCCTTGCGAAGGATATTCGGGAGAAAAAGCTGCAGCCCGCGCGCAAGCTTTACGCCTTCATCACGGTGTATGAGGAAGTCGGGCACGGGGCCTGCGGCGCGCTGCCGGAGGACGCAGAGGAAATCATCAGCGTGGATATGGGCTGCATCGGAGAAGGTCTGGCCTGCAGTGAGCGTATGGTAAGCATCTGTGCCAAGGACTCCCACGGGCCGTATGATTATGAAGTAACAACCGGCCTCATCCGGTGCGCGCAAGACGGCGGTCTTGATTTTGCAGTGGATGTTTATCCGCACTACGGCTCCGACGCGGACGCCGCGCTTGCGGCAGGCTATGACCTGAAGCACGGACTGGTCGGCGCGGGGGTCTATGCCTCCCACGGCTATGAGCGTTCCCACCTGGACGGCGTGAAAAACACCATGAAGCTGCTGGAACTGTACATAAAACAAAAATAAAGCCCTGCAACTCCAAATAGAAGTGAATTTTATCTTTTAAATTAGTTGACTTATATATCAGTCTGATATATTATTGTATCAGACTGATATATGGGAGCATTGAATGAAAATGAAAAGACAGAAGTTACGGAAATTATTATTGCTGATCTCTCTCCTGCTATTCCCGGTCACCGTCTACTACCTTTCCCCCATCCTGATTCTTGCGGGCGCGGCGGAGGGTATTATTAACGGCAGCTTTATTGTGTTCGCAATAATGCTGATCGGTTCCATCCTGTTCGGGCGGCTGTTCTGCGGGTATCTGTGCCCTGCAGGAAGTCTGCAGGAATGCGCTTTCGCGGTAAATGATAAAGCACCGAAGCAGGGATGGAAGAATACCATCAAATACATAATCTGGGCCGTATGGATCGCCGCAATCATTTTCTTCTTTGTGTATAAAGGCAAAGTGGCAAAGGTCGATTTTTTCTACCGGACTCAAAACGGCATATCGGTTATCGATCTGCAAAGTTATATCATCTATTATATTGTAATTTTAACCATGCTGCTGCCTTCCTTGATTTTCGGAAAAAGGATTGCCTGCCATTATTACTGCTGGATGGCGCCGTTTATGGTAATCGGTACGAAAATCAGGAACCTTCTTCATCTGCCGGGGCTGCATATTGCCGCTGACCCCTCAAAATGCGTATCGTGCAGACAGTGCAGCAAGAACTGCCCCATGAGCCTTGACGTTGTTCATATGGTTCAGAGCGGAAAATGTGAGGACCCGGAATGTATTCTGTGCGGAGCCTGCGTGGATTCCTGCCCTAAAAAAGCCCTGCGCTACGCAATGCTCAGGGATAAAGGAAATTTGGTTCGCCAAAGCAAGGAGATGCAAGATGCCAAATGAAAAGAGAATGGACTGCGTGATTCTTGGTCTGTTAAGCCATGAGCCAATGACCGGGTACGAAATCAAAAAGAGAATGGATACCACCCTCCGGTTTTTCTGGGGAGCAAGCTTTGGAAGCATTTATCCCACGCTAAGCGAGCTTGTCCGCAGAGACATGGTAGACAAATATGAAACGACGGAAAACGGAAGGGATAAAGCAGTTTATACGATTCGGGAAACCGGGCGGGAGCATTTAAAAGAATGGCTGCAATTACCGGCCGAGAAGGACGAAATACGATATGAGACCCTGCTCAAGCTGTTCTTTGGAAACGAAATCGGACAAGCCGGTACACTGGAACATATCCAGAATTTTCAGAAAAAAGTTCGAAAAGAGCTGCCTCTTCTGGAAGGCGCGGTAAAGGAACTGGAAAAAATAAAAGATACGGATGAAACCCACCTGTATTATCTGCTTACGGCGATGTTTGGGGTAAAAGTATATAAATCGTATCTGGAATGGTGCGAGGAAGCAGCCGGAATATTGAAGAAAAAAAGCGAAATGAGCGAATAACGCCCTCATATCGGAGCATGAAAAGCATAGAAAATCAGCCCAAGAAATATGGGGTGGCTTTTTATGCTTGTTTTTTATGTATTTGCCTTTTTCGCAATTTTATGCTAAGCTTTTATTCATGAAGGCCAATTCGGAAAAGGGAGTATCTGACAATGATAGAACTGGTGAGGTGGAAAAAGGAATACGGTGAGCTGTTTTATTTACAATCCAACTCGGTTGAATTATACCGAAATTTAAGTGACTCCTTTCCAAAAACATTGGAAGAATGCAGGAACATTGTTGAATGGTTTGCCGGCAGCAGCGATGAAAAAGAATGTGCAAGGGCAATCCTGCTGGACGGGAAAATGATCGGCAGCATAGCGGTCTTTTTTGAAAACGACATCTACCAAAAGAACGCGGAAATCGCGTACTGGATCGGCAAAGAATACTGGGGGCGCGGTATTATAACTGAGGTTTTAAAGGAATTTACGCAGTTTGTTTTCAGCCGGTATGATATTGAGCGAATTTATGCCAGACCCTTCGCGTACAACAAAGGCTCCCAAAGGGCGCTGGAGAAGTCAGGCTTTTTGCAGGAGGGCATTCTAAAACGCAGCGTCTTTAAAGACGGTCAGATTAATGATGCCTGTATATATGCGATAACAAAGGATTGACCGATTTCGTGCGCTGTTCGGGAAAAGCCTGTCCGCTCTGAGAAAGATTGTTCTTCCCTTCACCGATTATAATATTGCATTAACCGGCCGTTTGATTTCAGCCTTGTGCTGATTGAAACGGCCCGTTTTCTTGTGCGAAAGCTCCCGAATCGAGCGGAGGCTCTGCCCAACCACTCCCGCCCTGCTTCATCCCGTACAACGGCCGCTGAAGTCACAGGGAGTTCCGCAATTCAAATTTTTATGAATGACGTATTGACAAATGAACACGCAGCGTATATATTATGACTGAATGAATTCAATCAATATATTTTTCTAAGGGCGTGACCGTATGAGCTTTATCGAATTTGACCGTGTTGAACGGGAATATATCGTTGGCGACAGCATCATAAAAGCAGTGGACGGCATCAGCTTTTCGATTGAAAAAGGAATGTTCACGGTTATATTGGGGCAGAGCGGCGCGGGAAAAACCACCGTGCTGAATCTAATCGGCGGGATGGACACCCCTACCCGCGGCACGATTTTTGCGGACGGCGAAGGAATTTCCCGGCTGAATGAAAAAGGGCTGACTGCATACCGGAGAAACAAAATCGGATTCGTATTTCAGTTTTATAATCTGGTTCCCAACCTTACTGCGCTGGAAAACGTACAGCTTGCAAAGGAAATCTGCCAAAATCCTTTAAATCCGAAGGAGATGCTTGAGCGGGTCGGACTGGCGGATCGAATGAACAATTTCCCCAGCCAGATGTCCGGCGGCGAACAGCAGAGGGTATCCATTGCGCGCGCGCTGGCGAAAAATCCGCAGATTCTGCTCTGTGACGAGCCGACCGGCGCGCTGGACTCCGGCACGGGGCGCATGGTTCTGAAGCTGATTCAAGACGTTGCGCGGGACATGGGCAAAACTGTCATTGTAGTGACCCACAATGCGCCCATTGCGGAAATGGCGCACACAGTGATACATATGCGCGACGGCAAAATTTATGAGACCATACACAACGAACATTCTCAGAACGTGGAGGAGATTGTATGGTAAAAGGCGCTCTCTTCAAAAAGTCCGTTCAGGATATGAAAAAATCCCGCTCGCAGTTCATCTCCATTTTTATCATGGCTGCCGTAGCCATGAGCATCGCCGCGGGACTGGACAGCATCTGGAAAACCATTGAAACCCAGTCGGATATTATGTACCGGGAATCCAATCTTTCCGACCTCTGGGTCGCGGCTGCAAATCCTTCCGAAACGAAGCTGTGGGAGGTACGCAATATTGGCGGTGTTGAAAAAGCGGAAAAACGCTTTACCGTCAATTCCATTGCCCAAATCAACGGGAAACCGACCCTGAAAGTTTACGCAATGCCCGCCGGCAACACGCTGGATCTGCCGGAAGTGGAATCCGGAAAAAAGCTGAGCAAACAGGGTGCCATACTCGATCAGTCCTTTGCC
>JAEWUH010000209.1 GCA_023397245.1 Bacillota bacterium | reverse complement strand
TGACACTAACCTTGGGATAAAAACGATTAACTCCAACGATATTTATTACTTCGAATCTTGTGACCACAAGATAGAAATTGTGACGAAAGAGAGAACTTATAAAATATCTGATAGTATTGCTAATATCTTAAATAATTATAAACCATATGGCTTTTCAATGCCGCACAAAAGCTTTGTTATTAATCTAAAGTATGTTTCCAGTATTAAAGGATATGACATCTTATTAACTAGCGGTGATCTTATACCTATATCCCAGAAAAGAGCCGTGGAATTCAAAGCAGAATTTCACTCTTTTCTGAGGAATAATTTTAATTTATTAATTAAGAGATGAGTTTATGCTAGATACGTTTATTAGATATTTATCCAATTTTATATCTTGTACGGGTGATATGCTTATAATATTGTATTTTATGAGCCAATTATATCAACCGCTTTTTTCTGGGAAGAAACCGAGGTTATTAATTTTTATATTAGGATCTGTTTTATTGTTTTTTGTAAATCTTTTTGATTTACCTATTTTAAATTTCTCATTTTTTATATTTTTAATGTTAACAATCGCTGTCGTCTTTTATAATGCAAGGCGTTGGAAAGAAATATTACAAATAATAATATTTCTTGTTTCATATGCAATATGTGATATAATCATTTCATCTTTCATGTCTATTGTTATAGGATATATGCCTTTATACGGCAACAATTCAATATTGTATCTACTTAACATACTTATTGTATTAACATTTATGATGATAATTAATAATCTCTTAATTATTCTTTTTAAAAAACAAGAGGAGTTTGATAGCCCCCTAAGAAAATATATTCTTTTGCTAATCCTCCCAATAGTGAATTTTATAACTATCGATATAATTTTGATATTACCTACATATAAGCTAAACCCAAAAGTGATTTATTATTTAATATTATTCATGGCAATTATATCAATACTTATAAATATTTCTGTCATTTATATTTATCATAGTGTCTCAAAATCAGACCGATTGGAAAGAAATATAGCTCTCATGAAGCAACATGATAATATGCAATATAATTACTATCAACAGTTAGAAGTGGAATATAATAATTCCCAAAAAATTGTGCATGACATTAAAAATCATATTAAGGTAATTGAAAGATTATATAGTATGGATCAATTCTCAGAGGGCCTTGAATATGCTCAAAAAATTTATGATATTGTGGATCAATTAGGTATGAAGTTCAAAAGCAATAATAGAATACTTAATATTATTGTGAATGAGAAAATAAAGTTATGTGAACTATATAATATAAAATTTATATATACAGTAGAAAATGTAAATTTAGATTTTATAAGTGAAACTGATATTACTTCTATTTTTGCTAATATATTGGATAACGCTATCGAAGCCTGCTTAAAGATTAAAAATAAGGACAGACAAGTTGAATTTCGTCTCTATCATTTTAATGAAATGATCGTTATAAATCTTATAAATTCTATAGAGGCTGTACCCGCTAGAAATGGAGATGAATTTATATCAACTAAAGAGAATCACAAAGCAATTGGACTATCTAATGTTCAGGCTTGCGTTTGTAAATATGATGGTGATTTTGATATAAATTTCGAGCAAGGTAAATTCTCAATTAGTATTATGTTACCTATAAAAGACTAATAATTTTATTTTATATTGTAATTAAACTTGTATTTTGGTCGAAAAAACTGTAAGTTAGTCGAATCCTCTTGAGAATTTACAGATTATAAATATAATCTGTAAATAAAGAGGAGGTATTAAAATGAAAAACAGTAAAACTAATCTCAAGGGAAAAGCATTATCATTAATTTCCAAGGTAGCATTCATTGAAGCAAGCAAATCAGCTAACACTTCTTGTATCTGCTTTGCTTATCAGCCTAAGCTTCCAAATGCCATTAAGAAATTAAGGAAGTTCTAATGCTAAAACGGACAACTAAAAAATTAGCAGATGTAATGTATGAGAGCGGATTAATTACGCAAGACGATATTGAAATATACCGTTTTGGTATTGAAACCGCTCTTTTCAAATTAATTCATTATATTACTTTGCTATTGGTTGGTTTATTCTTCGGTATGGTGCTGCAGGTCATAATATTTACAATGTCCTTTTCAATAATAAGGGAATATGCTGGCGGCTATCATGCTAAAACTAGGTTCCGTTGTTATTGTATTTCTGTATTCATGATCACTTCCGTCTTATTAATATCCAAGTTATGTTCAACTCAAATAATGTTTTGGATATCTATTTCTACCTGTATCCCATCTTTTATTATTATATTTTTTCTGGCACCAGTGGAAAACATCAATAAGCCTTTAGACAACTTGGAGATTGAGCATTACAAGAAGTTAACACGGATCATATTACTAGTTGAAGAAATGATTTCTTTATTTTTTTTGTTTGTCAATATCCAACTTTTCACTATAGTCAATATAAGCTTAATATATGTTTCCATTTTGCTGCTTTTTGGTAAAATACAGAACAATAAAAAATTGGTCGCTAGATGATATAGGAGGGGGTCGTTATGTATTATAGTAACCTTTCCCACAGCGTTGTATCAGACGAAGAAGCTCACGCGCAGATAATACAATTTTGTGAAAAATGGTTTCGAATGACACAACCTGAAAAAGATTTTGAAAATTACTTTATTAAGCACCCAGACTTGATCCAAATAGAACGCTGGTCACCTTCTTTTGTAAAATTGAACTGTAAATAGAACTCCTCTTCTTAATTTGATTAAGAAGAGAAGTTCTTCTATTATAGCTTAAGAATAAATATCCACCAGCTTTAATTGTATGGATTTTATAATGACTGGCACATCAGACCGAAGCTGACAGACTAAAAGGAGTTTTTATATGAAATGTAGGGAAATTATCGAGCGCCGTCTCCGTAACAAAAAAAGCCGCCCCATTACAGGACGGCAGGAAATCACTGTGATCGGCCACTACCCTTAATATTAACATTACTAACGGCACGTATCTCATCTTCTTTTTTTGGCACTGGCTGGATGGATGGAACAACTGCAGACGTAGATGCGGATTTATCGGATTTAGATTCTGACGACTTTATATCCATGAATTTATCCCCTTTCGTGGGATAGTTTGTCCAGAAAGATAAATTTTATTAAAAATCGGCTCCTGCCGTGAAGCAAGAGCCGCAAAGTTAATCTTCTAGTAAAGCTATTTCATCACGGAGATCGCTAATGATAGGGGCCAAAAGAACCATGCGCTTCAAATCTTTGGACTTTTTGGCTTCTTGATAGCAGACTCTGTATACTGATAGTTTGCTTTTTAAAGCTGCTGCTGTGTTTTGAATCATGTTTGTCCTCCATCAGTCTTATTAGTTTACATAATACAGCAAAAATGTGTCTTAAATATGAACGAGAAGCTACAGAAAGTGAGAAATTATGAACGAGTTTGAAAAGGCAATAGAATATTTAGGTGGAGGAGAAATATGTAAAAGCATAATTATCAAGCAGGCGAAAAAAGCCAATTAAGAAAAGCTGAGAGAACCGGCGAAAGAAAGAGTTCTCTTTTTTCTTGCGCGATCACAAGATATTGTGGTTTTGAGGTTATCATTTTTGCTGTCTGAAATCAGTTAAATTGAAAATACGCCGGTTTTTCGGGTTTGACTTTTTTGCCGGTGCCGGGCGGTACCTAATTATACAAAATACCAATTTAGGCCAATTACAGAATAAAGGGAAGAGCCGCACAACTTGTGCGGCTCTTCCTGTGAGACATTTGAATTCAGCTTTGAGTACTTGATTCTGTACAATAATATCTTACCGCAATTTTATGCCAGGTGATCAATTTGTGTTGAATATTCACTTAATAGAATTAAAGTCATTTTTTACCAGCTTTCTTGTTTGAACAGGAAAGCTTTTCTTTTTACCTATAACGCAGAGCAGCGGAACGATCAGCACCGTTAATGCGGCCTGGTAGATGCCAGACGGTTGCAAGCCCGTATGAAACGCAAGAAAAAACTCATTACGAACAGAGAAAAGGAGAAAAGAGAACTATGAGTATCAAAATTGCTATCACCTACGAAAAGGGCGGCGTTGCTAAAACTACCACTGCGGTGAATGTATCGGCTATGCTGGCGGAAAGAGGTTACAAGGTGCTGCTGATAGACCTTGACCATCAAAGCTATGCGACAAGCTATTACGGCCTTTACGACGATTCACAGCCGGGCATCTATGAGCTGATGCAGGGTGCGGTAACGGCAAAACAGACAATTCGCCCGACCGATATTCAGAACCTCGATATTCTGCCCTCCACATACGCGTTCCGGAACATGGAAACCGCGCTGATGATGAAAGTACGCCGTCAGGAATACACGCTGCAGAACGCGCTGCAGGATATTGAGGGAGAATATGATTACATATTGATCGACTGTCCTCCAAGTGGTGACCGTGTTAAGACCAACGCGCTTGCGTTTGCAAATTATATCATCCTTCCGACCATCCCAGACGATTATGCCATCCACGGCCTCCAGTGCATGGCAGAGACTATTGTCGACATCAAACAGGGTGTGAATCCCGGGCTTCAGGTCATGGGTGTACTGATCACCATCGATGAAAAGACGGCCAACAAGATGGCCTACAAGGAAGCCCTACAGAATCAGGACATTTTCCCTTGTTTTAAGACTGCGATCCGGAAGAACACCAAGCTGTCCGAGGCGATCAATGCGCACCAGCCCATATGCGTCTATGAACCAAAGAGTAACGGTTGCATCGATTATCAGGCGTTGACTGACGAGATCCTTTCAAAAGCGAAAGCGTAGGTGGGCTGCATTGAACGAATATGTTTGCAAATGCGGCCGGAAATTCAAAAAGAGTACCGACGTCGGAACAACAGGTTATCGCCTGAACGGGTACAGCGCAGAGCATGAATGTTACGGCTGCCCGTTCATCATTCCGGTTGAGAAATGGAATTGTGATACCCATTGTAATGATGTCTCTGCCTATGAGTGCAGGGGCAGCAAATACATTCGTTACGATTCCGACGCGCAGTTGCACGTCAACGACAAATGCGTCGGCAGTATTTATAGCCTTGATTTCAAATTTTTAGAACAAGTGAAGAAATTTGCTTCAACTCTGGAAGGGCTTCATATTCCAGCCGGCGCGTTGACAGATAACCGGGCTGCTGATTACGGGGATGACGGCAGATACCGCTTGACCGCCTATCCGGATCAGAACAAAAAGGGCATTGCAGCGAAAAAGGTGCTGTACGAACAGTTCTTTACGGACAATGGAAGCCGTAAGGACATTTCGCCAGACAAGGAAAAGCAGATTGTCTTAAAACAAATAGAGGAGGCCACGGGCATGGGCAAGTTGAATATTGGTAATATTACGGCCGGTTTAGATAAAGTAAAAACGATCACGGAAACCCTGTCAAATGTATCCCACTTTGAGTTGGTTCCAATCGACTACATTGAGCCGGCAGATCATAACCCCTTTGCGGACGAGGACACGGACGAAAGCCGCTATGAAGTGGCGATGAGCATTCTGGCCAACGGTTTAATTGAACCGCTTGCCGTGAACAAGAAAGCCGCAGACAACTACAAGCTTATTTCCGGAGAACACCGCTATTCGGCGATTAAACAGTACCTATCGGATAAGTTTAAAAATATTCCCTGCATGGTATTTGAGGGAATATCAGACGATGAAGCCGAATTGAAGCTGTATGAAGCCAACAGCCACCGGGAATACACCTCCGAGCAGAAGTTCAGGCGGTATCAGGAATTGGAGCAGCTGCTCCGGAAGATGAAAGACGCCGGTACCTATCATGGAAGCATTCAAAAGGGGCTGGCAGAGCGTCTAAACGTTTCTACCCGTCAGGTTAGGAAATATCAGACCATTGCGGAGAAGCTTACTCCCGAACAGCAGCAGGCAGTAATTAAAGGAGAGGTAAGCATCAACAATGCGTGTAAGACCGCCGCCCCGGAACCTGATCCACAGCCACCGGAGACAAAGAAACGAAAATGTGAGGATGACGGGCTTATAAAAAGCGGAACCAGTTCCGCTTTTTCGGAATCTGTTACACCGCATATGTTCAAACATCGGGATAAAACATTCTTCATAAAGCCGGATGAAACCAACCCGGATAAATATGCTGCCTATTTCAAAATCGGAGACAGCGAGGAAATTCGGTTAGGTTCTATGCCGGATTCTTTTGATTCTTTTGCACAGGCGCAGGATGCATTGGACAAGTATGCAGCTCTGCGGGGCTATGAAAAATATGAGGAGGAACAATCAACCGGAATGCTCAAAATACCTTTTGAATCGCCACAAGAGGCTCAAAAGGTGATGGAACAAGTGACTGAATCGCAAAAACCTGAAACAAATGATGGCGCAAAAATTCAGAACTTGAGTATTCAAAAGAATGTTCAGAAAGAGCCTTTGCAGATTCCGAAGCCGAAAGCTATCTATGAAAATCCAAAAACATTTAAAGAAGCAGTTGCACTTCTAGATACCCTTCCGTATTATCCGAAACAGTCGTGTGCTTATATTGACCATAACAACGGACATCACACTGTAAAAATTGCTGTCGTTGATCATTTTGAAGTTTATGACTGTTCTTTGCAGATTGCTGTTTTATATAATTGCCTGAGGACCTGTTATCCAATAGGAAGGGTAGGAACGGATTTGTTTATCGGAGAAGATTGCTACGCTCAGGCATTACGTGTTGCAAAGAACCTAAAGGAGGAAAAGTGAAGTGTTTGACTTGTATAGAGGACAGCAAATCGGTACCGGCATTTGGCTTTACGGTGACTTAATTCATTTAGATAATTCGCCTTTTGTCATTCCTTATCTGCAGAATAAAAAATTCAATAAGCGTACACTTCCTGCCTTTTCGGTTATCCCCGAAACCGTAGGAAGAAATACGCAGCAGAATGATGTTGAGATAAATCAGATATTTGAACAGGATATCATTCAATCGGTTTTTAATCCGGGGATTCACTTTATCGTTAAGTACGGTCAGCACCCTGCATTCTGCTCTCTGGATCGTACATGGGAAGTTAATATGGGCTTCTATGCGGAGAACCGGTACGGTCAGTTCCCAATCGGCATAACAGGGCAGTGGGCAAAGGTAGTCGGAAATATTATCGATAACCCAGAATTGAGTAAATTATTATAAAAGCGGAACTGGTTCCGCTTTTTCAAAGGAGTCAATATGCAAATAACGCAAGTAAGGATCCGAGTGATACGGGATAAACCCCGGCTGAAAGCAGTTGCAAGTATTACTCTGGATGGAGAACTGATCCTCAACGATATCAAAATAATCCAATCGGAAGAACGGCTATTTGTTGAATTCCCAAAGAATCCGTATGTGCAGGATAAGAGTCGTAATCAATATATCATTGTTCCCACTTCTATGGATGTCCGTTCCGAATTGGAAGAGAAGATCCTGAGTAAGTACAAGATGGCTGTTTCAGCGTAGAAGGAGGTAGGGTAATACGGTCTTTGCAAACGACGAAATGTGTTTGTGCTATGGATGTAAAAAAGATAAGCTCTGCCGAATGTGCGCTAATTGGAGCAGGGAAAATTGCGGCATAACAAATGGCAAAGCAAAATGCCCCGCATGGGGCTTTGCTTGCGGGAAATTCAAAGATAGAGAAAAATAGCGCAGTTAGTGTAAGCGCTCACTTTACGGTGGACGCTCTGCTGTTGAGATTATACGAGGAGTGATTCCGTGTTATTTGGAAAGAAAACAAAGAAAGAAGTTAAGCAGGAGGTTGATGCACCGGAGGTAGACAATTCAAGCCCTGTTGAACCATATGAAGACGAACCGGTTTCATGGAAAAGGCTTTCTGATGAACAGAAGGCGGATATCTGGTATCATCTGGCCCTGACCAATGAAAGCTCTGATCCAGGATCACACCAAACGGGCGGTGACGATTTTCTATGGTATATGGATGCTGCAGCCGGCGGGAACCGGTGTGCTCAGTATGCGCTCGGTAAAATGTACTATAAAGGCGTAATGACACAAGTAAACTCATTTCAAGCCGGGCTGTGGTTCTCGAAAGCTTCCGAAGCCGGTTGTCCATTTGCCTATTATGAACTTGGTAAAATGTATTCTCTGGGGATCAGCCTGACACAGGACGAAAATGCTGCAAGATCCTATTATCAAAAAGCATACGAAGCTTTTCAGATGATTGATAAAACAAGGCAGAACAAAGCAATCGAACTGAAACTGGCCGTTATGTGCGAAAATAATTTGGTAGACGAAGCCGATCATATTACGGCCAGTCACTGGCGTGATCTGGTTTCCGGCCGGAATGAGTCTCCGGCTTCTGCTCCGTCGGAAGAACAGATTATTGAGCAACCGGCAGCTGCTGAACCACAAAGCAGCGGGGATATAACAAGAATTAATCCAAACAACGGTACTCTACTGGATATACCGGTTGAGTACATCGTTCCGGCTGATGATAACAAGTACGCTGCGAACGATTCCGACGAAGATCTGCAAAATCTTGCAGTGAGCATTCAGGCAAACGGACTGATCAATCCGATTACCCTGAATCAGAAGTCAAAGACAAAATATCAGATCATTTCCGGGGAGCGACGGTATAAAGCAATTACCAAATTCTTGGGTTGGAAAACTATTCCCAGCATTGTTTATCACCATCTATCCTCCAACAGGGCACAACTTATGCTCCATTCAGCGAATTTGGATGTCCGCGACTATACTACCGGGCAGAAATTGCAGTTTTACATGGAAGTTGAGAAGCTTCTCACAAAAATGCAACAGTCGGGTGAATATGACGGTGCGATTCAGAAAGGGATCTCTGAAGCCATGCATATGTCTATTCATCAAATCAGGAAGTATCAAAAAATTATTGATTCTCTTTCGAAAAAGCAAATAAAACAAGTTATAAATGGCAACGTGAATCTGGAACAGGCTTATAATCTCGCCAAGCTCCATGTTGTTCGGGAGGATGAAGAACCCGGACGGACGTCCGCTTTTGTGCCTGATTCGGACGCGAATGAGGAGCAAAACCACCCCGGACGGACGTCCGCTTTTGTGCCGGAAATGGACGCGGATACGGAGCAACACAGCCCCGGACGGACGTCCGCTCTTGAGCCTGATCCGGACGCGGACGATGGACAAAACACCTCCGGACGGACGTCCACTTTTGAGCCTGATCCAGACGCGGGCGAGGAGCAAAACACCCCTGGACGGACGTCCGCTTTTGAGCCGGAAACGGACGCGGATGAGGAGCAAAACAACCCCGGACGGACGTCCGATTTTGTGCCGGAAACGGACGCAGATGCGGAGCAAAACACCCCCGGACGGACGTCCGCTTTTGAGCCGGAAACGGACGCGGACGGTGAGCAAAACACCCCCGGACGGACGTCCTCTTTTGTGCCTAATTCGGACGTGGACGAGGAGCAAAACACCCCCGGACGGAAGTCCGCTTTTGTGCCTGAAACGGATGTGGATGAGAAGCAAAACAGCTCCGGACGGACGTCCAACTTTGAAGACCCTGAAAGCTATCAGGAAGCAATTTCATTGCTTCCTGACTTGCCGATCGAACCCGGTGAGACTTGCGCAGTAGTGAGCGCAATCGGTGTCCAGAGCGGGTATATTGACCGCATTGAGATTTACAATAATGCGCTTCTGATTTCCGTGCTGGTTGACAGCATCCGAATGCCTTATCCGGTATCCATGCTCGGGAAAACAATCTTCATAGGTTCCGGCTGTTTTGATCAGGCCAAGAGAGCCATATAATCAAGCGTTCTGTGATAAAAAACAGCACGCTTTTTGTATATAAGCAATGAGTTAAGGAG
>JAEWUH010000193.1 GCA_023397245.1 Bacillota bacterium | reverse complement strand
CTTATCGCACGCTCAAAGTATCTGTCGCCCGGTTTAAAATCGGACATACTCCACGGAAAAACCGGCCTGTTTCAGCCGCAACCTCCCGCTTCATCGCATATCTGTCGCAGTCGTGCTCAATTATAATACCATAATGCAGCACTCATTGCAACACTTATTTTCTCTTTTTTGTAAGAATTTTTCATGCAAATTTTGTTTATAGTGTATAGGCTGTTCTTCCTGTTCCGGACGGCTCCGGGGACAGAAAAGCAGCCCGTCACTCGGTTTTCACGTCTTGGGTCTGCCATGAGCAACCAGAGCCGCGATTACTGCCGTTCCGGCAATCACGGCGGTATAGCAGGCGTCATAATCAAAAGAAAGCCATTGGGGCGGAGAAGAGGAAACGCCGGAGCGCCCCGGCAGAAGGCGGTTTATAAATACGGACAGCAGGCTCTGAACCGTCACGGCGAAAGTCATGGATATGACACATAGTGCAAAGAAGACCGCAGCTTTCCTCTTTTTCATCCTATCATTCCTTTATTATACTTAACCTAAGTATAATATAGAATCGTAAAAAGTCAAACGCTATCTCAGACCGGCGGCAAAACCGCGCCGGCTGCACGTTCAGAGCCTGAGCTTCCCCCTCTCTGTTTTTATTGCCCCTTACTTCGCCCCGAGTTCCTTCCACAGTTCATGGTCAGTCATAAACGGTTTTACATCTTCATATTTCAGTTCCACTTCAATGTGACCCTTCAGCTTCTGCGATACCGGGAGGCTGAACCCAAGCTTTGTCTTTTCAAAATACAGGGAGCAGGATTTCATCCCGTTCTTAATCACATCGGCTGTAACAGAGGATTTGAGGTCGGAATCGACATGACTTTTCGCTTCTTTCAGCAGCAGCGCATCCAGAGCGTCGTTTTCTTTGATCAAATCCGCGATGGTCAAGGCTTTCCCGTTCTTTAAGTCAAAGTTTACCGTGCGGAAAGCCGTTACCGGTTCTTTGGAAGCCGTCTGGTTGGTTTCGTCAAAGGTTGCACTCAGAAAACTATCATTGTTATAGGTCAGTTTTCCTTTTACCCGAATCAGAACGGCAACCTCCGTTTTTCCTTTTCCTGCCGATTGGATCGTCTGCAGCGCGGTATTTTTTAAAAGCTCGTTGACTTTCTGACAATTCTGCGCATCTCCGGAAAGCTGCGGATAACTCGCGCTGTATTTGCGGTTATTCTGGTCGTAGGAGTATTTTTCGGTTTTATGGCGGTATTCCGCCGAAGGCTTTTTGATCTCCAGCGCTTTGCTTGAAACGTCCTTATTATTCTTGGCGGAGGTTTTTTTCGGCTGGTTTGAACAGGCTGCGAGCGAAAACGCCAAAAGGATTGCAAAAAAAATTGAACATGCTCTTTTCATTAATATAGCACTCTCCTGAATTAGTATGTATTTTTAGAAGTATCTTCCTAATTCAGTATACCCGAAAATCTGGTTCTTGAATCGAAATGAAAGAATTTTTTTATTTCTTTACAGAAAATTCATATAATAAGTATAAAACAGCGGAGTTTTCAGCTGGACTCCGCTGTTTTTTGTATGAAAAGTTATGAAGCATTGTTCTGGTAAATAAATTGGTAAAGCTTAGCGCTGTATTTATCCAGATTCGGAAGCAGCACATTCATGGTGTTTCCCTGAACCGTAACCTGTGTTTCCTGAAACATGTCTTCCCCCGGCCCTAAACAGATTAAAGAATAGTTACAATAAGCGGAAGCATTCAGTGTCATGGTCATTACGCTGTTTTTATCCATGCTGGTCTTGAGTGACGGAAGGATATCCTGTACCATTCCAGTCAGGGTACCGGAATCCATTTTCTTAAACTGATTGATGATCCCTATTATTACTGCCTGCTCGCGGAGCAGGCGCTGCAAATCACTGTCGATTGAGCGGATACGGGAATAGTACAAGGCCTGTTTACCGGTCAGAACCGAGCTGCCCTCCTTAAGAGGCTTATTCGTTTCGCCCGAGTACTTATTTACAAGCTTCGCTTCCTGTTCGGAAAGATTAACCCGGATGCCGCCCATCCGGTCAACAATTTTTATAAGGCCCGCAAAGTCAGCCTGCACGTAATCGTCAATATCGAGTTTAAAGTTTTTTTCAATGGTTTCCTCGGTGAGCGCCGCTCCGCCAAGCGTATAGGAGGCGTTTATTCTGTTTTTTCCATGTCCTGGAATGTCGACATACAAATCGCGGGGGAAAGGCGTGAGGATCAGCCGCTGACTTCCGCTTCTGCTGTCGATGGTAAGAACCATAATACAGTCGCTCCGCCCTGCATCACTTTTCGGATTGCCGTCTACGCCAAGCAGTAAAATATTCCGGACTTTATCGTCATGATAAAGTCCATTCGGTGCGGCAGTCTGTGGGGAAGCTGCGGGTTTGGAGCTCGACACGTCAGCCGGGACGGCTGTTTTTAATGTCCGTGCTAAAAACATGAAACACAAAACAAACACCAAAGCAGTTGCAAAGTAAGTTGCGTATCTTAGATAGCCCGACCTGCCCAGACGTCTGCTGTATCCCGACGGCTTTCCGCTCAGCACTTTCTCTTCCAGCTGCGCGCGGGCATGGATTTTTTGAACCGCGTCCTGTAAATCCTCCTGTTTCATCATGCAAGCTCCTCTCTGATTTCAAGTTTGAGCATTTCTCTGCCGCGATAAAGCGCCACCTTTGCCGTGCCTTCTTTCATTCTCAGAATGTCCGCGATTTCCTTCACCCTGTAGCCCTCTATGTAGTGGAGGTAAAGAACTGTTTTGTACTTTGGCGGCAAAGCCATCACCTGCTCGAGTATCTGAGTCTGTTCCGGCGTTTCAGCATACTCACCGGCCTGATCAAGGCTCACGGTGTTTTTAAAGAACCAACAACGCCGTTTATCGCGGCTTCCATTGGTAGCAACGCGGATAAACCACGCTTTTTCGTGCTCTTCACTGTGAAAGTCCGGATGCTTTTTCAAATACTTTGCAAACGTATCCTGCACAACATCTTCCGCATCCTCCCGGTTACACAGAATAACCATGCACAGTTTAAACAGCATATTGCCGTACAGATTATATTTTAATGATAAATCTTCGGCTGCCGGCTGCTGGGCATCTTTCATATTATCCACCCCTTTACTGTTAAAACGTTTCAACGGAAGAAAAGGTTACACTTTCTCAAAATAAAAAAGCAACCGCAGAGAAAAAATCCCCACGGTTGTTTATGTCTTAAATCACGGCAAACCCGTCCTTAGTAGGCCTTGCCCCAGTAAACCATTGCTTTTGCCGGCTTTCCGCAGCAGACGCAGGTGTCGGAAAGGTGCTCCTGCTCTAACGGCATACAGCGTGAGGAAACGCCCGCGACTTCCTTGAGCTTCTCCTCGCAGGCAACATCGCCGCACCACATTGCTTTGATGAAACCCGGCTTATTGTCGGCGATCTCCTTGAGCTCATCCATGGAGGTTGCCGCGTAGGTCATGCTTTCACGGCGGGCAAGCGCCTTGTCGTAAATTCCCTTGCGAACCGCCTCAAGCTGCTCCGTAATCGCCGCCTCGAGTCCGTCGAGCGGCACAAACACCTTTTCGCGGTCGCTGCGGCGAACCAGTACGCACTGGTTCTGTTCGATATCCTTCGGGCCGATTTCCAGACGGAGCGGAACGCCCTTCATCTCATACTGGGCAAATTTCCAGCCCGGAGTCTGGTCGGAATCATCCACCCGTACGTGGAAGCTCTTTTTCAGCCTCTGCTGGAGTTCGCGCGCCTTTTCCAGTACACCCGGCTTATGCTGCGCGATGGGAAGGATGATTACCTGAATCGGCGCGATGGCCGGCGGAAGCACAAGGCCGTTGTTGTCGCCGTGCGTCATAATGATGCCGCCGATTACGCGGGTGCTCATGCCCCATGAGGTCTGGAACGGATGGCAGATGGAATTATCCCTGCCCTGGAAGGTAATATCGAACGCTCTGGCAAAGCCGTCCCCAAAGTAATGGCTGGTACCGGACTGAAGCGCCTTGCCGTCGTGCATCATCGCTTCGATGGTATAGGTCGCCTCGGCGCCCGCAAACTTTTCTTTGTCGGTCTTGCGCCCCTTGATTACAGGGATGGCCAGCTCGTTCTCACAGAAATCAGCGTAAACCTTGAGCATACGCTCCGTTTCGGCCTTTGCTTCCTCTGCGGTTTCGTGCATGGTATGCCCCTCCTGCCAGTGGAATTCCACCGAACGCAGGAACGGGCGGGTCGTCTTTTCCCACCGGACAACGGAGCACCACTGGTTGTAGAGCTTGGGCAGGTCGCGGTAGGACTGAATCACCTTTGCAAAATGGTCGCAGAACAGCGTTTCCGAGGTCGGGCGGACGCACATTCTTTCCTGCAGCTTTTCCTCTCCGCCCATGGTAACCCACGCTACTTCCGGCGCAAAGCCCTGCACATGGTCCTTCTCTTTGTTCAGCAGGCTTTCCGGGATAAACATCGGCATGGAAACATTCTCGTGCCCCAGTTCCTTAAACTGCGCGTCCAGGATATGCTGGATATTCTCCCAGATGGCCCAGCCGTACGGTTCAATCACCATGCAGCCGCGCACGCTGGTGTAGTCCATCAGCTCCGCTTTCTTAACGATATCGGTATACCATTTGGCAAAGTCCTCCTCCATGGGGGTAATTGCCTCAACCATCTTCTTCTGTTCCGCCATTGTAAGGTCTCCTTGAATATAATTTATTGATTTTTATCGGTCAGTCCTCGTTCTTGCCGCCGGGAATTTTGCTCAGTATAAAGATTACGAGGTAAATAAGGAGCATAACGATAAATATGCCCAGCATCCCCTTGCCCATGAGCGAAAAGGATTTTGAAATATCATTGCTTTCCACAGGGCCTACCAGACTGGTAAACGCGACCGCCATTAAATTCCAGTTCAACATCACATCATCCCCCAAATTCTGGCGAGAGAGAGAATAATTCCTCCCGCAACAACTGAGCCGATTTGACCGGCTACGTTTGCACCGACCGCGTGCATCAGAAGGTGATTCTGGTTATCCTCTTTCAAAGCCATCTTCTGAATGACCCGCGCGGACATCGGGAACGCGGATATTCCGGCGCCGCCGACCATCGGGTTGATCTTTTTATCCTTGGGCAGGAACAGGTTCAGAATCTTTGCAAATACCACGCCGCCGATCGTATCGAAGATAAAAGCAACCAGGCCGAGCGCCATAACAATCAGCGTGCCTACGGAGAGGAACTTGTCCGCCTGCATCTGGAACGCGATCGTAATGCCGAGGAAGATCGTGATCAGGTTTGCGAGCGGGCCCTGCGCCGTCTGCGAGAGCGATTCCAGCTTGCCGCATTCACGGATGAGGTTGCCGAACATCAGGAATCCGACCAGCGCGATGGAATCCGGGGCAATCAGTCCGGCAATCAGCGTCACGATGATCGGGAACAGGATTTTTGTTGTTTTGGATACAGCCTTTGGGTTATAGGGCATCCGGATCATACGCTCGTGCTTTGTAGTCACAAGCTTTATCGCCAGCGGCTGGATCAGCGGGACCAGCGCCATATACGAATACGCGGCGACCGCGATGGCGCCCATATAGCCGCTTTTCAGCACCTGGGAAACCAGGATGGAGGTCGGGCCGTCCGCCGCGCCGATTACGCCGATGGACATGGCGTCCTTTAACGGGAAGCCCAGCAGCACCGCCATGCAGACCGTAAAGAAAATGCCGAACTGCGCCGCGCCGCCGAACAAAAGCATACGCGGGTTGGAAAGAAGCGGGCCGAAGTCGATCATCGCGCCGATTCCCACAAACAGCAGCAGCGGGAACGCCTCGGAAGCCGCGATTCCCTTTTCAAACAGCCACCGGACAATTCCGGTATCCCCGACTACGCCGGGCAGCGGAAGATTTACAAGGATTGCACCGAATCCCATCGGAATCAGCAGCGCGGGCTCAAAATCCTTTTTGATTGCCAGCCAGATCAGCAAACCGCCGATCACCCACATGACCAGCATTTTTGGATTGCTCGCCAAAAACACAACGCCGTTGGTTAAAAAGCCGAAGTCACTCAACACTTTACACTCCCTCTTAATTTACGAAATACACATATATCTGTATTATATCGGATAAACTAAGTCATTTCAAGTAAAACGCATGATTTGGGCGTAAAAAAACCGCCATGCACAGCACGGCGGTTTGATGGAAAATGCAGTTTTAAACATTATTCTCAATGTACTTAACGAGTTCGCCTACCGTCTTGATATTGTCAACTTCCTCATCGGGAATTTCAATTTCAAATTCATCCTCAATCGACATTAACAGATCAACGACGTCCAGGGAATCGGCACCCAAATCATCGGCAATACTGGTATCGGCGGTAATGGAGTCCTCCTCTACGTCAAACTGTTCGCTTAAAATCGCCTTTACCTTCTCTAAAACCATGTTTTATCCTCCTTAGAAATTTGAATATGAACGCGGATACTTATTGTGGACAAAATTATACAAAATGTGTTACAATTTTCCACAGTAAAAATGGTAAAAACCGCTCCGGCACATAAGCCATAACCACATATTATTAGCAAACTATCACTTTGTCAATATATTTTATTGTTTTTTTATTCTGTTGCTGCGAGGTTGTTAAAATGAGTAAAAGTTTTGCGGTGATCGGCCATCCCATTGCACATACCATGTCCCCTTTTATCCACAAGCTGCTGTTTCGCCTGAGCGGGCGGGAAGCAGACTACGGCGTTCTGGATGTCGCGCCGGACAGGCTTGCCGGAAAGCTTGCGGAACTGAAAGCCCTTGGCGGGTTCAACATCACCATTCCCCACAAACAGGCAATTATTCCTTATCTGGATGCGGTGGACGGGAAAGCGGAATTTTTTAATTCGGTCAATACGGTGAAAAACGAAAACGGCCGCCTGACCGGATACACGACCGACGGAATCGGCTTCTGCAAGGCCCTGGAGGCCGCGGGAGCAAGCCTGGACGGGCGCACCGTAATACTCGGCGCCGGCGGGGCCGCGCGGGTTCTTGCGTTTGAGGCGGCGCTCAGCGGCGGCCGCGTCACTGTCGCCGCGCGCGCCCACAGTCTGGAGGCGGCGCAGGAGCTCTGCGGCGACCTGAACCGAAAGACCGGGTTCCTGCGGTCGGACTGCTGCCTGCTGGATGAAATCCGCGGACAGATCGACCTTCTGGCAAACGCCACCCCGGCCGGCATGTACCCGAACACGGACGCGTGCCCTGTTTCGGAACAGGTAATCCGGCAATCCGCCTGCGTATTCGACGCGGTGTACAACCCAGAGGAAACCGTACTGCTGAGGCTGGCGCGCAAAAACGGAATCAAGGCTGTGGGCGGCATGAGCATGCTGGTCTGGCAGGCCGCGGCGGCGCACGAAATCTGGTACGGCGCAAAATTCCGCGCGCAGGAAATTGAGGCGATCTGCGCGGACGCGGCAAAAGAAATGAAAAAGAAATTCGGGAATATTATCCTGTGCGGATTTATGGGCTGCGGAAAGACCTCCGTCGGCGGTAGGCTGGCGGAAATTACGGGCCGCGCCTTCGTGGATATGGACCGTTTTATCGAACAGAACGAAGGCGCAACCGTATCGCAGATTTTTGCCGAGCGCGGGGAAGCGGATTTTCGCCGGCTGGAATACGAAGCCGTGAAAACGCTGAGCCGGAAAAGCGGCCTGGTCATCGCGGC
The DNA here is from genome assembly GCA_023397245.1 of Bacillota bacterium. Classification (GTDB taxonomy): domain Bacteria; phylum Bacillota; class Clostridia; order Oscillospirales; family Acutalibacteraceae; genus DATAML01. The sequence continues at coordinate 4,830 of JAEWUH010000193.1, read as the reverse complement.
GGGCGGCGGAACGCTGATGAACCCAGACAACGCCGCGGCACTGAAAGAAACCGGAACGATCATTTTGCTGGACGCGGGACTGGACGCAATCCGGAACCGTCTTACGGGCGACCGTTCCCGCCCGCTGCTCGCCGGGCAGAACCGCGACGAAGTCATGGAGCAGCTTTATAACCGAAGAATCGGCGTCTACCGCGCCGCCGCGGATTTTGCCGTCCCCGCGGACGACGGAATCGACGCCGTGGCAGAGCGGGTTCAAACTTTGTTTGACTAAAAGTCAATCCCCCTCCGAGTACCGCGGCGGATTCGCTCCGCACGGTTCACAGAGGGGGAATCTTTTTATTTTACGGCGCTTCCGGCCAGGCATGCGGCTGCTTCCAGCTTGTCCGAATAAATGCAGCACGCGTCCTTGCCGCTGTTCTTCGCCGCATACATCGCGATATCCGCCTTGCGGAACAGCTCGGGATAGCTGGTCCCGTCGGTCGGATAGATTGCTGCGCCGACGCTGCAGGATATCCGGCAGACAGAACCGCCGTTGGTACGGGTATTCCGGAAAATTCCGTTCAGCAGTCTGGATTTGTCCTCCAGAATCGCATCGGAGGATATGTTCTGCAGGAAAACGACGAACTCGTCCCCGCCCATTCTGCCTACAATATCATCCTCGCGGAACTGATTTTTCAGCTTGGAGGAAATCTCCATAAGAAGCTCGTCGCCGAAAAGGTGCCCCAGCATATCGTTGGCATTCTTGAAATTATCGATATCGATTACAAACAAAGCGTGGCGGCTCCCGCTTTTGCTGTTGGAGATCGCTTTTTCGATCAGGCTGATGGTGGTCACATGGTTGTAAAGCCCGGTGAGAAGGTCGTGCTCCGCTTCTTTTCTCAGCCGGATCGTCTCCTGTTTCTGCTTGTCGATATCGGAGATAAAGGTAATTACCCGAATCGGAATTCCGCTGTCGCTGCGGATTACCGTGCTGCGGATACGGTACCAGTGATAGCGGCCGTCCGCGTTTTTCAAGCGGTACTCCCCGGGGATCTGCGGCTTACCCTCATAAAGATCGTGGGCACGGGAAAGGAATTTCTCCCGGTCTTCCGGATGGATAATATCGGAAGACAGCACTTTGTCCCAAAATTCCTCTCGCACTGTAATATCAAGATCAAACTCCGTTTTAAAGGACGGAGAACAGTAAACCTGGTGCGTCAGCATATCCACATCAAAGATCGGGTCCGCCGCCTCCTCCATGATCAGGCGGTAGCGTTCCTCACTGGCCGCCAGCTCGTTTTCCGCTTTTTTGATTGCTTCCATCTGCTCGTATTCCCGCCTGCGGGAACGCCTTTGCAGCGTTACGTCGAACAGGATTCCGCAGAGGTATGCTTCCCCGTTCTCCTCCAGAAGGCGCATGCGGCAGCACGCCCAGATGTGGTGGCCGTCCTTTTTTATCAGCTTCAATTCCCTTTCGGCAAAGCCGTTCCACCTTAACTCTTCCATCAGCTTTTCCATATCGATGGGCGGTTCGTTCCGAAGGACGCTGTTCGGATAACCCTCAAGCAGGGAACTCACTTCACCGTTTTCGTATCCGAGCGTTTTATAAAAATACCCGCTTGCGTAAACCAGCGTCAGGCAGGCGTCACCTCTACAGCATATTATGCTTCCGTCGAGATGGTCGATTATTTTTTCCACACTTAAAAGGCTGTCGTTCTTACTGGACATCGATATCTCCTTCTACAAAAGACAGTTTTTCTACTCTTAACAGCTTAATTATAGCAAAAGTCAAAAGAATAATCAATAATTTAATCAAAATTGCAGTCGAATTTGTGTAAAACGTCAAAAAATAATCAAACTTCAGATTTACTTGACACTTTTTCCTTTCTGTATTATGATACAGAATAAGATCGGTTAAGGAGCTTTACAATGAGTTTGTTCGCCTACACAACACGATTTACAGGCTATCGTTATCCCCGCTATTTTATGGCGTGGGATTTTTGTGCGTGCAATCAAACTGACTGTGAGCTTTTGCGTGGACGAATATAGCCTTGTATTTTTAATATTCAGGCTGATATTTTAACGGAGCTGGCAGCAGCTCCGTTATTTTTTTACACTTTTTCGGCTGCGCATGCTTTTCTCCCGGAGCGGAGAAGTTCCCCGCAAAAAATTTATGAATACATGGAGGTAGAATATGATCATCGTATTAAAACAGGATTGTACCCCGCGGCAGAGAAAGGATTTCTGCGCTGCTCTGGAAAAGGAGTACGGCATTAAGGTCAACACATGGGTGGGTACGCAGAGCACCGTGCTGGGGCTCATCGGCGACACCTCCGTCATCGATATCGATTCGATTGCGGCACAGGAGTTCGTTGACAGCGTAAAGCGGGTGCAGGAGCCGTACAAAAAAGCCAACCGCAAGTTCCACCCGGACAACACGGTGATTGAGCTGCCGACCGGCCAGAAAATCGGCGACGGCTCTCTGGCGCTGATCGCGGGGCCGTGCTCCGTGGAAAGCGAGCAGCAGATCTGCGGCGTGGCCGAACGCGTAAAATCGGCGGGCGCGCAGTTCCTGCGCGGCGGTGCCTTTAAACCCAGAACCTCCCCTTACGCCTTTCAGGGGCTGAAGGCGGAAGGGCTGGAGCTTTTGACGGAGGCCAAAAAGAAAACCGGCCTGCCCATCGTAACTGAAATCATGAATGTCCGGCACATAGAACTCTTTTTAGAGGACGACGTGGACATCATTCAGGTGGGCGCGCGCAATATGCAGAATTTCGAGCTATTAAAGGAGCTCGGCACCATCCGCAAGCCAATTCTTTTGAAGCGCGGTCTTTCCAGCACGATTGAGGAGCTTCTGATGAGCGCGGAGTACATCATGGCGGGCGGCAACAATCAGGTAATCCTCTGTGAACGCGGGATACGCACCTATGAAACCTACACCCGCAATACGCTGGATATCTCCGCGATCCCAATTCTGAAGAGGCTCTCCCATCTTCCGGTGGTGGTAGACCCCAGCCATGCTTCCGGCATTGCGTGGCTTGTGGAGCCGCTGGCGCTTGCCGCGGTTGCCGCCGGAGCGGACGGCCTGATCATTGAGGTACACAACAATCCCGCCCAGGCGCTTTCAGACGGTGCGCAGTCCCTTACCCCCGATCAGTTCGACAAAGTTGCCGCGCATGTAAAGGCAGCCGCAAAAGCGTTTGGACGCACGGTTTGATTTATCCGTTTAAAGCATTGAAATGTGCCGCGGCAGTCTGATATAATGGATGTGAAACAGAATGGAGGAATGCTCCGTGCATCAGAATATTGTGATTGTCGGCCTCGGCCTTATCGGCGGCTCGCTTGCAAAAGCCTTCCGCAAATACACCGGGTGCCGTATCGCGGGAATTGACCAAAACCCGGAAGTCCTCAGGGCTGCACTTGACAGCGGCGCAATCGATAAAATCGGCGAGGAAGGGGACATCCGCGCGGCGGACATCCTTTACCTCTGCCTGTACCCGCAGGCGGATATCGACTTTGTAAACGAACACCGTAACCATATCCGGCCGGACTGCATCGTGACCGACACCTGCGGCATCAAGGCGGAAATCTGCAGGCACCTTCCCCGTCTGGCGCAGGAAAACCATTTTATCTTTGTGGGCGGCCACCCGATGGCGGGTAAGGAAAAGAACGGTTTTGGGGCAAGCGACGCCGACCTGTTCCGGGGCGCAAGCTATCTCCTCGTCCCCTGCGGCGCGCCGGAAGCGGCGGTAAACACCTTAAAGGAGATTGGGCAGAAGCTCGGCTTCGGCGAAAGCGTGGTCACCACACCGGAGCACCACGACCAGATGATTGCGTTTACGAGCCAGCTTCCCCATGTGCTTGCCTGCGCTTATGTCATGAGCCCCTGCTGCCCCGGACACAACGGCTATTCCGCCGGAAGCTACCGCGACGTTTCGCGCGTAGCGAATATCAACGAACAGCTCTGGGCAGAGCTCTTTATTGATAACAAAGAAGCGCTTACCGGGGAGCTTGACACCCTGATTACGCATATCACGGAAATCAAAGACGCGGTCGTCCAAAGCGACACAGAAACCCTCCGCGCGCTGCTGCGGAAGGGCAGACTGGTAAAAGAAAGGCTTGGCGAATAAAGTGGAACTTACCGTGAATACATCCAAAAGCTATTCCATTCTCATTGAACGGGGATGCCTGAACCAAATCGGCGAACGCGCCCGTACAATTTTTAAACCCGGCTCCAAAGCGATGATCATCGGCGATACAAACGTGTTCCCACTTTACAGGGCACAGGTGATGCGGTCGCTCACCGGCAGCGGGTTCTCCTGCTGCAGCTTTCAGTTTCCGGCGGGAGAACGCTCCAAACGGCTGGGAACGATTGAAGCGATGTATCAGGCCCTTGCCGAAAACGGCTTCACCCGCAGCGATTTTATCATCGCGCTGGGCGGCGGCGTTACGGGCGATATGGCGGGCTACGCCGCGGCGACCTTTCTGCGGGGCATCGGGTTCATTCAGGTTCCCACTTCGCTTCTGGCGCAGATTGATTCCTCCGTGGGCGGGAAAACCGGCGTTGACCTGCCGGCCGGAAAAAATCTGGTGGGCGCGTTCCACCAGCCGCGCCTTGTGCTGATCGACCCCGACACACTGTCGTCGCTTCCGTCCCGCTATTTTGCGGACGGCATGGGCGAAGCCATAAAATACGGCTGCATTAAGGACAGCGGCCTGTTCCGTATGATTTTGGAAGAAAACGTACAGGATAATCCGGAGGAAATGATCTTCCGCTGCGTCAACATTAAGCGAGTCGTAGTCGAGCACGATGAATTCGATACGGGAGAGCGTATGCTGCTGAACTTCGGC
>JAEWUH010000166.1 GCA_023397245.1 Bacillota bacterium | reverse complement strand
GGTCTGTACGGTATAAACAATATCAACCATTTCTTACAAGAGAGCAATGCGGGTAAAGAAATATGGCGTGGTGTCCACCGTTATAAGGTCGACGACCCGGTTCTGTTTAATGATTCGGCGGATAAGTTTTTTATACGAATTGACGACCAAGTCCCGATTATCCACAACAATATGAAAGGTCGTATTGTAGACTTTGAGTTGCAAAATGCGGACAAAGCAAACGAATGCATACAATTTGATATTGAAATTGACAGACCTCTGATAGACATGGATAGCAAAAACATGGACTTCTCCATTGTGCGAAATACTCCTAACGGAAATTCGATTATTCGTTTTTCGGTTAGCAAGAATAGAAGCACTGACGGGGACGACGATGGTGTTTCAAAAGCTACCGTGCCATTCCAGATAGCATACGCCGTTTCTATCCATAAGGCACAGGGGCTGGAGTATGACTCTGTCAAAGTTATTATTACTGACGAAATCGACGAACTGATAACGCACTGCATTTTCTACACTGCTATAACCCGTGCGCGAAAGGCATTGAAGATATACTGGACTCAACCAGTCGAACGAAAAGTTCTTGAGAGAATTGAGCCGAAAGATAACAAGCAGGATGTCTCGCTTCTGAGAATGGAAATAAAATGACACATCAAGACTAAAAACAGTAGAACTGTTACCACGAACGGAAAGCACCCATAAAAACCACTATTTATTATCTCGAACGGACAAAGCGAAAAATACATCAGACATCAATCTGATGCTATCGTTCCATTAATTGCGTGGTATTGATACCAAGGATAAAAGAACGAGTGTTTAAAAAGCGCAGTAAAGCAAGGGTATTGGAGCCGTTACATTATGGTAATGCACATTATCCATATACCCTTTCTTCCTGCCACCTGAGGTGCTTGTGGAGAATTATAGAACTTTCTGTTATAATATGGAGAACAGCAGTATAGCAATAATTCGAAGCATACATAGAAACCATATTTAATCTGCTGTGCAGCAATGTGATTGGGGTGAAAACTAAATGGCCATACCTGATGAACAAAAGCTTAAGCTCGAAAGCATGCAAATCAAGGGCATCCGATGGATGATCTGGAATAACATTGACAAAGAGGATATCGAATCAAGGTTACTCCAGATAAAGAATCAAGGTTCAACAAACGACATTGAAAAATTAGTAAATTCACAAAGCCGGGCGGTCTTGATTCGACTTATTGAAAAATCTCCCGAAATAACCACTTCAATCATAGATACAGCATACGAGAAATACAGGTATGGATTGAAACCTGGATTTACACTTTACTGGGCGAAAAGCACCGAAACAATTAGATTTTCATTAGGTGACCTCGAAACAAAAATAAAAGCATTCCTATCTGCATTAACATATAACAATGATGACAAATATAAAAATCTTGAATTTATATCTGTCGTTAAATTCGGAGAGACATATGAGGTCAGCCTCTCATATTTACAGCGGTTTAATTATATTGACCCTGAAGGTGAGTTTACATATATTTACATGCTGAAGGAATGTTTTGCCTGGATTGGTATGGACAATAATTTTGTGGCAATCAATAATATGCCCGAAGTGCTAATGAATTCATTGAAAAAATTTTTCAGCAACTTGTACCATGCTGATATTACAAACATTAAAATTAAAAACAGTCTTTTGGATAAAGTGTTTTCCAGTGATAATACCAAAAGAGTCACAAGACACAACACAAATCCTCCGGAAAATCAATTGGAGAAAGTCACTTTTGCTGATCCGAATTTAAGCGATAAATTAGACTGTATTCCAGAAGGATATGAATGTTATGATATTACGAATACACAATACATCGAGGATATTGACGGAAATACTACAGGGACATTAGGCGTAAATTGTAATAAGGGGAAGCTATATCTATCCAAAAGCGTTACCTCCTCGCAATTCAGAACATGGAGCACCAGACGAATCAATGACATAATTGGTTATTTTCAAAATATATCTGACTATTCTCTTGAAACCATATCAGGATATAATATGTTTAGCTCTGCTGAGTGGGAAGGAATAAAGTCGTCTTCAATTCCGGTTTTAAACGAGATCGTATATGCACTTATTAATTGCAAAAAATCTGCCCTTGAAGCCTATCCAATATCCTTTGATACATATAAAGCTTATATTGAACTCAACAAATTCTTTGTAGAGAAAATATCGCTGTCATGTGATACTTGCGAAGAAAAAGCAATAGCCACTTGTGTTAAGTGTGGGTATAGTGATTTTTCACTAACAAAAAAATCACCAGCCAAAATTATTTGTAGTAGCTGTGGTGAAACCCAGCAAGGTACTTTTTCTTTTATCTGTGAGAGTGGGCATTTAAATACGGTGAGTGATATCAATGAGATAATCGAATTGATTTCAACTGATGAGTTTACAGAGAAAATTGAAAGTACAATTAAGCTTTATTTCCCCGAAGTTTTCTTTGAGTTCAACGAGTATATTTCCATTTCGTCTTCTGGCATTGAGTTGCATAAAAGTCCGGATTACGAAAAGTTAAAGCCTTCCGACATTGCAGACTTTCAGCCAATTGCGAATCGCACGATACTAAAACCGATTGACACGCTAACAGGCATTTACAAAAGCCTGAAAGAGAAGTGCTCTCATCCTACGAATGAAAATTGCGCAAAATGCAAAGCACAGCCATGCTTATCCTCTAATGACATAGGATGTATGCTAAAACTCTTTGAAGGCTTTGAGGGCTATATTCCACAACCACATCAAGGTCACGAATTTGGCGATGTTTCAATGCTTTTAAATTTAAGAGGAAGAAATATAACCTTCTTGGGTGCTGCAAAATCTATTCAGGGAGGAGCAAAAAGCAAAAAAGTAACGAAATCATCTGACCTTGGAAGAGAAATTATTCAGCAAGTTATTGATGCGTTTCATGATGCAAGAGCTGAAATAATAGGCGTTATATATCCTGATATTATTGACGACCAACTGAAATATCTTTTATATCATCAAGCTAAGCTAAACAACAAACGGCTGGTTATACTTGATGCAGATTTTATGATAAAACTATTGGACAAGTATCTTACGGATCATAACATATAATTATTTAATTGATATTTATAAAGCGAGGATAGTTTATATTGACTGTTTCCCATGATGCATACTTCCCATTATGTTTACACTCAGGAAATGCACATTATCCATATTATATTAGGCTCTTTAGATGAACCGAATTGCGCATTTTGTTTACACTCAGGAAATGCGCATTCTCATACTTCGTTTCCTGGCATCGCGCTAATTTTGAGGAGAAATGATCATGTTTCCTGAGTGCTTAAAAATATGTATAACAGAAATGAGTCCACTTAAGCCAGTTGCTAACTATGCAGTTAAAATCACTTTATATGCTCAACGTAAGAATAACTATACTATATTATTAGTCACTAAAGACAATGGCACAATCGAATTGAGCAGAGAGATGGCTGAAAGTGAAATTCAAAAATCAAGAGAGCATTTTCCAATGGACTATTCATCTACTTTATCTGATTGTAAAAAAATCATGAGAATAGACTTATTAAGTGCTGACGAGATTGATTCTATAATTAATGGTATGGAGGTTTGGGCTGACGCGTTCAGTGATATTCCTGAGTTAATCGAAAAACTTAGAAAATCTGAGAACGTGAAATACAAATCCTGTAATGTTATGCTTCGCGTTAATGCGGATATTAAGCTTGAGGTTGAACGCGCTACATGAGCATATTTCATAAACTTCGCATTTTGTTTAACTCCGGAAATGCATATTATCCATACTTGGTAAAGGCGCTGTACTTGAAGCGAACTTCGCTTTGTTTACACTCAGAAAATGCGCATTGCAGGGCTAGCTGCTGTGGTATTCTTTATTTTTTGGGGAAAGAGCAATACCCGTCCCTTTTGTATTCGAAACGGATCCAGTATGATATCAATGATTTTTGTTCATTCTCATGTTAGAATACCATTAATAGACAACGCATTCATGAATGCCTAATAGTGGGAGAAACAATATGGAAATAAACCAACACTTGTACAGTGAACTCTATATATTGCGGCAGCAGCTTAAGGACCAGGGGCGTTGGCAGAGTGGTCGCGCTCCTTTGGTTTGTACTGATGAGGCACTATATGAAATGGCCAGATTAGTGCCTATGAAAACAAGTGACCTAACCGCCATTCCTGGATTAGGTAAGGTTTTTATTGAGCAATACGGAGAATCATTTATCAAAGTAATCCAAAAAAATGTACAGGCGCCCACGGCGAAAGGGCTCCAGATGAACGCAGCGGTCTCAGATGTTCTCAAGGAACTCGAAAAGAAACTAGTAAGTATAAATCGTAAAAATCGTTTGCTCTATATGCCTAAGATTGCAAATAAATATGCTTTTGATTTATTTGAGACACCGGTAAGATACGACCTGCAAAAATTCCTTTTTGGCAGCTCCAAGGGTATCGTAATCTGTGATGCTACGGAACCATCTTCAGTACGTGGGCATAGCGGAGCCGATAAATATCGTAAAATCGTTCAGCTTATACGTGAAGTTAACAAGGATATGCGCGATAAGGGACAATATGACCTTTTCATTGGTTATCCGTTTGTGCAGGGGCGTTTGGCTGGGGAAAATTTTGATATTAGAGCACCTCTAGCTCTCTTCCCGATTGTTGTTGAGCGAGAAGCGCAGTATATAAAGATGCAGTTAGATGACACGAGGGATGCGGTTTATAACAACACGCTTCTCCTTGCTTACCAAAAGTTCAATAATATCAATCGTCCTTTACCGAATTCAGCGATGGATGAAATTCTCCCTCAGACATTTATCCAACAGCTTCGTACATTTTATAAAGAGAACGGTATCGAACTCATCGATGATGGCGGGGAGATAAGCCGATTTGTAGAATATAGTGCTAACGAGTTCCCAATATACCAGTCAGGTGAATTGCATTTGATGCATAATATCGTAATGGGAAAATATCCCATTCATTCAAGCTCCATTCAAAAGGATTTCGACGATATTCTTGATAAAAATGAAATCAACTCCCTTGTAAACGACCTTCTCCTTGGCGCTGAAGATATTGATTATTATACTGATAGTTATGCCGGTGAGGAAGAAATCCGCATCGCCGATAAACCTCTTGAGATTTCAGAGCAGACTCTTGTGTATATTAACGAGTTGAACAGTGCACAGGAGACTGTCATTGCCGCGACTGAAAAGCTAGACCAATTAGTAGTAGAGGGACCCCCTGGCACCGGGAAATCACAGACGATTACCAGTCTCATATCTAAATTCGCAAGTGCGGGTAAAACAGTTCTCATGGTATCTGAGAAAAAGACGGCTCTAGAAGTCGTTTATTCACGTTTGGGTGATTTGTCTCGCTACGCTCTACTAATTGATGATGTAGGCAATAAGGACCAATTTTATCAGCAATTAGCGCGTATGTTTTATCTCAGCGAAGAACAACGCCATCCCATTGACTTGCAGACAATTTCAAACAGTATAGATGCAAGCGTTACGCGCTTAGAGCGTATTGCTAAGCAGCTTTATGCGGTGAATGATTTTGGAATTGAGCCGTACAAGCTATACCTTATAAATAAAAGAATAGACCTAGCTAATCCTATTGTGCTTGAGAGATACAGAGCAAACAGAGCAGTAATAGCCCAGTCCCTGCTAAAGATACCTTATTCCGGATTAGAAGAAATGCATAAAGCCTTTTCAGACAGAGTATTGTTGTCGAATCTTGAGACATATACCACTTGTGTTGAGAACGCTCCTTGGTTGATCGAAGTTAAGGAGAATCTCAGCGAATACGAAATCATTTTATTCGACGAGAAGCTTGATGCATTAATTAACGCGGTATCAGATTGGAAAGCAAAGAACTGGCTTGTCAGGTTGTTTTCAAAAGGTAAAGTTAAAAAAGAAGCCCGAGCTGTACGGGATGAGTACTTTACGATAGCCAGCAAAGAATTGGCAGAGTTGCTATTCAGCCGCGCAGAAGCTATCCGAGCTAGTTTGAAATACTATGCGGCTTTTATTGAGCGTAAGCACCTATTCTTTTGCTTATCCGACAATAAACAAGCGTACTTTGCTTCACTTAGAGCGTTAAAACCGCGAGCTGGGGATTTACCTTCCTGCAATGAAGAGCTGTTTAATCAGATCATCTTCGAGCATATTCAAACGTTTGAAGCTGCAAACCGAGATCTGTTTCAAAACCTTGTTTCGTTTGACAATATCATTTTATCGCTTAGTAAAGCAATAGAACAAAAGCGTGAGCTTACTCGGAAATATTTGAAACAAACCCTTGAAGAGAATATGAGCAACATAACTATGTCGAAACGGCGTGGCGAAATCGCTCGCGTTATTGAGAGCAGACGTAAATGGAGCGTTAATAAATTCATAAAGAAATTTGATTTTGAACTATTTAAAGGTGTTAACATATGGATGCTTACCCCGGAAGTGGTGTCGGAAATAATACCGCAACAGGTAGGATTATTTGACCTCGTCATATTTGATGAGGCCTCACAAATGTATGTGGAAAAAGGCATACCATCAATTGTCCGTGCAAAAAAAGTAGTTATTGCTGGCGATTGCAAACAACTAAGGCCGTCAAATCTCGGAGCAGGCCGAATTGAGATAGACGAAGAGTTGCTGGAAGATGACGTCGAAATTTCTGCAGCACTAGAAGAGGAGAGCCTTCTTGACTTAGCCCGTTTTAAGTACAATGATGTATTGCTGAATTTCCATTATAGATCACAACACGAAGAACTGATTGCTTTTTCAAACCATGCCTTTTATAAAGGTCGTCTATATGTTTCGCCCAATGTTAAAACACCGGAGAGGCCTCCGATAGAAGTCATCAAAGTGCAGGATGCGCTTTGGACCAATCGCTCCAATATACAGGAAGCGCGGGAAATTGTTAGGTTGCTAAAGCAATTCTTTGAGACGCGGAAAAGCGATGACACAATTGGCATCATTACGTTTAATAGTTCACAGCGAGATTTGATTGATGACCTGATTGATGAAGAATGCATTACAGATCCTAGGTTCTCTGCGGCAGTAAAGTCTGAGATTGAGCGCAAAATGAATGGCGAAGATATCGGACTGTTTGTTAAAAACATTGAGAGCGTACAGGGCGATGAACGAGATGTTATTATGTTTTCCATCGGTTATGCGAAAAATGAAAATGGCCGTTTGGTGCGAAATTATGGGTGGCTCAACCAGAGGGGCGGCGAAAATCGGCTTAACGTTGCTATTAGTAGAGCCAAGAAAAAAGTGTTTATTGTCACATCATTTAATCCCAGCGAACTGCAAGTTGAGGATGCAAAAAACGATGGACCGAGGTTCTTAAAGAAGTACCTTCAATACGCGCAGGCTGTGAGTAACGGCGATAGAGAAGCTGCGCGACAGATTTTACTTTCGTTTGCAGATGACGATTGTAACGATACCACCGTTTCTTTCGATAGCGATTTTGAAAACCAAGTATATGATGCGCTCGTCGAGCGAGG
>JAEWUH010000153.1 GCA_023397245.1 Bacillota bacterium | reverse complement strand
CGTTCCGCCTTCTCCTACGGAGGTGAGCCCTTTCAGCATGGTGTAACCGTCGCCGCCGGCAAGCTCAAAGTCGTTGGAGGCCAGCACCAGCTTTGTAGAAGTATCGCTGCGCTGCAGCACGGTGCCGTTGTCCAGAATAATGGAGGTTACGCGGGACCCCTTCGCTTTCCGGGGGTCGTAAGTGAATTTGTATCCGGAAACCTGCGGGAAAGCGCCTGCCGCGCCGGTGATTTTACCGGTTGCGGCATCCTGGCTGATTACGCCGGAGACGCCGTTTTCCAGCGCGGAATACAGGACGGCGGGCGTGATTTCCTTAAAGGCGAGGGTGTTCCCGAAGGGAAGCACATTCAGCACATCTCCGACGGTCACATTTCCTGCCTTGACGACCGCGCGCACGCCGCCGCCGTTCTGCAGCGCCACGACGGACAGGTTTTTATAGGCACCGTCCTTAATCAGCTGTTTTGCCTGCCAGACCATGGAATCCGCCACAAGGGAACCGAGATTTGTCTCCGCAAGGCGCGCTTCGTTGATGCCGTTGACCGTGCCGCCCCAAAGCGTTGTTTTGGTCGTGCCGACGACCGGTTTTAACTGGTCCGTCTGAGCGCCGGTAATCGCGGATGCCAGCTGTGTTATGGAAGGATTGGCCGTATAAGCTTTCGATATCGTTGCTGCGGTCAGCAGTTTGGTGGTTACATTGTCTGCCGCTGCTTTACTTTCGTCCCAGCTGATCTGCACCTCGCCGACATTTTTGCCGGAGCTTCCGGTTTGGACGATGGGGATTGTTTTTCCGTCCGTTCCGGATACATTGTTTATTTGCTCCGTTTCATGGCTGTGACCGTCAATCAGGAGATCGAGGCCCTGAACTTTTGCGGCGACTGCCTTGGCGGTAACATCGCTGGAAGGATCGTCGCCGATGTGCATTACGCCGATCACAAGATCACATTTCTCGGTACTTTTCAGGGCGTCAATCTGACTCTGAACCGTGGCCGCAACAGCGGACGTCTCATTCCTGCCGAAGTCGATTCCCTGAATGCCGACCGGATTGGTCTTTGTGGCGGTTTCCGGCGTAGTGATTCCGAAAATACCGATTTTCAGACCCTGCGCGTATTCGATCTGATACTGTCCGTTGTTTGTCAGGCTGCCGCCGCAGTAGGAATTCCCCTTTAAGAACGGCGCGCCGTTTTTCAGGACATTTGCGGCAAGGATCGGAAATTCCGCGGCCTGCGCATTTTTCAGCATCTGCTCCTGACCGTAATCAAATTCGTGATTGCCTGAAGCCATCGCGTCGTACCCGGCCGCGTTCATCAGGCGGATTGCGTCTTTTCCCTGCGTGAGCGTTGCAAAGGAGCTGCCCTGGGTTGCGTCACCCGCGTCGACCAGCAGGGAGCCCGGAACGCTCTTTTTCATTGCGGAGACGTAATCCGCGCCCGCGGTGCCGGATGACGTCACAAGGGAACCGTGCATATCGTTGGTGTGAAAAATGGTAACCGTGCGGCTCTGTGTATACCCGATGTCTCCCACTTTCATCATGGATACCGTACCGCTTACCTCGTTGGCGGCAAGCAGAAGCGGGTAGCCGTTCGGACTGTCCGCGGCCGGTACAAAGTCCAGGCCTTCCGGCGAATCATCTCCCGCGACAGGAGAACTGAAATCACGGGTGTTCAGGTAATCCACGGGCTTGGGGGCCGTTATGCTGCTGATGTCATAGGCCACAACGCCGCCGATCCGCTCCAGACCGATAAAGGCATAGGGCTTTCCGTCCACCGCGCCGGTTGTGACAAATTCCGCTTCCGGCCCCTTTTTATTGCTTCGGCTGTCTAAATCCACATCATCGTTGGAGCAGTTAAAATGAGCGGGATTTGCTTTTGCCGTAATGGTTTCAAAATCCGAACCGGTGTCGGCTACCTGCTTCATGGTGTCGGCGTCCCAGACGGAGACGGAACGACCGCCGAACAGATAGGATTTACCGGCTTCAAAATTTCCGTCGTAATCGCTTGTATCCAGACAGGTAAGCTTTTTGTAACCGCTCTTGAAGCTTACTTTCTTTTCATTGGTATAGGAACCCCAGGAACGGCTGTCGCCTTCATTCGCAGTCAGCAGATAGGTCTTGCCGCCGGCCTGATAGGCCGCGATGCCGTCCGGCATATAAACGCCTCTCAGGCTTGGCTGCAGCTCCGGATTCGCAGAATCCTTGATGCTGACACTGTCGCTTTTCAGGACGTCCACCGGAACGGTGCCGAAATCCTGGAAACCGAGGCCTTTGACCGAGGTGAATTGAGAGGTTTTCAGGTCAAGCGTCGCGACGGCGTTTGCCTCCTGGCAGGTGACATAGGCCTTATCCCCGGCGACGGCAATGTATTCCGGCTCCAGATCTGCGGACGGCGAAGCGCCCTTCTTCAGAATGACGTTATCCGTGACAAGCTGTGCCCTCTGCGCGTCAAACGGGTCGAACGTGACGGTTTTACCGGATGCTTCCGTAATCCCGCAGGAAATATTGATCAGTGTTACGGAGCCTTTCGGGTCCGTTGTACCCGCGGCGTAACCCTCGCGCGGCTCACCTTCATCGGCTGTAAGAATGTAGTTGCCATCCGGTGAGAAACAGACCATGTCGGGCTGTACGCCGGTGGAGAAATATTTTATGTAGTTTCCGTCATAGTCCAGCAGAACCACCGCTCCGTTTTTTGTGTAGTCCTGTTCCTGCACCGCAACGGCGACAAGGTCCCGGTTGGTGTCGATGGCGACGGATGTCAGGTCGCCAAAGGTGAATCCGGGAATATATTTTGCCATATCCGAGAAATTAATGGTTTTTGTTTTTGCAAGGCCTGTATTTTCGGGTTTGCTGTCCTTCAGGCTGTTCAGATTTACGATGGACAGCTGCTGATCCACGCCGTCCACCACATAATAGGAACGGTTGTCGGGATTGTACCTGACAATTTCCGCGCACCCTCCGTCCGCGTTGGAATCCTTGCTGATCTGCAGGCTGCCGAGGTCGGACAGCAGGGTTCCGAAGGAATCCAGCGGAGACCCGGTGCCGTTTGCCGCAAGCGCCTGCACCGGGAAAAGGGAAAGCAGGATGGAAGCTGTTAAAAGCAGAGCCCAAAACCGCTTCCTTAATTCGGTCTTTGTTTTCATAAATGATCCTCCTTTGATTTTGATTTATTTCTTTTACAAATCAACAGACTGATAACAGTTTATAATAGTAACATTAATTTCATGTTAGAAATTTTTAGGGTTTGGTTAATTTTGTAATATAAATCCGGTTCCTTCCTCGATTATGACGGGAAATCAATAAGTTTAAAGTATGCGGGGAGGGCGGAACGGATTATTCAATGGCAGTAAGACGAAAAGCAGAGCTGAAACAGGCCTGAAGCCTGAAAATAAAATTGTATTTTATTATTTATAAGAATATTTTGGCGGAATTATTGACAAACATATTCTATCATATTATTATGGCGATATGTAACAATAAATTAGCGATTGTCCACAATTTATTATCTAAAAAACAAACAGAAGGACTTTGGGGGTGCGCAGGTGTAATTGCCCTTACAGATGTATGGGTTAATTATAAATTAAAAAGAGAGCAGGGAGAAAATGTTAAAAGTCAAGAAATGTACATTGCAGATGCTGAGCCTTTGTCTGGCGCTGGCAATCCTGATGTACAGCGTACCGTTCCTACAGGTTCCGGCAGCAGCCGCAGAGGACCCGTCGCCAACGCTTACCGTGGACAGCGGAACCCCGCAGGCAGTGGATGTGGCAATGGGTGTTTACACCAACGGCTTGTATGAGGCTGCGGTGGAATTGACAGCCGGAACGCATAAATACCAGGCTTTTTCGAGCGAAAAAACGGTAACGGTTCCGGAGAAAAAAACAGTCTACATTCGTTACAGCAAAAAAAGCCTGCAGGATTCCATAAATAATGCGGATGCGTTTCCGAAATCCGCGACCTGGGTCGGCAGCATTGATAAGATCGGAGCCGTGGACGCCGGCGGGAATCTCCTTCAAAACTGGAAAGAGAGTGACCCTAACGCGCATATGGACTACATAGGCGGCGGCATTTTCATGCGGACCTTCAAGCTTCAGTCGCCGCTGGCAAAGGATACCGACCTGGAATATAAGGTCGCTTTTAATGACAAGTGGGACGGGGCTATCGGCATTGACGGAAGTACTGTCCCGAGCGTCGGCAACGTTAAGGTCACCGTCAAGGCGGGTACAAAGGAAATTAGCATTTTTGCGGATTACGCAGACCATAACGGAAAGTGTATCTTGACTGATTCCGTTTCGACTCCCGGCTTTTTGGTCAAACAGAGCAGCGG
>JAEWUH010000152.1 GCA_023397245.1 Bacillota bacterium | reverse complement strand
TCAGCAAGCCGTTTACCGTCTGGCAGTACGGCTACGGAACCGTTCCGGGAATCACCAGCGGCGTAGTGGATATGGATTACAGCTATAAGGATTATGCGTCCGGTTCCTCGTCCGGCGGCACGCAGGTTTCCGACGGATCGGACAACGGCGGCCAGCCTGCGGCGGTCACCCAGCTTGTGAGCGACACTACATCTTATATATTCGGTACGAACAGTACATACATTTTTAAACTTACTACGGACAGTGCCTCCGCGCCGGCCGTGGAATCCTCTGACACCTCGGTCATAAAGGTCGGTTATTATCAAAAGGTATCCGGCGGATACCTTTACAAGATGACGAACGTCGGGCAGGGCAGCGCCCAGATTACGGCAACCGCTTCGGACGGTACCTCAATCTCCTTTACGGCGATTGGCAATACCGCCGGGGTAACGTGCGACACCACCATGTCTTTTACCATGAAGAAGGGCGCGACCTATACCTTTAAGCTCACGCCGTACGGCGCCGCGGGCGTTCCGGATATTGCCACCGGCAACTCCGCCGTTTTAAGCGTTACTTCCAAACAGAAAATCGGCGACAGCTATTATATCAAGGTTGTGGCAAACGCGGAGGGCTGCACAAGCGTTTATACAACGATTGCCGGGCAGTCCCCGGTAAGGCAGTGCATGGTGACCGTTTCCGCCCAGACGGCGACCGCACCGACAACCCCCGTGAAGGTTCCCACCCAGACGAAGCCGACCAGCGGCGTAACCTGCGACACCACCGTGTCGTTTTCCATGAAGCGGAACGCAACGTATGTATTTAAACTCACCCCTTACGGCTCCGCGGGAGTCCCCTTGATTACCACCGGAAACGGAAGTGTTTTAAGCGTAATTTCCACCCAGAAGATCGGCGCCAGTTACTATATCAAGGTTCTCGCAAAGGCAAGGGGCTGTACAAGCGTTTACACCACGGTTTCCGGCCAATCCCCGGTAAGACAGTGCATGGTGACCGTACTGTAATTAAAATTTCATAGCGACCAAGTGCGCAAAGCCGGTACCGTAATTACGCTGCCGGCTTTTTTATTATACCATCTTGAAACGTACGGTCGGTGCCGTCCTGCCTTTTGTGCAACCGCGGCTGTGCGGAGTAAAACCATTATGCGGGACAGGAAAAGAATACAGGCGTTCAAAAACTTTTTACATTTTTATTAAAATTCAACGTTATTTTATTCGGCTTGGTGCCGATATAAATTTCAAGAGTATTTTGTAATAATTTGTCTTTTAATTATTTTTGATATTTTTCCGCTTTAACAATTTGTAGGAGGAAACAGTGTGGATATTTCAACTATTATCGGGATGGTTGTTGGTTTTGGATCGTTAGGTTTAGCCTATGCGATTGAGAAAGGAAATCTTCTTTCTTTGCTTTTGCCCAGCCCTTTTATAACAGTCGTCGGCGGTACGATAGGCGCGTGTATTATTTCTTTTGGCTTAAAGGGCTTGCTTGGAGCGTTTAAAGCCCTGTTTCGCAGCTACTCCAAAAAGAACGGGCCGACTCCGGAAGCACTTGTTACCAAGCTCAGCGAAATGGCGGATATGTGCCGCAAGGAAGGCCTTTTAAAGCTGCAGACGCTTTTGAACGACCCGGATTTGAACAACGATAAATATCTGCTTCTGAAAGAGGGCATGATTCTTGCCCTTGACATGAAACCGGCGGAGGATATTGAAAACGCGCTGCAGGCCGATCTCAGTACATACTCCATGCAGAAACAGCTGGAAATTGAAGTTTTTGAAGGCGCGGGCGGATACTCCCCCACCATGGGCGTTATCGGTACGGTTATGGGACTGGTTCAGGTGCTTTCCAATATGTCCGATGCGGAGCATCTTACCGCTGCGATCGCGGTGGCTTTCGTTGCCACGCTGTACGGCGTTGTATTTGCCAACTTGATCTATTTACCGGCGGCTAACCACCTGAAGATCGCGTTAAAGCGTGAAAAGGTATTCCGGGAAATGATGGTTGACGGAATCTGCATGATTGCAAGCGGCAAGAGTTCCCGCGATATTGAGAACAACCTAGCCCTCTATTACCACGCCTTTGAAGGCGGAGAGAAGAAGTATAAAGAAGGCATCAACAATTAAGGTATTTGGAGAACGTTAAGTATGAAGAAAAAACCATCCGAAAACGAAAAAGAGGGAAACAGCGAACGCTGGTTACTGACCTATTCGGATATGATTACGCTGCTGCTTGCTCTGTTCATCATTCTTTATTCCATGAGCACGGTTGACGCCAAGAAGACGGCAAAAGTCGCCCAGCAGTTTGCCAACGTGCTCGGAACGGGGACCTCGGCCAGCGCGGGTACCGGCAAAGGCACCGGGTCCGGAACAGGAACGGGAAACGGAGCCGGCGCGCAGATGGACGCTCTGGACCAGGTCTACGATATCCTGCAGAAATACGTCGATAAGAACAATCTGCAAAGCTCCATTAATCTGGATAATACGGATAACTATGTGAAAATCCATTTAAACAATGTGTTAATGTTTAAACCGGACAGCGCGGAAATGCTCCCGGCAAGCCAGCCGGTGCTGAAAGAAATCGCGGGCGCGATCTCGCAGGTATACGACCGCGTGGATCATATCACCATCAGCGGCCACACTGCGGATACGGGCGAACGAAGTCTGGCAACCGATCAGGTTTCCTGGAGACTTTCCACCGAGCGCGCGGTAACCGTTCTGACCTCACTGGTAGGTGACGGCATGCAGCAGGACAAGCTCTCCATCGAGGGCTACGGGTATTTTAATCCGATTGCATCCAACAACAACGAAACCGGCAGGGCAAAAAACCGGAGAGTGGAAATCACGATTTATAAATATCCCGCTGCGGACAAGTCCTCCGCTAAGAGCAGCGCCGCAAGTACGGCTTCCGGCACCGCCTCCTCGAGCGGCGCTTCCTCCTCAGGCAGCGGCGATACCGCGTCAAGCAAAATGGAAACCAGTTTTGCAACGGGCGTCATTTCGTCAAATATTCCTTCCGTCAGCAGCGGAACCCCCGCGGAAAGCGCACCCTGAACCAAAAAATATTGAATTTAAATGTGAAATAAAAAAGCTCTGTCTGTCAGAAAACCTGATGGACAGAGCTTTTCAATTTTGCGGTTATTTACTTTCAAACGACTCGCAGTCTGTGCACTCCTGCTGGGTTGGATTGCTTTCATGTGTGCCGACCTGAATGCTGTCCAGCGCACAGTATTGCTCGCTGTCACAGTGATATCTGCACTGGTCAACCGAGCAGCGGATACTCTGGTTTGCTTTTGAATTTTGCATTTTTGTAGCCTCCCTTCCGCTGAATATTCTGTCCATTATTCGAGGAAATATTAGCAGCCGGGACAGGTTTACTTCGTTTCACAATGTGAAACGCGGATTTCATATCATGAAATTTTAGCCTTGCTATCTTTTTTTCCGCAACTATAATAAGGATAATGATATGGATATATTCGATATTATTGTTCAATAATGTTGTTTATTTTTATTTAGTATAACCTAGTTGAAACTATATTTGATGGGAGGACTTTAAATGTTGAAAAGCAACACAGGTTCAAGTACAAATCCGAATGCGCGTCAGGCAGGCGCGGAAGCAGCATCCAGGGCAAAATCCGGGCTTAAGAAGCCAAAAATCGCGTTTGCTTACGCGAGCGTCGCCTATGACCTTGACGCCATGCTGAAAGGAATAGCGGATGAAATGCCGGACGTTCCCGTAATCGGCAACACCTCATTTACCGGGGTCATCACGCAGGAAGGCTTTGTCACCGGCGACAAGGGCTTTCTCGGAATGCTGGCGATGGACGACGACGAACTCTCCGTGGGCGTGGCGGCAAAGCAAAGAGGGGACTCTCCGCTGACCACCGGAAAGCAAATTGCACTGGAGGCAATGGCCGCGGCAGGAAAGACGACTCCTCCGGATTATTTTTACATGGCCGCTTCTCCGGCGGAAGAAGAATTTTATCTTAAGGGAATCACCGAAGTAATCGGCAGAGTGCCTTTCTTCGGCGGCAGCGCGGCGGACAACACCATTACCGGCGAATGGAAGATCTACACCGATAAAGGCGCTTTCGCAGACGGCGCGGCGGTTGCTTTTTTCTAC
>JAEWUH010000144.1 GCA_023397245.1 Bacillota bacterium | reverse complement strand
GTATCACCGCTATGACGATCACCGAAATCCAGTCGCAGCTTTCCGGCTACCCCACCGGCGTACTGATCCGTGAAGTCAGCGCCGAAAGCGACCTGAAAAAATCCGGCGTGGTTTCCGGCGATATCATTACCAAGGCGGACGGCCAGAAGGTTACCAGCATGGAGGACCTTTACGCGGTGTTGAACAAGCACAAGGCGGGCGACACCATCACCCTGACGATCTACAACCCCGGCACCAGCCAGACTACATCCAGTACGCGGGATGTGAAGACAAAGCTGCTGGAGGACAAGGGCGAAACGCAGGCAAAGTAAAAAATCATATAATGAAGGCGCTGCTTGTGATTAACACAGGCAGCGCCTTGCTTTTTTGCCCTTTGGGTTCTTACCGGTGTGTGCCGAGGAAGAACAGCGCGATGGTTCCCGGGCCGGAATGCGTTCCGATAACCGGGCCGACATAATTGGTAACGACCGTTTTTACGCCCAGACGCTTTTTGACCTCATCCGCCACAAAGTCCGCGTCCGCCTGTGAATCGCCGTGGCTGATGAACACCACCTGCGAGGAGGGGCTGACCGCGGTTTCTACCATGTGGTCAACCAGCGCCGAGAGCGAGGCGCGCCGGCCCCTTGCCTTGCCGACGTTGATGAGGTGGCCTTCATCGTCCACATGAAGGACGGGCTTGATGTTCAGCATGGTGCCGATCAGCGCGGTTGCGGCGGAAATCCGGCCGCCGCGCTTCAGGTGGTTCAAATCCTCAACGGTAAACCAGTGGCAGAGGTGCAGTTTGTTTTCCTCCAGCCAGCCGAACACTTCGTCAATACTTTTTCCGCTGCGCTTTTCCTGCGCGGCATGATAAATCAGAAGTCCCTGGCCGAGGGAGGCGCAGAGGGAATCTACCACAAGAACCTTGCGTTCCGGGTATTTCGGGGCAACCTCTTCGGCGGCCAGCTTGGCGGCGTTATAGGTATTGCTCAGGCCGCTGGAAAACGCAATGCACAGAACGTCCCTGCCGGACTGAAGAATCCGCTCGAACGCGGAGGCAAACGCTTCCATATTGACGGCGGAGGTTGTGCAGCTTTCGCCGTCACGGATATGTTTATAGAAGTCTTTAAAGGACATTTCACGTCCGTCCAGATAGTTGCGGTATTCTTTTTCCGCCAGATTGAATGCGAGGGGGAGAACGGTGAGTTCCAGTTCGTCCGCCATTTTCGCCGTTAAATCACAGGAGGAATCTGTTACGATTGCATAGTCACTCATATGCTGCTCCTTTTCACACAATCATATTTATGAAAGTATAGGCATGATGCGGCAATTTATGCCGGATATGCCGCGGTATTTATATTTAAGAACATATTAGCATATTGAGCGGGAGAATATAATTACTATTAGGAATTATAAGAAAAATATAATATGAAAGTTTAGATTATGTAATATCAAATACTATGTTGATTTGCCGTGATCTACTGTAACCTAAAAAGAGGAGCGCCGGTGCGCTCCTCTTTCGTTATATCTCTTTGTTTTTGAATATATGGCAGGAAAGGAAATAGGAAAGCGTGAACAACAGGAGCGAAACCGGAACCATAAGCAGTACGACTGTCTCCACCAAGGAATCGCTGACCTGCGAAAGGGCGCTGCCGGAGGGCAGAACGCCAAAACTGTTCAGGCCGAGGATGGCCGCGGTGGGCAATAGGAAAAGCAGAACCATCCAGATACGCGCCTTCTGCGTCCCGAATTTATAGATCAGCGGGAGAAGGATCGCAGCCATCAAAACAGCAGTTGAGGAAATGCCGCAGAGCCCTATGATGTTTTCTGTGTTGATCAGATTCTTAAACAGATAAACCAAAACGGAAACCAGAATGCCGGCGAGCTCAAAAAGCAGCGTGAGCAGATATTTGCTCAGTACGATCTGAGATTTCGTCACCGGGAGCGACAGCGCGTAATAGTCCCATTTAGACATTTCGTCGTAGGAATACGTGTTCACAATAAACATAGTCATAATCAGGATGATCATTGCGCTCAGGAAGGCTACGTTCCCCGCGGCTGCAAATATGACGATATAAAGCCCGAGGATTACCATGATTCTGCCGCTCGCTTTGCGCAGACTGAGCAGGTCCTTTAACATCAAACCGGTCATGCGGTCTCCCCCTTTACATAAAGAAGCATAATTTCATCGATTGTGGCGTTGTCGATGAGAAGTCCGGGATACATCTGCTTCGCTTTCTGTTTATCCGGCACAAGCGCTTCGTAACCCATTTCGCCTTTGCGCCAGCGGACAAGTCCGCTTTTCTCCACCCTGCCGAAATCGGTGGAGCTGCATTTCAGGATGCCGGAATTCTCCAGCAGGTCGTCCTTTGAGCGTTCGAAAATGATCTGCCCTTCGTGGATAAAGGTGACATAATCCGCTACCTTTTCAATGTCGCTCGTGATATGGGAGGAAAACAGGACGGAATGCGTTTCATCCTGAATAAAATCAAGAAAAATATCGAGAATGTCGCTGCGGACAATGGGGTCCAGCCCGCTGGTGGCTTCGTCCAGAATCAGCAGGCGCGGCCTGTGCGCGAGCGCGCTGGCAATGCCGAGCTTCATTTTCATGCCCTTGGAAAACTCCTTGATCGGTTTGTCCGAAGGCAGCTTGAACTCCTGCAGATAACGTTTGTAAAGACCGTCGTCCCAGCCGGAAAACACCCGCTTCAGGATGCTGCCGATATCGCCCGCCTTGAATTCCCCGTAAAAATAGCTTTCGTCGAACACCACGCCGATCTGCTCCTTGATTTTGCGCTCGTCCCGGATATTGTCCATGCCGAATATTTTAACGGTGCCGGAATCGCGCGCGATTTCATTTAAAATCAGCTTAATCGTGGTGGTCTTGCCCGCGCCGTTTTCGCCGATGAAGCCCATGATGCTGCCGCTCGGCACGCAGAGGCTGACATCTTTAAGAGCAAAGGACGGATATTGTTTTCTCAGATTCTGAATTTCAAGAATGTTCTGCATAATAGTCCTGCCTTTCCGGCTTGCGCCGATATTGATTCGTATCAGGCTTCCCCTTCGTACAGCAGCCGGAGCAGTTCCTCCAGCTCCGCAAGGGAAATGCCGCCCGTTTTTGCCACACTGACCGCGTTCTGCAAAGAATCCTCTGCCTTGCGGAGCTGTTCCTCGCGGATAAACTCCACGTTCTTGCGCGCCACAAAGCAGCCCTTGCCCGGAACGTTTTCAATGAACCCGTCCCGTGCCAAATCCTCGTAGGCGCGCTTTGTTGTAATGACGCTGATGTGCAGCTCCTTTGCCAGAAGCCGCATGGAGGGCAGCGGCTCGCCTTCCCGCAAAACGCCGGTGATAATACCGTTTTTGATTTGGTCTGTGATCTGCTCGTAGATTGGCCTGCCGCTTGAATTGCTGATAAGAATATCCATAACCTCACCTGCCTCCCAGACTGTGACAAAGTTGCGTAATACTGCGTTGGCTGCGCTTGCAAATTCGGTCACATACAAGAGTATGCTCCCTCATTTGCGGCGTTTGCCGCCTTGTCTTACACAATTTGTCGCAGTCTGTAAATTAATTAGACAAAGTTGCGTAATACTGCGTTGGCTGGACGATGACCGCGGCTGTCCGGTTGTCTGCAGCCTAGGGTGTGATACTGTATATATCATGTATATACGGTATCACGTTTTTTTATGTCTGTCAATAAATTTTATAAATTTTCCCTTTTATGGGCAAAAAGAGAACATATGTTCCCGTACAACGAAAGGAGGTTTGATTTTGGAGAATCATTCAGAAACGGGCGAAAAGGCCCGGAAACGGATTACGAAAGGCTACGAAAGGCTCGCATTCGGCGGAATTGCCGACGCGGTGCGCCTGCTGTTCACGGAGGAACCAGACCTTGCGGCGCTCGGGAAAATGGACTTATACAATATCGCCGAAATCAAGCGCCCGAAGGGCGGGGGGATGGAGATCAAGTTTTTTGACCGCATCAAGGCGCTGCAGTGTCTGGAAGCGCTGAACACCGGGGGAAATGAACCGCTCCCGCTTTACCAAACGCTGCAGGAATGCGCCCTTTCGTTCCGGGAGAACGGCGATGGAGTATAAGGCCTTTTCCCCAAAACAGCTGCGGGCACTGAGCTGGTGGTGCCGGGGAAGCCCCTATGAGGCGTGCGACGCGGTGATCTGCGATGGCGCGGTGCGCAGCGGAAAAACGCTCTGCCTCGGGATATCCTTTGTTGCTTGGGCGCTTTACCGGTTCCGTGACCGTTCGTTCGCGCTGTGCGGCAAAACCATCCGCTCGCTCAAGCGCAACCTGATTACCACCCTGCTGCCCGCGCTGAACGAAGCCGGGTTCTGCTGCACATTCCTCGCCGCGGAAAACCGCATCGATATTTCCTTCGGCTCCGCCTGTAACCGGTTTTACCTGTTCGGCGGGAGGGACGAGGGCTCCTCCGCGCTGATTCAGGGTATTACCCTCTCGGGTGTGCTGTTTGACGAGGTGGCGCTGATGCCGCGTTCCTTTGTGGAGCAGGCGCTGGCGCGCTGCTCGGTGGAGGGCTCCAAGTTTTGGTTCAACTGCAATCCGGAAAACCCGCAGCACTGGTTCTACCGGGAATGGATTTTAAACGCGGAGCAGAAAAACGCGCTTTACCTCCATTTCACCATGGAGGACAATCCCTCGCTCAGCCCGGCGATCCGGACGCGCTACCGGGGACTTTATTCCGGCACGTTTTACGAGCGGTTCGTTCTGGGAAAATGGGTTGCGGCGCAGGGGCTTGTCTATCCGTTTATGACGGACGCAATGCTCTGCCCCGCGCCGCAGGACTGCGAAAGCTACGCGATTTCCTGTGATTACGGCACGGTCAATCCGTCCTCCTTCGGCTTATGGGGGAAGGAAAACGGCGTGTGGTACCGGGTGGACGAGTATTATTTCGATTCGCGCAGCGCCGGGATTCAGCGCACCGACGAGGAGCATTACGCGGGGCTGGAGCGGCTTTGCGCCGGGCGGCGGATTGAGAGCGTTGCGGTGGACCCCTCCGCGGCAAGCTTTATCGCGGTGATCCGGCAGCATGGAAAATACCGCGTGGTTCCGGCGGAAAACGACGTGCTGGACGGAATTCGCCGCGTGAGCGTTGCGCTCAAGCAGGGCGATATCCGCATCTGCCGGAACTGTGCGGACGCGGTGCGCGAATTTGGGCTTTATCGCTGGAACGACGACCGGAGCCGCGACGTTCCGGTAAAAGAAAATGACCACGCGATGGACGACATCCGGTATTTTGTAACGACCATCCTCCAAAAGGAAGACGCGTTCTTTGCGGTTGCCGCCCCGCGCGGGGAAGGAGAACCATCATGATCAGAAAACGCAAACCCCAGACGGTGGCGCAGGCAGTGCAGACCGCGCCGAACACCCCGCCGTTTGCCGGACTGGCAAGCTACGTGCCGCTGCAGACGGGCGAAAACCGGCTTTACGCCGCTCTGCGGGAAGCGGTGCCGATGATCGACGCCGCGATCGACAAGATCATCCGGCTGGTCGGCGGCTTTGAAATCCGGTGCAGGAATAAAAACATTGAGTATCAATTAAATGACTTTCTACGGAATGTAAAAGTCAATTCCACGCAGACGGGCGTTCAGAGCTTTTTGAACAGCTATCTTTCGCAGCTTCTCACCTACGGCAACGCGGTGGGAGAAATGGTGGTGGGCGGCGGCACGCTCGCCGCGCTTTACAACGCGGGGCTGGACGACGTGGAGCTGAAGGCGGTTACCCCGCTGCAGATCGACATTTACCGCCGCGAACCGGGCGGCAGCGTACGGGTGAGCTACCCCGAGCTGGTGTTCTGCTCTGCGCTTAACCCGCCCGCCGGAAGCGCGCGGGGCGTTTCGCTCCTGCACGGGCTGCCGTTTGTCACCGATATTCTGCTTCGTATTTACAGCACTATCGGCGTGAACTGGGAACGGCTCGGGAACGTGCGCTTCGCCGTGACCTACAAGCCTTCAAACGACGCTTCCGACCGCGCCTACGCCAAGGAACGGGCGCAGCAGATTGCCGGGGAGTGGAGCCGCGCCATGCGCAAGGACAGCGTAAGCGATTTTGTCGCCGTGGGCGATGTGAGCATCAAGGCGATCGGCGCGGACTGCCAGATACTGGACAGCGAGGTGCCCGTGCGCCAGATGCTGGAGCAGATTGTGGCGAAGCTCGGCCTGCCGCCGTTCCTGCTGGGGCTTTCGTGGTCCTCCACCGAGCGGATGTCCGGTCAGCAGGCGGATATTTTGACCAGCGAGCTGGAAGCGTACCGGCGGCTTTTAAATCCCGTAATCGACCGCATCTGTACCATGTGGCTGCGGCTGAACGGGTACAGCCGGAACTTCACCGTCGAATGGAACAACATCACCCTGCAGGATGAAACCGAGCTTGCGAACGCAAGGCTCACAAACGCAAGGGCGGCTCAGATTGAAGCCGCGGTCAGCAAAATGGGAAAGGAAGGATAATTTGAGAGAAGGATATGTGCTGAAAAGCAGCCGCAAAGCCGATGCGGGCGATCTGGAAAAGATCAACCGCTATACGCGGCGCGAATTCAAGGCGGACGAGGTCTATACCTTTTCGGTCGTACTGTGCGACAACGAAATCGACCGCGACGGGGAGCGGTTTACCACCGGCGCGCTGCAAAAGCTTGCGGAGCTGTTCCCCGGCAAAACGGGAATCTTCAACCACAGCATGCAGGCGCAGAACCAGACCGCGCGCATTTACGACTGCACGGTGGAACAGGATACCGGGCGCGCCACGCAGAGCGGCGAACCGTATGCCCGGCTTGTGGGCAAGGCATACCTGCCGCGGAGTGAAAAAAACGGCGACCTGATTCTGGAGCTGGAAAGCGGCATCAAGAAAGAGGTCAGCGTGGGCTGCGCCGTGGGAAGCGTTACCTGCAGTATCTGCGGGGCGGATTTGAAAAAGGGCGGCTGCGCGCACATGAAGGGCAAAACCTACGGTGGAAAAGTCTGCTGCGCGGTGCTGGACGAGCCGACCGACGCCTATGAATGGTCGTTCGTCGCCGTCCCTGCCCAGCGTGAGGCGGGCGTGATCAAAAGCTTTTCCGGTTTGAACACAGCGGACGCGGAGGAAATCCTCAAAGCCGTAAGAGAAAGCGGAGGAGAAATCACGCTGACCAAAGTGCAGGGGCTGCAGCTCCTTGACCGGATGGAGCGCCTGAAAAGCGAGGCGGAGTACGGAAAGGCTTGCCGGGAGGAGCTGGAGCAAAGCTTTGTAAAATGTGCGGGACTTGCCCAGCCGGATATCTCCGCCGAGGCGATGCGCCGCGTGGCGCAGGGCATGGGCATGGACGACCTGAAATGCTTTGAAAAGGCATACCGGAAAAAAGCAGAGGAAATCCTGCCGCTCACCCCGCAGCTTGCCGCCGCGCAGAAGCCGGAAAGCTCCGGCGGAAACGCGCAGTTTAAAATTTAAGTTCCCGGCCGCGGAAAGCGGCTGATCAAAAATAAAAATTACGGAGGTAAATCTATGAACATTGCATTGAATGGGTTTAACGAAAATGTGGCGACCTTTGAGGTGGAATCCGGCGTAACGGCGGGTATGCCCGTAAAAATGACCGGGAACGGTGTGGTGGGCGCCTGCGCGGACAAGAATGCCTTCTGCGGCGTGGCGGTTTCCGTGCGCGGCGGGTTTGCGGCGGTGCAGCTCGGCGGATACGTGCAGGTGCCGTATTCCGGCACGACTGCTCCGGCAGTGGGTTACCAGACGCTGAGCGCCACGGCGGACGGGAAGGTGCAGGCGGATACCGCCGGAAGAAGCATCCTTGTTACCGACGTGGATACTGCGGCAAAGGTTTGCGGCATTATCCTTTAACAGACAGTATAAAAATAAGAAAATATACAGGAGGAAAAACATATGGCATTTTATGAATCCGTAAAACTCGAAAAAGGGATGTACGGCACGCCGGGCAAAAGCTTTACCGAGGTTCTGGAAGGGCTTGACCCCTCCGCAAGCTACGCGGGCACCGCGCTGGAGGGGCTGGACGCCTACCAGAGACAGCTTAAGCGCTTTGATATCCGCGTGGGCGGCGCGGACTCCAGCCGCATCGAAAAATTTTTCCAGACTGCCGATTCCGCCGCGCTGTTCCCGGAATATGTAACGCGCGCCGTACGTCAGGGTATGGAGATGGCGAACCTGCTCCCGAACCTTGTGGCAACCACGACCACCATCAACTCCATGGATTACCGCACGATCACCTCGAACCCCGGCAAGGAGGAAAAGTCGCTGAAGCCTGTGGCCGAGGGCGCGCAGATTCCGCAAACCGTGGTGAAAACGCAGGATCACCTGGTAAAGCTCCGCAAGCGCGGCAGAATGTTGGTGGCGAGCTATGAGGCGCTCCGTTTCCAGAAACTCGATCTGTTTACGGTCACCCTGCGCCAGATCGGCGCGTACATCGCAAGGGCGCAGCTTGGCGACGCGGTGGAGGTGCTCCTGAACGGTGACGACGGGCAGACCTCCGCCGGGACGCTTGTGACCGCCGACGTGAAGCCGGCGTACACGGATATGGTCAACCTCTGGGGCGCGTTTGCTCCGTATCAGCTGAACACCATGCTTGCTTCCACCTCCACCATGAAGGATATTCTGAGCATTGCCGAGTTTAAGGACGCGAACGCGGGGCTGAATTTCCAGGGAACCGGAAAGCTTGCAACGCCGCTGGGCGCAAACCTTCTGCATGTGCCGGAGCTTGCGGACGGCAAGATCATCGGGCTGGACAAAACCTGCGCGCTGGAAATGGTGCAGGCGGGCGGCGTTCTCACCGATTACGACAGGCTCATCGACCGCCAGTTAGAGCGTGCGACCATCAGCACGATCACCGGCTTTGCGAAAATTTTCGACGGCGCCGTCAAAGCGCTGAACTATAAGGTGTAAGGCGATGGGGGTAAAATTCGAGGACGTGATGGAGCGGTTTCTGCTGATGGCCGACCTCGGCAGCTCCGCGGCAGCAAGATACCGGCCGCTCTGCGAGGACGCCATGGCGGAGATCGGCCGCAGGGCGGTAAGGGACGACGCAGAGTCGCAGCCGTTCCTGTGCGCGGCGGCCGCCGCACTCATGTTGTACCGCTGGTCGTTGTTGTCAGCTTCCGCCGAACTCGGCAGCTTCGCCGCGGGCGACGTAAAGATCACAAAAAGCGGCGCAAACGCCGCCGTGGCAAAACAGGTCTGGGAGGAAGCCGCCGCCGCCGCGGCTCCCTTCCTCGCGGATAACGACTTTTTGTTTGAAAGGATTCAAAAATGACGCACCGCAGAGTAATTGAGTTGATGCTGGAACGGTACGGGGCAAAGGTGAGCGCCGGGGGTGCGGAAGTAAACGCGCTCATCCGCCCGATGCAGTATAAAAGCGGCGCGGCGCTGAACCTGCCCACCGAATATTACGACAGTCTTCACTATCTTTACACAGGCCCCGCCGAGCCGGTACTGAAAACCGGGGATAAGGTAACGGCGGAAAACCGCGACTACGTTGTAAAGCGTTCCGATGCCGTCCGGATCGGCGGGGAGGACGTTTACGTATGGGCGGTACTGCGGCTGCTTTCGCCCGAAGCGGATACGGAGGTTTATCTGGAAACGGACGGCGCAAAGGCCGCGATTGTGGACAGTTATACCGTGCAGACAGCGCAGCAGGGCCGCGCCGTGGCCGCGTGGGGAGAACAGGAGCCGGTTGGCACCGCGGCAGGCGCGGTCACCTATGAGATCACGCTCAAAAACGTCTGTCCGGCGGACGGGATCGATTTATACTCTCTGGCGGATTTTCATTTTGTAATCGCAAGGCCGGGTTCAAAAACGGTATATTCGGGCTGCCGGTGGAAGAATATCGGTGCGCAGGGCGGCGCGGGGGACCTGTGCTGCCGTTCGATGCAGCTGACGGCGGCGAAGCGCGAGGAGCAGAAGGAGGCGGTCATCGGTGGATAATTCACTGGAAGAGATATCGGAGAGCATGGAACAGGATTACCGCAGGTATCCGCACCCGCTAGACGCGGAGGAGGAAAACGCATGAAGCTGCACGCGATGAGCTACAAAAGCTATGTTTGGCCGTTCAATCCGCAGAATATACGGATTGAATACGCGCGGAACGTAAAGGAGATTCCCCTGCCCGGCTCCGGCAGCACCCTGCAGGATTTGGGGTTTGGAAAACGGGTAATAACCGGAAAGGGCGAGCTGATCGGAAGCGGCTGCATGGAGGAATTCAGTCGGCTTGCGGCAGTGTTCGCGGAGGAGGGCTCGGGTACGCTGCGGCTGCCCGGCACCGCTCCGTTTGAGGCGGTGTTTTCCTCGCTGAAAATGATCGGGGAGGCACAGCCGGACTGCGTGTGCTATGAATTTGCTTTTCTGGAGGAGAACGGAGCCTCGGACGGGGAACCCTCGCTGTTAAAGGACGGGATTTATACCTGCACGGGTGGCGAAAGCCTTTGGAGCGTGGCGAACCGCTACGGCACGACCGCGGACAGGCTGCGGGCGCTGAACCCGATGGTCAAATGGCCCAACGGGCTGGAAGTCGGGCAAAAGGTGGTGCTCCCATGATTTACATCGGAATTGCGCCGGACGGCAAAAGCGTTACCCTGCCGCAGCCGGTCTCCGTTCGCCTGAACCGAGCGGAGGACGCGCCGGCGGACGGATTTACCGGAACTTTTCCGCTGACAGGCCCCTTTGGTAAAATCACGGGACTGCGAATTTACGGCGCGGACGGAGCGCTCTGCTTTGACGGGATGATCGACGAGCAAAAAGAAAGCTGCGGCGGCGGGCGTTTTTTAACGCTGGCCGCGCGCAGCCGCGCCGCACTTTTGCTCGACAACGAAGCGGTTTCGCAGACCTACTGTATGCCGTCGCTGGAAACGGTTTTTCTAAGGCACGTAAAGCCGTACGGATTTACCGGATGGAAAGGCAGTGCCAAAATGTTTTCCGGTGAGCTAAAGGTTACCAAGGGCATGAGCGAGTGGCAGGCGGCGCAGGCCTTCTGCCGCAGATTTTTAAAGACAGAACCGGTGATAACGGACGGGGTATTCGACGCCTCCGGGGAAAGACTGCAGGGAAGTCTCTTGTTTGATTTGGACTGCGGCGTGAAGTATTCGTCATTAACGGTACAAAGAAAATACGTCAGCCTTTATTCCGAGCTTTATGTACAGTCCGGGAAAAGCGGCAGCTATGCTGTGGCCGCGCAGGATAATGAAGCACAGGCACTGGGCGTAAAACGCAGGCGCTTTCTCGCGTCCGGTACCGACGCCGTGCGGGATAAGGCGCTCGGTTCGGCGGAGGATTTATATATTTCAGAGATGAACTACACACTGGATACGAACGGGGAATTCACCCGGTTCACGCTGAGGAGGCCGGCAGAATGTGGATAGCAAAGCAGACAATCGCCGCGGCTAATCAGAAGCTCGCCGCTGAGCTTGCCGAAGTAAACGGAGAAGCGGCAATGCAGGGCGAAAACGAGTACCGCGGAGTGCCCCTCTGCGCCCCGTGGGGGATCGCCTATCTTCCCCCGAACGCGGCGCAGGCCGTAGTGGTATCCACAAGGGACGGCAGCGTCTGCGTGGGGGCACTGACGCAGGGAAAGGGGCTTGCCGCCGGGGAACTGATGCTCTTTTCCGCGGGCGGTGCGGAAATCTATTTAAAGAACAGCGGCGAAGTGGTCATCAACGGCCAGGTCTTCGCCAAAAAGGAGGGGTAGTGTGGATACGGCTTTGGAAAACGGGGACTTCCGCCTTGGCCCAAACGGGCGCCCGGTGTGGATTGCCGGGGAACAGGAGCTGATCCAGCGGGCAATGATCCGGCTGAACGTGCCGCTCGGCGGCTTTGATTACGACGCCGCGCTCGGAAGCAGGCTGCACACGTTAAAAACGGACGACGCCGACTTCTGCGAAAAGGCGGTCGTAATGGCACAGGAGGCGCTGCGGCAGCTTGCGGAATTTACGGTTGCCGGGGTGCGCCGCCCGGCGGAGGAACCCGGAACCGTAATGGTTCAGCTTAGCTATAACGGAAAAACCGCCGAAATCGAGGTGAAGCTTTAATGGAAAGCTATGAGGAAGTTCTTGCGCGGATGACGGAAAAATTCACGTTGCTCGCGGGGTACTCGCCGGACGACGCGTCGGATATCGGCATCCGCATGAAGGTGCTCGCGGGAGAAGTTTACTCCATATTAAGCGCGGTGGAATGGCTCAGGACGCAGACCTTTGCGCAGACCGCGCAGGGGGAGCAGCTTGACCTGCGCGCGCAGGAACGCGGCATCACGCGCAAGCAGCCGGTTGCCGCGTCGGGAACGCTCGTATTCAAGCGCAGCACTGTGCTCTGGTACAACGCGGGTATCCCGCTCGGCACGGTCTGTTCCACGGGCGGGGAGAACCCGGTGCGATACGTCACCACACAGGAAGCCACGCTCCCGCAGGGAGAACTGAGCGTTTCCGTGCCCGCAAAGGCGGAGCAGGCGGGGAGCGCGGGGAACACCCAGCCGGGCACCGTTACGGTGATGGTCACGCCGCCGCCCGCGATCGACAGCGTGACCAACGCGGCCGTGTTTACCGGGGGCGAGGACAGCGAGAGCGACAGTGAGCTGCGGAGCCGCCTGATGCAGAGCTACGCAAGCATCTCAAACGGCACGAACGCGGCGTTTTACCGCGAATGCGCGCTGAAATATGACGGCGTGCACTCGGTGGGCGTTATTCCGCGGGAAAACGGGGCGGGCACCGTGAGCTTATACCTCGGCGGAAAGGGCGGAGCTCCGGCGGCGGACGTGATAACCCGGGTGCAGGACGACCTGAACCAGTTGCGCGAGGTGAACGTTACGGTAAAGGCTGCGGCGGCGCAGACTGTGCCGGTAAACATCGATGTGGCGGTCACGCCGGCAAACGCGGTCGCCGAGCAGGACGCCTACGCGGCCTGCCAGGCGGCGATTCAGGACTATTTCAGCAGCCTTGCAGTCGGGGAGCCGGTAATCCTTACCGCCCTTGGGGTCGCCATATACTCCACGGGAAAAATCAAAAATTATGCTTTTTCCTACGGGATAACGGATAAAGCCGTGAGTGCAAACCAGCTTGCGGTGTGCGGTACAGTAACTGTCAGTTATTACGCGGGGGTGGCGTGATGAGGGCGCTGGAATCCATGCAGCAAAAGCTGAAAGCGACCGGGCTTTACACTCTTAAGCAAAATTCCGCGGCGGACTGCGAGCTGCAGGCTTACGCGGCGGCGCTGGACACGGCGCAGGACGCGCTTGCCGAGCTGGAAAAAGAAAGCTTTGCGGCAACCGCGTCGGAATACGGAATTTCGATGCGGGAAGCACAGTACGAAATCACGGGTGGCGGCACGGCGGAGGAGCGGCGCGCGGCAATTCTGAAGTTGGGCGCGATCACGCCGAATGATTTTACCGGAACCGCTATGGTGCGCGTTTTGGGAATCGCGGGGCTTGAGGGGGAAATCTGTGAAAATACCGCTGCCAATCGGCTGTATGTAAACTGTCTTGGCAATACGGATGAAACGGCGCGGAAAAAAGCGCTGAAAATTGCCAATTTGTTCCTGCCGGCGCATCTGAACGCGGAACTGGATTTTAGAAGCATTTCATGGAACAATATCGATGGGAAGGACGATCCGTTTGACGCATGGGATATCCTTGATTTAACGTGGGACGCCATCGATCACTATGAAAATGCGATGCTTACGATATAAAGGGGGATAACTATGCCTACAAACAATAAAACAAGCCTCGGTTTAAACAGCTGGCTTGGCACGGATAAACCCAAACGGAGCGACTTTGTGGAGGACAACACGCTTCTGGATACGCTTTTGGCCGGGCATTTTAACGACGCTGCAAAGCATCTTTCCGCGGCGGACCGCACCCGGCTGGAACAGGGCTTTGCCGTTGGAACCTACACGGGGAACGGCCTTGTCAGTCAGGACATCACGCTGCCGTTCGAGGCGAAAATCGTCTTTGTATTCTTTCAGCGGAAGCCCGCGTATTTTTACCAGCCGAGCGGACAGTATTACGAGAACAATTTTACGATTGCGACGACCGGCGGCGCCATGCTCGGCGTATATCTTGATAAAGCCGTGCTTACGGTCTGCCAGACGCTGGGTACGCCGGTTGCGGGCGATACCGTCAATAATTTCAACCGGTCGGGCAGCAGCTATACCTATATCGCGTTCCGATAACATTGCATTATGCCGGAAAATAAGCTATTATAAATAAAATTGTGGAAATCGGGAGAGAAGAAGATGAGCGGACTGGAGCTGCACGAGAATGAGATAAAACCGGAACGCGCCCTGCTGGTGGAGGTGGATACCGGAGATTACGATGCGGAGGCTTCCCTTGCGGAGCTTTACGAGCTGGCAAGAAGCGCGGGGGCAGAGCCCTTCGGCGCGATGACGCAGAAACGTCCCTCGCAGGATACCGCGACCTGTGTAGGCTCCGGCATGATGCAGGAAATCGCGGATTACTGCGTAAAGTTTGAAATTGAACTGCTGATCTTCGACTGTGAGCTTTCCCCCACGCAGATACGCAATATTGAGGAAGCAAGCAAGGTGCGCGTGGTGGACCGCACGATGCTGATTCTGGATATTTTTGCGCAGCGCGCGAGCAGCAAAGAGGGCAAGCTCCAGGTGGAGCTTGCCCAGCTGAAATATATGCTGCCGAGGCTGACGGGAAAAGGCACGGCGCTTTCACGGCTCGGCGGCGGAATCGGTACGCGCGGCCCGGGCGAAAGCAAGCTGGAGTCCGACCGCCGCCACATTCGCAGAAGGATTGATACTTTAAAGGAGCAGCTGGAAGCGGTGGAGCACCACCGCAGCCAGATCAGCCGCCGCAGGCAGAAGGACGGCGTAATCACGGTGGCGCTGGTGGGCTACACCAACGCGGGAAAATCCACGCTGATGAACTACCTTACGGAGGCGGGCGTGCTGGCGCAGGATATGCTGTTTGCCACGCTTGACCCGACGGCAAGGGCGCTCAAGCTGCCGAACGGCGCGAACGTAATGCTGATCGACACCGTCGGATTTGTGCGCAGGCTGCCGCACCATCTGGTGCAGGCGTTTAAGTCCACGCTGGAGCAGGCCGCCACGGCGGATATCATTCTGAATATCTGCGACGCCTCCAATCCCGAGGCGCAGGTGCATCTGGAGGTAACAAACAACCTGCTTGCGGAGTTGGGCTGCAAAGACCGGCCCATCATTCCGGTGTTCAACAAGTGCGACGCGATTGAGCCGCTGAACGTGATTCCGTTTATCGGCAATTCGGTGCGCATCAGCGCGAAAAGCGGCGCGGGAATCGACAAGCTTCTGGCCGTGATCGAGGAAAATCTGCCGGTAAAGACGAGACACGTCACCCTGCTGCTTCCCTTTGCGAAAAGCGGGGTAGCGGCGCAGATTCGGCGGGACGGCGTTGTGGAAACCGAGGAATACACCGATTCCGGGCTCCGAATTACG
This sequence comes from Bacillota bacterium, assembly GCA_023397245.1. Lineage (GTDB taxonomy): Bacteria > Bacillota > Clostridia > Oscillospirales > Acutalibacteraceae > DATAML01. The sequence continues at coordinate 14,477 of JAEWUH010000144.1, read as the reverse complement.
GCGCAGATTCCCCCGATGATTTACGATGCGGTAAAAGAATATATTGCAGACTGAAAAACAGGAGGCAGCCCAATTTGGGCTGCCTCCTGCGTTTATCTAAAGGATTATTTTCTCAGCAGATACCCTGCCGTTTCGTAATCCTGCGTATTTACATAGACGTAATACATCACGTCCTGATCTTGTTTTCCCAATCCGGGGCTGGCTGAGGCGAGAGTGCGGCCGTAACCGCGCCACCACGTATTTCGGTCAACGATACGGAAATCATATTCAATATGGTTTTCTGAAAGAACGCTGCGCGCCCTGCAGAAATCCGTCATGGAGCTGCCCATAAAGACCTCTTTACGCTTCCACGGCAGAATCATGGCTGTTTCCCTCCTTTTCCGGTTCACCGAAATTTGCATCGATGCGATCCCGCAAAAACAGGTAAAGCTCCGCTTTGGTCTGTTCGTAATACGGAGCAACGAAAAGCGCGCCAACTCCCAAGCACAGGGTACCGGCCAGGAACCAGCCCATAAAGGAAAGATCCAGCCCGAACAGGTTCCGCTTCTGGTCATCGGTCATTTTCGCGCTGAGCGCCCGCGCCTGCGCGCCGGTCATTTCCGGGTGCTCGCTCAGGATATACGGCACCATCGAATATTTATAATTGACCACAATTCCGGGAATGATGAACAGGAGCGTCCAGAGGGTGATGATCAAGTCGGTTGTAAACTGCGCGCCGACGATACGGAGATAACGACTGCGGAGCCCGAAAAACAAATTGCTGATTTGTGCTTCTCCGGAATGGTTGCGGAGAAAATAACGTTTTTCTCCTACCACTATAACACTGCCGACAAAGGTGGAAAACAGAAGCAGGAATCCGCACAGCGGCCAGAACCACGGCGCGGAAAGCAAGTCCGGGCCGTGGAAATATTTGCAGAAATTATTCGCATCGAACGCGGTCGAAGGGTTGACGTTTAGCACAAACGCCAGCAAAGCGGCGAGCAGCGCTTTCCAATAGGTCTTGCGCAGAACCTCTTTTGCCTGATCTTTCATTTCCGCACGGGTCCACATAATACCGCTTCCTTTTATGTATTTATGGGATAAATTTAAATGGCCGCTCCGGGTACGGAGCGGCCATAGCGTTACACTTTTTCCAATACCTTTACAATATTACCAATGAACATTTTATGGTAGTCCTTTTTTGGGTAGCAGCCGGCGTCGATGCCTTTATCGATAAAGCAGGCCGGGTCAATGTCCTGCCCGTGCATCTTGCGGCAGATGAAAACAAGCTTTGCCTGTTCAAAGTAGGGCGCGGCTTCGCTGTAAACCGGAGTAAGGCCGGTCTCTTTCATTTTATCCACATCCCTGCCGGAATGGCCGCCGCAGTAGCCCAGCGCCTTGCGCTCGCTTTCGTCAAAGAAGCAGAGAGAATAAAAATCCTCTTTTTCAAGGAATTCCATTGTGTAGCGCTGCGGGCGGATAAAGATGAACGAAACATATTTATTCCAGAGTACGCCAAGCCCGCCCCAGCTTGCCGTCATGGTATTGCATTTCTGCGCGTTCCCGGCGGTAACCAGCATCCATTCTTTATCAATCTTTGTGAACGGGTTGAAGCTCAGCTTTGTAATGTCTATTTCCTGAAACATAAGAATACCTCCATTTAATTCCAATTATTCTTATTCTAACACTTTTGGATATATCACACAACGGGGCAGATGATATTTAACAGGATTTTGGACAGATAAGATATTATGAATATTTATGCATTTAATCCTTGATTTTCTGTATAATCGGTGTATAATAAAACATAACAAAGTGAAATGGGGGTCTTTAGAATGGACAATAAAAATATTAAAAAAGTCGTTCTCGCTTATTCGGGCGGACTGGATACTTCAATTATCATACCCTGGCTGAAAGAAAATTATAACAACTGCGAGGTTGTGGCCGTTGCCGCGGACGTAGGGCAGGGCGCAGAGCTTACAGGACTTGAGGAAAAGGCGAAAAAGACGGGCGCTTCCAAGCTCTATATCGCGGACCTGAAAAAAGCGTTCGCCGAGGATTACATCTGGCCGACCTTAAAGGCGGGTGCGGTGTATGAAAACAAATATCTGCTCGGCACCTCCTTCGCAAGGCCGATCATCGCAAAGCGGATTGTGGAGATTGCGCAGGCCGAGGGTGCGGACGCCATCTGCCACGGCTGTACCGGCAAGGGCAACGACCAGGTGCGTTTTGAGCTGACCATCAAGGCTTTTGCGCCGACCATGAAGATCATTGCCCCGTGGCGGGAGTGGAGCATCAAATCCCGTGACGAGGAAATCGACTACGCCGAGGCGCACAACGTCCCGCTGAATATTACAAGGGAAACCAACTACTCCAAGGATAAAAACCTGTGGCACCTTTCCCACGAGGGAATGGATCTGGAGAACCCGGCAAACGAGCCCCAGTACAACAAGCCGGGCTTTTTGGAGCTGGGCGTTTCCCCGGAGCAGGCTCCCGACAAGCCGACCTACATCACCCTGAAATTTGAAAAGGGCGTTCCGGTGGCTCTGGACGGCCAGAAGCTCTGCGCGGTGGATATGATCGCCAAGCTGAACCAGATCGGCGGTGCAAACGGTATCGGTATCGCGGATATTGTGGAGAACCGGCTTGTGGGCATGAAGTCCCGCGGCGTTTACGAAACTCCCGGCGGCACCATCCTTTACCACGCGCACAACAAGCTTGAGGAGCTCTGCCTTGACCGCGACACCTATCATTACAAGCAGGGCGTCGGCGTAAAGTTTGCCGAGCTCGTCTATTTCGGCCAGTGGTTCACCCCGCTGCGCGAGGCGCTCTCCGCTTTTGTGGACAGCACGCAGGAAACCGTGACCGGCGAGGTCAAGCTGAAGCTCTACAAGGGCAACATCATCGACGCGGGCGCAACCTCCCCGTATTCCCTCTATGACGAGGATATTGCAACGTTCAGCGAAGATGAGGTTTATAATCAGGCCGACGCAAACGGCTTTATCAACCTCTTCGGCCTGCCGATCAAAGTTCAGGCAATCAAGAAAATGAAAAAATAAACCCGGAAATTGCCGGTTTGGGGCAGGCGGAAGCTTGCCCCTCATTTCATAACGGATACGAATAACCTTGATCCGGAATAAAAATAATGGAGTGTGTGTACCTTGAAGCTTTGGGCAGGCAAGTTCCATAAAGAGCTCGACCGGAAAACGGACGATTTTAACTCCTCCATTTCTTTTGACAACCGCATGGTGCAGGAGGATATCGAGGGCAGCATTGCCCACGCGACCATGCTCGGTTCCTGCGGTGTCATCGATTCCGCCGAAGCGGAGAAAATCTGCGCCGAACTGAAAAAGATTGCGGATGAAATTCAGAGCGGCACGCTGAGCATCGATATGGAATCGGAGGATATCCATACCTTTATCGAAGGAGAATTAACCGCGCGGCTTGGCGCGGCCGGCAAACGGCTCCACACCGCAAGGAGCCGCAACGACCAGGTTGCGGTGGACGTAAAACTCTACCTGAAAAAACAGTGCGGCGCGCTGTACGATCAAATCCGCGAGCTGGTAATTGTGCTCTGCAGCAAGGCGCTGAAATACAAGGATACCGTGATGCCGGGCTACACGCATATGCAGCGCGCGCAGCCCATCACCTTCGGCCACCACCTGCTGGCCTACGCGGAAATGTTCCAGCGCGATCTTTCCCGCCTTGCGGATACGGAAAAGCGCATGGACGAGTGCCCGCTGGGCTCCGGCGCGCTGGCCGGAACCACCTATCCGCTGAACCGCGAAATGACGGCGGAGCTGCTGGGCTTTGACCGCGTGACGAACAACAGTCTAGACGGCGTTTCCGACCGCGATTTCTGTATGGAGTTGGCCTCAGATATCGCAATCGCCATGGTGCACCTTTCCCGTTTTTCGGAGGAAATCATTTTATGGTGCTCCTGGGAATTCAAGTTTGTGGAGCTGGACGACGCGTTTTCCACCGGTTCCAGCATTATGCCGCAGAAAAAGAACCCGGATATCGCCGAGCTGGTGCGCGGCAAGACCGGCCGAACCATCGGCGACCTGACCACGCTGCTTACGATGATGAAGGGGCTCCCGCTCGCCTACAATAAGGATATGCAGGAGGATAAGGAAGCGATTTTCGACGCGGTGGATACTCTGCATATGTGCCTTACCGCGTTTATCCCGATGGTTGACACCATGAAGGTGCTCCCACAGAATATGCGCAAAGCCGCCGCGGGGGGATTCATCAACGCAACGGACTGCGCGGATTATCTGGTGGGCAAAGGCCTGCCGTTCCGCGACGCTTACCGCGTGACCGGCGACCTTGTGGCGGAGTGCATCGAAAGCGGGCATACGCTCGAAACGCTGCCGCTTGAGACCTACAAAAAATACGATCCTCTGTTTGAGGAGGATATTTACGGCGCGATTTCCCTTGAAACCTGCGTCAACGGAAGAAAAGTGACCGGAGGCCCCGCCCCGCAGAACGTGGAGGAACAGGCCGGAAGGGTGCTGAAAAAACTGGGGGCGGAACAATGATCAGGGCAGGAGTCGTCGGCGCGACCGGCTACGCGGGAGCGGAGCTGGTACGCCTTCTGAGCAATCATCCGCAGGCTGAACTTGCGGCTGTCAGCTCGGTCAGCTTTGAGGGAGAAACGCTTTCCCAGGTTTACCCCGCCTATTATCAGCTGTGCGACATGGTCTGCGGTTCGCAGGAAGAAGTCGTGGAAAAATCGGACGTCGTTTTTGCCGCCCTGCCGCACGGGCTTTCGCAGGAGCTTGCCGCGGAATGCTATAAAAACGGCAAGGTGTTCATTGACCTCGGCGCGGACTTCCGCCTGGAAAGCGAGGAAGATTACAAGGAATGGTACAACAATACCTACATTCATCCGGAGCTGCATGAAGCCGCCGTTTATGGTCTGCCCGAGCTGTTCCGCGAAAAGATCAGAGGGAAAAAGATCATCGCGAACCCCGGCTGCTACACCACGGCGGTTCCGCTCGCGCTGGCCCCGGCTCTGAAAAACGGTCTGATCGAGAAACAGGGAATCATCGCGGACTGCAAGAGCGGTGTGACGGGCGCGGGCAGAAAGCCGACGCAGAATACGCATTACGCCGAGCTGAACGAGGGCTTCAGCGCTTACAAGGTCGCGTGCCACCGCCATACGCCGGAGATGGAGCAGAGCCTTTCCCATGTGGCGGGAGAAGCGGTAAAGCTTACGTTTGTTCCGCATCTTCTCCCGGTGAACCGTGGCATTCTCGCAACCTGTTACGCAAGGCTCAAGGACGGCGTAACGATGGAACAGATTTTAAACGTCTATCACGCGCAATACGACGACGAATATTTTGTCCGCCTGCTGCCGCAGGGCAGGGAAGCGGACATCAAAAATGTATGGTACTCCAATTTTTGTGATATTTCGCTTCACATCGATACAAGAACCAATACGTTTGTGGCGATTTCGGCGATTGACAACATGGTCAAGGGAGCCGCCGGTCAGGCCATCCAGAATATGAACCTTGCATTCGGTCTGGAGGAAACCGCAGGATTAAAGCTGTTCCCGCCAGCGTTTTAAATCTCTCCACCGCTAACGCGGTCCCCCTCCCCTTATCAGGGGAGGCAAAGAAGTAAAGTAACCACGTCCTTTCTTTGCCTCCCTTGCTAAAGGGAGATGTCATCCGCAGATGACAGAGAGATTCCCTTGCCGCAGCGAACCAAATTATTATTTCAGGAAAAGTTAGTTACCAGCAGTACCTTTTTGGAATAAGGAGATCGTTATTATGAAATTTACAGAGGGCGGCGTTACGGCCGCAAAAGGCTTTTCCGCATCCGGAATGTATTGCGGGATTCGGAAAAATAAAAGCAAGCCCGACCTTGCGCTGATTTATTCCAACGTACCGTGTTCGGCCGCCGCGGTTTACACACAGAACCTGGTAAAGGGCGCGCCGATTCAGGTGACGCGTAAAAATATATCCGACGGAATTGCACAGGCGGTAATCTGTAACAGCGGCAACGCCAACACCTGCAACGCCGACGGCGAGGAAAAGGCGTGGCTGATGTGCGAGGCCGCGGCGAAGGAGCTCGGGATCAAGCCGAGTGATGTGATCGTAGCTTCCACGGGCGTCATCGGCCAGATACTACCCATTGAGCCGATTCAGAAAACGGTGCCTGCCCTTGCAAAAGCGCTGTCCGAAAGCGGCTCGGAGGATGCGGCAAAGGCGATTATGACCACGGACACAGAGGTCAAAAACATCGCGATAGAGCTTACCATTGGCGGAAAGGCCGTTCATATCGGCGGCATCGCGAAGGGCTCCGGCATGATCCACCCCAATATGGCGACCATGCTCTGTTTTTTGACTACCGACGCGGCAATCTCCGCAAAGGCGCTGGATTCCGCCCTGCGCGAAGCGGTGAACGTCAGCTTCAACATGGTGAGCATCGACGGGGATACCTCCACCAACGACATGACGGCAATCATGGCAAACGGCCTTGCGGGGAACACGGAGATCAGGGAGGGCACGGAGGATTATAAAGCCTTTGTTGCCGGGCTGACCGAACTTGCCACCACGCTGGCAAAGAAAGTCGCGAAGGACGGCGAGGGAGCTACCAAGCTGCTCATCTGCAGGGTGACCGGCGCAAAAACTTACGCGGACGCGGTTTTGATCTCCAAGAGCGTGATCTGCTCCAGCCTGCTGAAAGCAGCGATGTTCGGCGCGGACGCAAACTGGGGGCGCGTACTGTGCGCCATCGGCTACGCAAAGGCTCAAACGGATATCAATCAAGTTGACGTGGCGTTCGAATCCAAAGCGGGACGCGTTGAGGTCTGCAGGAACGGCGCGGGGATTGAATTCAGCGAGGAAACCGCAAAGGACGTTTTAACGCAGGATGAAATCACGATCGACGTGAAGCTGCACGACGGAACCTTTGAAGCCACCGCCTTCGGCTGCGACCTGACTTATGATTATGTAAAAATTAATGGAGATTACAGAACGTAATTCCTTTGCCCTCAGACCGGGAGATAATCTCTCCACCGCGCGGCGGTCCCCCTCTCCTTAACAGGAGAGGCTAAGGGGTAATGAGGGTGATTTTACTTTCTTTGTCTCCCTTGATAAAGGGAGATGTCGACCGCAGTCGACAGAGAGATTGTCTCGCCGCAGCGAAACGAATCCAGACGGTGCAGATAACAGAGAGATTTTCATTATATTACGGGAAGTGACAGCGTGAATATCAGCAATAGCGACAGGGCAAAAGTGCTTGTACAGGCGCTGCCGTACATACAGAAGCACGCGGGAAAGACCATTGTTGTAAAATACGGCGGCAACGCCATGATAAACGCCGATTTGAAAGACGCCGTCATGAGCGACATTGTCCTCATGCAGATGGTGGGCATCCACGTTGTGCTGGTGCACGGCGGCGGGCCGGAAATCAGTGATATGCTGAAAAAGATCGGCAAGGAAAGCAAATTTATCGACGGCCTGCGCGTCACCGATGCGGAAACCGTCAATATTGTGCAGATGGTTCTGGCCGGAAAGGTCAACAAGGATTTGGTTCAGCTTCTGGAACAGCACAGCGGCCGCGCAATCGGCCTCTGCGGTCTGGACGGCGGCCTGCTGAAAGCAAAAAAACTGGAGAACGGCGCGGATTTGGGCTTTGTCGGTGAAATTACGGAAGTCAATACGGAGATCATCTCCAAGGCGTCGCAGAGCGGCTATGTTCCCATCATCGCAACAGTCGCGGGCGGCGAAAACGGGGAGGTCTACAACATCAACGCGGATGTCGCGGCGGCGCGTATCGCCGCCCAGCTCGGAGCGGAAAAGTTGATCCTGATGACCGACGTGCGCGGACTCCTGCGCGACAAGGACGACGAGGATACGCTGATTCCCGAGGTCAACGTCAGCGATGTCCCCAGACTCCAGAATCAGGGCATCATCAGCGGCGGCATGATCCCGAAAATCGACTGCTGTGTAGAAGCGGTTCGCCGCGGAGTGGGCGACGCAACCATCATCGACGGCAGGACGACGCACTCCATTCTGGTGGAACTGTTTTCCGATGAAGGCAGCGGCACGCTGTTCCATTAAGCATACTCCTTGCTTCTCCTTACTCCCTTGTTAAAGGGAGATGTCGACCGCAGTCGACAGAGAGATTGTCCCGCCGCAGCGAAACGAAGCTTGCCCGGTCTGAGAACAAAGAATACCGGGTGACAGTGAGATTTACTATATTAAAAACGGGGTGAGAAGAATGACCTTTGACGAAGTGAAAGACCAGCTTGAAGAAAACATCATGCCCTCCTATGCGCGGTTTGATGTGGCGTTGGTTTCCGGCAAGGGAGCCACAGCCAAAGACTGCGAGGGGAAGGAATACATCGATTTCGGCAGCGGAATCGGCGTAAATTCGCTTGGATACTGCGATGACCGATGGGTAAAGGCCGTTTCCGAACAGGCGGCGACTTTGCAGCATACATCCAATCTGTACTATAATCCCGTACAGACCCGCTTCGCCGAAATGCTCTGCGGAATGACCGGCTTTTCCAAGGTGTTTTTCTGCAATTCGGGCGCGGAAGCAAACGAATGCGCCGTCAAGATTGCCAGAAAGTATGGAACGGAGACTTACGGCGAAAGCCATAATCAGATTGTTACCCTGCAGAATTCGTTCCACGGCCGCACCGTGACGACTTTGGCCGCTACAGGGCAGGACGGTTTCCATAAATTCTTTACCCCCTTTACCGAGGGCTTCTCTTACGCGGAACCGGATATGGAAAGCGTAAAGCAGTGCGTTACCAAGAACACCTGCGCGGTGCTGATCGAACTGATTCAGGGCGAGGGCGGCGTGCTTCCGGTGCAGGCGGACTTCGTAAAGGAGCTGAGCGATTTCTGCAAGAAGCGCGATATCCTGCTGATGGTAGACGAAGTACAGACCGGCGTGGGACGTACCGGTGCACTCTACTGCTACCAGAATTACGATATTATGCCGGATGTGATTACCAGCGCCAAGGGCCTTGCCGGCGGCCTGCCGGTGGGCGCGTGCCTCTGCACGGAACGGCTCGGCGGTGTGCTGAGCGCCGGAATGCACGGCAGCACCTTTGGCGGCAACCCGGTCGTGTGCGCGGGCGCGCTGGCGGTGCTGGAGCGCATAAAGGAGGACGGCTTCCTTGCGGGCGTTCAGGCAAAGGGCGAATACCTGAAAAACAAACTGCTGGCCATGGAACAGGTAGAGCAGGTGCGCGGCATGGGCATGATGCTCGGCGCAAAGCTGAAAAAAGATAACGCGAAGGAAGTTGCCGTGAACTGCGCCAAACAAGGGCTGCTTGTCCTGACCGCAAAAAACATGCTGCGATTCCTGCCGCCGCTTACCGTTACCTATGAGGAAATGGAGAAAGGGCTTGCGATTCTGGAACGCGTTCTAAATAAATAAACTCAGTTCCCAAAACACAGAGGGAAATCCATTTTATAGACCGGAAAACACATTTTAATTTAGGAGGGCAACCATGAAACATCTGCTTAAAATGCTTGATCTGACAAGCGAAGACATTATCGAAGTTCTGAACCTTGCCGACCAGCTCAAGTACGAGCAAAAACACGGCATTGAACACCGCGTGTTGGCGGGCAAAACACTGGGAATGATTTTTGAAAAGGCATCCACCCGGACCCGCGTATCCTTTGAGGTCGGTATGTACCAGCTGGGCGGCCTGCCGATCTTCCTTTCCGTCAACGATCTGCAGATCGGGCGCGGTGAGCCGGTTCAGGACACCGCCCGCGTGCTCTCCCGTTATCTGGACGGCATCATGATCCGTACCTTTAAGCAGTCGGAGGTGGAAGCGCTCGCCCAAAACGGCTCCATTCCGATCATCAACGGCCTTACGGATTTCGCCCATCCCTGCCAGGTGCTGGCGGACCTCATGACCATAAGGGAATACAAGGGAAGCCTTGACGGGCTGAAAATGTGCTTTATCGGTGACGGCAACAATATGATGAATTCCCTGATCGTTGCCTGCCTTAAAATGAAGATGGAAGTTGCGGTCGCCTGCCCCTCCAGCTACAGGCCGAGCGCGGCGGTGCTTGATTTTGCCGTAGCGCATCCGGCGTTCAGCATTACCACAGACCCCAAGGAAGCCGCAAAGGGCGCCGACGTGGTGATTACCGACGTGTGGGCCTCCATGGGTCAGGAGAAAGAGGCGCAGGAGCGCCGCGAAGCCTTCAAGGGCTTCCAGATCAACGACGAGCTCCTGGCGGTTGCCAAAAAGGACGCGATGGTGCAGCACTGCCTGCCCGCTCACCGCGGCGAGGAAATTACCGCGGAGGTATTCGAAAAGCACTCCAAGGAGATTTTCGACGAAGCCGAAAACCGCCTGCACGCGCAGAAGGCAGTGCTTGTTAAGCTGCTCGGCAAGAAATAAATTTTATCAAGAATCAAGAAGGCTCTCCTTTCGCTTTCGCGGAAGGAGAGCCTTCTGCTGTATGTTGGGAATTATACGCTATTTATAGATAATGAGCTTGTGACAGTCAGGGCATAAATACTGTGAATCCTTCGAATGATATCTGAATTTTGTCCTTTTTCCTCTGCAATATGGACAGCGGCATTTCATGCTTTGAATTTGATTGGCGATAATCCACAGTGCAATGGCGATACCCGCGTATAATATACAGCCAGTCCGGTCACTGCGGTTAGCAAGCAGACAAGCTCCCCAGTCAAAGGCAAAAAGTCCTGCCAAAAGGATAATCCAGCTGACAATAACCCAGATTCTATGAATCGATTTCATTTTTTATCACTCTTTATAAAGTTTTAGTTAACGCCAAGAACCAGGCTATTCCAAATTGACTGACCCGTTTATGGACGATTCGGGGAATCCTATGTAAAGCAATCAGTCAATCCGGTTTTATGTTCCGCAAAAACAAAACCAAAAACAGAACGCAGACCACGGTAAAAACGGAGAAAATAACAATCATCGGTATGCTGTCCGACGACGTATGGAGCATGGTGACCACCGTAAGGCTGATAATATTGATATTGGTGATGATCGCGAAAACGAGCATCATCGGAGCGAGAAAGTATCCGGTACTTTTCCTTTTCAGCAGCATTACCGCAGAAAGTACAATAAGCGGCAGGTAAAACGAAAAGTCAAGGACATAAACCGGGTTGGTAAATAATGCGTCGGCTTCAATCGCCTTTGGCACCGTATTCGTCAGAACAGCCGGCAGGGACTGCGAGAGCCACGTAAAATAGAACAGAGCCGTGATCACCAGTAAGAAGATGCCCAGCGGCTTTGTCCGGGTTGATTCGGAAAACCAGCCTTTGAAATTCTCGTTGGAGTTTTTGATGCCGAAATAAATCAGCGCATATAACGACAGGCCCAGTACAATACAGTAGAAATAGAACAGGAAATTGAAATGAACGCAGAAGCAGTAAAGGATAAAGGAATAAATATTCGTGATAATAGCGCCGGCCCATATGATTTTTGCGATTCTGCTGCCCTTCCGGACAAAAAACGCGGAAACAAGGAGGACGGGCAGGGTGCAAAAGAGATTGGAATAATCCTGCCCGATGCACTGCAGCAGCCAGTCGGATGTTTCCTTTGAATAGATGGAAGCGGGGCTGGCTACTCCGATTCCGCTGCATACGGCGATCAGCATAATGATTGGAACCGTAAAATAAAAAATAATTTTATTGCTTTGTGTTTTATCCTCCATGGGAACACCTTTCCTTTCAAAGTATAGAAACAGAGTTGGGGACAGACAGGCTTATGTTTGCAGAATTCACCGTGAAAATACAACACCTATATCTATATATTATGGTTATTTTCATGGAAGTCAATACGATAATCTAAATTGATTCCAAAGCAACAAAAAATCTGCCCCCGGGTTCACCGGGGACAGATATCGCAGGCGCTAAAATTGGCTTGCTTAAGCATGGATCAATTTATTTTGTCAGTACGCCATTGTCCGAAATCTGCAGAATGAAAATCTGCTCCTCGTAGCCGGTGGCCGCGTTGATATAAACCAGAACGCGCTCATTGTTTTTGCCGGTGCACAGGAATTCATAGCAGAGAATTTCTTTCAGTCCCGGGGTGGGAATCAGGGCCAGGTCCCGTTTCACTACCTTCAGGTTCGGGCTGACGGATTTTTGTGCCGTATCGGCGGAGATTTTCGTTTCAAGGCTGCGCTTGGTGTGGTTCATCACGTACCCGGTCGCGTTAAAACCGACAACGCTGCCGTTGTCCAGCGCGACGGAAACCTTGATGAGGTCCGGGTAACAGATCACATTGTCCTGCCGGTAAGCATAGTTTATGGTACATATGCCGTCGTTGATCACGTAGTAGCTCTCCCGCATATTCGGGATATCCCTTGCGCTGAGGAAAGCGCGCGCCTTTTTAGAGGCATCCTCATAGGTGAGGTTTTCCGCGGTCACATCGCGCGTGTCCTGCATCGTGCAGACATAGCCGCCGGATTTTGTAACGGATATGCGGATGCTGCCGTTGACCGCGGTAAAATTATAGGTGGGCAGCCCGCCCGCCGTATCCTGCGTGTGAGTCAGCTTGTCCTGTGTCAGGCCAAGGAATTCCGCCGCGATGTTCTGCGCGTTGCCCTGCGGAATGGAGGCCTTGCCTTCAATCAGCTTGGGCTTTTCACGGCCGATATGGTCGGAAAACGGCCCGTCGTAAATCAGCGAGGGGAAGTCCGTGAAATCGTCGGCGGTCTTTTCCACGGCGGCCGTCATCTGCGCGGTTTCCAGATTCGGCTGTATTCCCTGCAGGCTGGTTTTCAGCGTTTTCGCGTATTTTTCAAGCTGCTGCATCATTTTATATTCTTCATCCGTGATTTTCTGTTTGGCGGAGACCTTGGCGGAAAGCGACATGGCGAAATCGCCGACCTGCGTTATGAATTTGCTGACCTTGTCCAGCGAATTGCCGGTAACCGGCAGCACCGCGATGGCGGCCTTCGCCTTGCTGGTTTCCCGCATCAGCTTTGCGGCAAGGCCGTTCTGCTGAGTTGCGGTATTGGCGTACACCGCCTTGTTCAGCGTGGTTTCAATGTTGTCCACGCAGCCGTTCAGGTCGCTGAGCGCGCGCTTGTAGTTATAGTCCAGCTCGGTCCGGTACTGGTTTGCGGAGCGGTATCCCAGTACGGTGGTACTCCCGAGCGCCAGAACCAGAACGATCAGAACGGACAGCGCGATAATATTTTTCTTATTCATGTATCCACCTCCGTGTGGCAATATTTTACGCCTTCGCGTCCAAATTATGCACCGCACTTCTTTTGGGGCTGACTTTACGGTTAAAATGTGATAAAATAATTTTCAAGTTTTGGGTATTGCAGGAGGCTTTTCAATGAAAAAACCGCTGATCGGGCTGACTCCGCAGTTTGATTTTGAACAGCAAAAATTATGTATGCGCCAGAATTATATGGAAGCGCTGTTCTGCGCGGGCGCGCTGCCGCTCGTTCTTCCGCTGCCGGACGGTACGGAAGACGTTCCCGCGCTTGCGTCTCTGTGCGACGGCTTTCTGTTTACCGGCGGGCCGGACGTCCACCCCTCCCTCTTCGGGGAGGAAACCCTGCGGTTCTGCGGTGTGATCGACGAAAAGCGCGACCGGTTTGAGATTGCGCTCCTTCAGGAGGCGATACGGCTTGACAAACCGGTTTTCGGAATTTGCCGGGGAATCCAGCTGATCAATGTGGCGCTCGGCGGCAGCCTGTATCAGGATATTCCTGCGCAGGCGCCGGGGGAAATCGCCCACAGTCAGAACCCGCCCTTTACGGTTGCGGTGCACACCGTAACCGTTGACCGCGCAAGTCCGCTTTACCGGATTACCGGAAAGGAAAAGCTCACGGTAAACAGCATGCACCACCAGGCGGTGCGTGAGCTGGCACCCTCGCTGAAATGCGGCGCGAAGTCGCAGGAAGGGCTGGCGGAGTGTGTCTATCGGCCGGAAAGCCGGTATCTTCTTGCCGTCCAGTGGCATCCAGAATATTTATGGCAGAAAGATAAGGATGAACAAAATATAATTCAATCTTTTGTAGACGCTGCTAAATCGTAACGGAGCGGCTATACTTTATTCTTTTAATGTGCTATCATAGCGATAATACAGACATTCTTCGTGCTGAAAATACATTATGATGTGTGGTGATGACGTGGGCTGGCACTTTGAAGCAGAGATGATTTCCGCCGTTTTTCTGTGTATTATATGGGTTTACTCCTATGGATCAAATACGGTGAATACCTTGAAAAACCGAATTTTCCGGTTTGCTTTTTTTGCAACCGCGCTTACCATACTTGCCAATGCCCTGTGCCTGCCGCTGGAGTTTAACCATTTCAACGCATTGCCGGAACTTGCTGCGGCCAGTTATTATCTGCATATTATAACTTCCCCGCTGGTAAGCGTCACGTGGCAGCTCTATACGCTCGCTTCCATACATGAGATATCCGGGAAAAGCATAAAAAAACCGTTTGCTCTGTCTCTTGTGCCATATATGGCTTATCTGCTGCTGGCGGCTGCGAATCCCTTTACC
>JAEWUH010000064.1 GCA_023397245.1 Bacillota bacterium | reverse complement strand
GATCTGAATTCCCGTTTCAATGAGCTTTCCGGCCGCTTTTGCAATTTCATTCCGGCTGGAAAATGTTTGGCCGTTCAACAGTTCCAGTTCGTGAAGATTGGGCTTCACCGCAAACGGAACGGCTTTTACTCCCTGGGCAAGCGCGCCGGCGTCCGCGTCAAGCACACATTTTACGCCCTGATTTTTTGCCGTATGAATGCATTCCGCGTAAAAATCCTCCGGTACACCGGGGGGGAGACTGCCGCTTAAAACTACAATGTCGGTTTCCTTGACGGCCTTTTTAAATTTTTGCCGGAAGGAGTCAAGCACATCGGGGGTTACATGAAAGCCGGTTTCATTGATTTCCGTTGTTTTATTTACGCTCTGGTCAAAAATCTTCAGATTTGTGCGGGTTTCACCGGGATTCTTTAAGAAATCGGCCGGGATATCGGCGTTCTGCAGGTAATCCAGCAGAAGCTTTCCCTGGCTGCCTGCAATCAGGCCGGTCACCGTCACGTCGGCCCCGAAGTTTTTTAATACCTTTGCCACGTTGATCCCTTTTCCGCCCGGGTCGGTTCTTGTGCTTACGACACGGTTCAGACCGTAGGGGACAAGGTGCTCAATGGTTATCGTTTTATCAATGGACGGATTGAGCGTAACCGCGATCACTTTTCCGCGCATATCTTACCTCCGAATTATAAATATCATACAAAACAGCCTTTAGAAGTTTAAGAGTCCGTATTTACCAGATACAGTTTGACACTGTTCCGCTCCAGTTCCGCTTTAAGCTCCTTGGAGATGGCGTCTCCGGTGATGCACGCGTTGATATCTGTAATATTCCCGAATTTTGCAAAAGAAACCCGTCCGATTTTTGAATGGTCCGCCATAATATAAACCTGGTCGGAAACGCCGATCATTTTCTGCTTGATGGAAGCTTCTATAATATTCGGTGTAGTCAGGCCGGCTTCCATATTCAGCCCATTGGTGCCGATAAACGCCTTGTCCACGCGGATCCGCTCCAAAGACGCTTCCGCCATCGGCCCGGCAAGCGCCATGGTGTTTGCCCGGAGCGCCCCGCCGGTTGAAACGATGTTGATGTTTGGAAAAGCGGAGAGCCTCTGAATCAGGTTGATGGAATTCGTTACAACGGTGATATCCCTGAATCGGGAGAGCTCGGCTCCCAGGTATTGCGTGGTCGTACCGGAATCGATAATCAGGGTGTCGCCGTCCTCAATCAGCTCGGCAGCCTTTTTAGCGATGCATTCCTTTTCGGCTTTGTATTTGTCTTCTTTTTCGCTGAAGGTAGGCTCAAAGCTGACTGCCTGAAGATAAAGGGCTCCGCCGTGCGATCTTTTCAGTATTCCGCGGTTCTCAAGCTCCCTCAGATCCCGGCGCGCGGTGGATTCCGATATCTGGAATAAATTGCACAATTCCGCAACGGAAGCGCGCGATTTGCTTTGCACATATTCCGCGACCCTGTGCAGCCGTTCTTCCTCAAACAAAACCTTCATCTACTTTCCAGTTTATGATTTATTATGATTGTTTATGATTATCTATGACACAACCGTATAGTATCATAAAATATTTATAATGTCAATAATTTATAAAAATATTCTTAATTGATATCACTTTTTATCAATAAGTAATGATATTTTAAAATGCGCCTTAATTATGTGACTGAACGCAACCTTAAATGACTAATATTTGATTGGGGATTATTAAAAACGGTCAAAAACAATCACTAACAATTTGTGCCTCCTTTATGGCACGTGTTGTTTGCCTGCAAAAACGGTTCTTATATCTGCATTAAGCTGCGTACCTTACAAAATGCAGCAGATAACAAAAAAGGCAAGGCACCTCAAACAGGCACCTTGTCTTTTCGGTAAATTATTTTGGCATCATTTTCTATTTATATTTTGGGCGTGTTTCAAAATAATAAAATCAGCACCAGTCAGACTCTGCTTGTAAAACCGAAAGTCTAAATTTATCCAATGATTTTTAATTTACCGACTAAGCTGGGGCAGCGCTGATCAAATCAAGATAAGCATCGGACTTATTCAGTGGTTCCCTGAGAAAAGGAGAAAAAAGATGCAGGCAAAACCGGATGACCGCCGCGATAATGTGGAGCGTATTCAGGAGAATATCAACCACACGGTTCAGAATATGCGCAGGGCGGATGAAATGATGGAAGAAACCTCCGACGATACGATGAGGGAAAACCTCAAGGAAAAAAACGAACGCCGCGAGGACGCACTGAAAGGAATGCGCAATGAAATCCGTGATGAAGCCACAGCCCGCGAAAAAGGCTGGAAATAACGGCTTCGCACAGGCAGAAGGCGCGGCAGGAGAATTTATCCTCCTGCCGCGCCTTCTAAAGTCTCAAGTCAACCGCGCCAACCTCATTCGATGATAAAATCCTTTAAATGGTTCAGTATTTCCGTATCATCGGAATGGATCATGAGCCGAAGCGGCTTTGTCAGGTCAAGGCTGAAAATTCCCATGATGGATTTCGCGTCGATGATATGGACGCCTTCGACCAGCTCGCATTCCACATCCTCTTTTGTGACAACGGCAGAAAAATTCTTCACTTTTTCTACGCTGTCAATCAGTACTTTTACGTTCATCATAAATATTTACTTCCTTACTTCATGAATTGACTTTTATCGTTTGCCCGGTCAATAACTTTTTGCCGGAAATTAATTACTTTATGTTCGTATTCCTGATTCATCAGCGTGGAGTGTATCATAAAATCGGCGGTTGCTTTATTGTTGGCAATGGGAATATCGTAGACCTGCGCAATTCTCAGCAGGGCCTTAACGTCGGGGTCATGCGGCTGCGCCTCCAGCGGGTCGGAAAAGAATATGACAAAATTGATATTGCCCTCTACAATCTTGGCGCCAATCTGCTGGTCGCCGCCCAGAGGGCCGCTGTTGTAGCCTTTTACCGGCAGCCCGGTTTTTTCCGCCACAAGCCTTGCCGTGGTTCCGGTTCCGCACAGGAAATGATTCCTCAGAACTTCCTGATTTTCCGCGCACCACTCGATCAATTCCTGCTTTTTGCCATCGTGGGCAATTAATGCGATCGTCTTTTGCTTGCCGATTGTAAATGTAATAAATTCATCGTCCATTATTTTCACCTATTTCTCCTTAATATGCTCTGTCTGTTATTGTAAACCGATTTTCACCGTATGGCAACGAAAAATTTCATTCTTTTCGTACCGTAAAGGACGGACAGATACAAAGGCACAACAAAAGTTTATCAATTTAACGGGAAAAGTTCAAGCAGAATTTAAGAATAAACTGTTACAATTCCGTGATTGCCTGCTTCATGGATTTTACATATTCAGTGACCGGCGCAGCGCTGTCAGTTCCGTACTGCGCGATGATTTTCACGATCGCGCTTCCCACAATCACGCCGTCCGCCTTGCCGGCGATGGCCCGCGCCTGTTCCGGCGTGGAGATGCCGAAGCCGACCGCGCAGGGAATATCGGCGGCACTTTTTACCAGCGCGACCATATCCCCGATATCCGTCGTGATTCTGCTGCGCACACCGGTTACCCCAAGGGAGGATACACAGTACACAAAGCCTTCCGCCTGCCCCGCGATTCTTGCGATACGCTCGTGCGAGGTGGGGGCGATCATGGAAATCAGCGTGACGCCGCATTCTCTGCATATGGGCAGCAGCTCTTCTTTTTCCTCAAACGGCAGGTCGGGTACAATCAGCCCGGAAATGCCGCAGCTTTTGCATTCTTTTACAAAGCGCTCCGCGCCGTAGGTAAAAATCGGGTTGATATAGGTCATGAATACCAGCGGAACCGTTACGGATTCTGTTACCCGCTTCACCATTTCAAAAATCCGGTCGGTCGTCGCGCCGGATTCCAGCGCGCGCCGGTCAGCCTCCTGTATGGTGGGACCCTCCGCCACCGGGTCGGAAAAGGGGATCCCGATTTCAATTAAATCCGCGCCGGCCTGCGCTATTGCCGGAATCAGACGTTCGGTGGTTTCCAGCGTGGGGTCACCCGCGGTAAGGAACCCGATAAACGCCTTGCCGTGAGAAAACGCATCCTTTATTTTATTCATGAAGATTCACCCCTCTGTAACGTGCGATTGCCGCGACATCTTTATCGCCCCTGCCGGAAAGGTTTATGACAATAATATCATCCCGGCTCATTTTTTGCGCCAGCTTTCGTGCGTAAGCCACGGCGTGGGCGCTTTCGATTGCGGGTATGATGCCTTCGGTTCTGGAAAGATATTCAAACGCGTCGACCGCTTCCGTATCGGTAACCGGCACATATTGGGCGCGTCCGGTGTCGTTCAGAAAGGCGTGCTCCGGGCCGATTCCCGGGTAGTCCAGTCCCGCGGAGATCGAATAGACCGGCGCAATCTGACCGTATTCATCCTGACAGAAATAGGATTTCATGCCGTGGAAAATTCCAATGCTCCCATTCGCGATGGTCGCCGCGTTTTTGTCCGTGTCCACGCCGTGCCCGGCGGCTTCGCAGCCGATCAGCTTTACCTCTGTATTGTTTATAAAATCATAGAACAGGCCCATTGCGTTGCTCCCGCCGCCGACGCAGGCAAGAACGGCGCTCGGCAGCCGGCCTTCCCGCTCCATGAGCTGCTGCTTTACTTCTTCGCCGATGATCTTCTGAAAATCACGGACAATCATAGGGAAGGGGTGGGGCCCCATGACCGAGCCCAGCACATAATGGGTATCCGAAATGCGGGAGGTCCACTCCCGCATGGTTTCGTTCACCGCGTCTTTTAAGGTCTGTGTGCCGCTTGTTACCACGTGCACCTTTGCGCCCAGCAGTTCCATACGGAAAACGTTCAGCGCCTGGCGGTCGGTATCCTCCTTGCCCATGAAGATTTCACACTCCATGTCCATCAGCGCGGCGACCGTTGCGGTGGCAACACCGTGCTGTCCCGCGCCGGTTTCGGCAATCACTCTGGTTTTACCCATCTTTTTCGCAAGAAGCACCTGCCCAAGTACGTTGTTGATTTTATGGGACCCGGTGTGGTTCAGATCCTCGCGCTTCAGGTAAATTTTTGCGCCGCCCAAATCCTTCGTCATTTTCTCCGCGTAATACAGCATCGAGGGGCGCCCGGCGTAATTTGCAAGCAAATCCTTCAGCTCCCGTTTAAAATCCGGGTCGTCTTTATAATGCGTATACGCTTCTTCCAGCTCGAGCACCGCGTTCATCAGGGTTTCGGGAATGTATTGCCCGCCGTATTTCCCATATCGTCCGTCTGTCATTTAAATCACACTCCTGACTTTACTGATAAATTCTGCCATCTTGCCGTTGTCCTTCAGTCCGCCGGTTTCCACGCCGCTGCTCACATCTGCGCCATACGGATGCAGCATTTTGATGGCATCCGCGACATTTCGGCAGTCCAGCCCGCCGGCTAAAAAGTAGGGCTTTTGTATCTTGGGGATGATGGTCCAATCGAAGCTTTTTCCGCTGCCGCCCTGCCCGCCCGGAATGTAGGTGTCTAAGAGAAGATAATCGCAGGGGAGGCGGCTTGCGGACAAAACCTGCTCACTGCTCCGCACGGAAACGGCTTTGATAATCGGAACGCTTATTTTCTCACGAAGATTTGTGATGTATTCTTCATCCTCGTTTCCGTGGAGCTGAACCGCGTCAATGACGTTTTCTTTTATAAGAGATTCGATAACGTCAATTCCATCATCGACAAATACGCCGACCGCCTTTATTCCGCCGTCCAGTGCAGATTTCAGTTTCCGGGCGGCAGCGGCATTGACCTGCCGGCGGCTTTTGGCAAACACGAATCCGATATAATCCGGATGGAATTGGTTGGCCACAAGGATATCCTCCGAGCGGGTCAAACCGCATATTTTAACCTTCGTCATACCGTTCCTCCGCTCAGGCGGCACAGCTCCGCTTTTTTGTCCTTGCTGCGCATCAGCGTTTCCCCAATCAGCACCGCGTTCACATTCTCCTGCCGGAGCAGCGCGACATCCCGCGCCGTGCGGATGCCGCTTTCCGCCACATACAGAATATTTTCCGGTACAAGGGTGCGCAGACCGGTGCAGGTGTTCAGATCGACCTCAAAGGTTTTCAGGTTGCGGTTGTTTACGCCCACGACCCTTGCGCCCGCGCGCAGGGCGGATTCCGCCTCATCCCGCGTGTGGGATTCCACCAGAGCGGAGAGCCCGAGCCGGTCGCAGACGGAAAGATACCTTTTAACGGTGTCCGCGTCCAGCAGCGCGCAGATCAGCAGAACCGCGTCCGCGCCGAGAACCTTTGCTTCATAAATCTGATACTCGTCAATGGTAAAATCCTTGCGCAGTATTGGGATTTTCACTGTTTGCCGGATCTGTGAAAGATAGTCGTTGCTGCCCTGAAAAAAGTCTGGCTCTGTCAGCACCGAGATTGCGTCTGCCCCGGCTGCTTCGTACTCCTCGGCAATGGCCAGATAGGGGAAATCTTCAGCGATGACGCCCTTGGAGGGCGACGCTTTTTTCACCTCGCAGATAAAAGCCATACTGTCTTTCTTCAACGCTTTTTCAAAACGGAAATCAGAGCTATTACCGCATTGCAAAGCCTGTTCTTTCATCTGCCCGGGAGGAACAAGGGCTTTGGCTTTTTCCACCCGGATTTTCGTGGCCCGCGCGATGTCGTCCAGAATCATTGGGCTGCCTCTTGGGATAAGCGGACAAATTGATCGAGCTGCTCCATTGCTTTGCCGCTGTCGATGGCTTCCGCCGCCAGCTTTACGCAATCCTGCAGAGGTAGGCCATCCTTTCCCATATACAGGCAAACCGCGGAGTTCAGCAGGACAACGTCGCGCTTCGGCCCGGTTTTGCCGGAAAGGATATCCCGCGCGATTTTTGCATTTTCCTGCGGGTCCCCGCCAACGAGGTCTTCGGGCTTGCAGTATTGAAATCCAAGCTGAACGGGGTCTAAAACAAAGCGGTTCAGCTTTCCACCGTTTACCTCGCACACTGAGGTTGCGCCGCACAGGGAGATTTCATCCAGTCCGTCCTGCCCGTGCACCACCATCGCCCTCTTAACCCCGAGATTTGCCAGAACCTTTGCAAGCGGTTCCACTAAGGCCTCATCGTAAACGCCTAAAAGGTGGAGGTTTGCCCCGGCGGGGTTGGCCAGAGGCCCCAAAATGTTGAAGATGGTGCGCACACCGAGCTCACGCCGAACCGGCGCGGCGTATTTCATGGAAGCGTGGTAAACCGGCGCGAACATAAAGCAGATTCCGATCTCCTTTAAAATCTGCGCACTCTGCTCCGCTGTAAGGTCAAGGCGGACGCCCAAAGCCTCCAGCAGGTCGGCGCTGCCGCATTTGCTGGAAACGCTGCGGTTGCCGTGCTTTGCAACCGGTACCCTCGCCGCGGAAACGACGATGGCCGAAATAGTGGAGATATTGAACGTATAGGCTTCGTCGCCGCCGGTTCCCACGATGTCGAGCACGTCGGTTTCCCGGTTTAATTTAGTGCAGTGGTCGCGCATGGCGGCCGCGCTGGCGGTAATCTCATCGATGCTTTCGCCCTTCATGCGCAGAGCGGTCAGGTAGGCACTGATCTGCGTGTTTGTAGCCGTACCCTCCATAATTTCATCCATGACCGATTTCGCGGTATCGTACGGCAGGTCTTCCTTGTTGACTAAACTGTGAATCGCCGTTGCAATCATATTGATTCCCCTCCAATAGATAAAAAGTTTTGTATGATTTTTGCGCCCTGCGGCGTAAGAATGGACTCAGGGTGGAACTGCAGGCCGTATATTTCATAATCCCGGTGCTTTACGGCCATAATCTCGTGTTTTTCGTCTTCGGCGATGACGAGCAGTTCTTCGGGCAGCGTCTCCCGTTCCGCAATCAGGGAGTGATAGCGCCCGGCCGGGATTTCGGGCGGCAGACCCCGGAACAGTTTGCTTTCGTTTTGTAAACGGATATGGCTCTGTTTGCCGTGCATCAACTCTTTCGCGTGAACGATCTTTCCCCCGAATGCCTCGCAGATTCCCTGATGCCCCAGGCATACGCCGAGGATGGGTACGGTGCCTTTCAGCTTCCGCACAAGCTCTTCGCAGATACCGGCTGCTTTTGGGAAGCCTGGCCCCGGAGAGAGGATGATGTGGGAAGGGCACAGCCGCGCGGCCTGTTCCACGGTAAGCTCATCGTTCCGCACCACGCGGATGTCTTTGCGGAAACCGCCGATCATCTGGACAAGATTGTAGGAAAAGCTGTCATAATTATCGATCAGAAGAATCATCAGCCGTTCACCTCATTTGCGGCCTGAATGGCCTGTATTACCGCCTTTGCTTTGTTGGCGGTTTCTTCGTATTCGTTTTCCGGGACGCTATCGGCAACAATGCCGGCTCCCGCCTGTACATAGACCTTATCGCCCTTTTTCACCGCCATGCGGATGGCGATGCACACGTCCATATTTCCTGAGAAATCAAGGTAGCCGATTGCGCCGCCGTAAATTCCCCTTGCCTGCGGCTCCAGCCCGTCAATAATCTGGCAGGCCCGGATTTTCGGCGCGCCGGAGAGCGTTCCCGCCGGGAGCATGGCGGCAACCGCGTCGCAGGCGTCCTTATCCTGCCGCAGATCGCCGGTTACGACGGAGGCGATGTGCATTACCTTGGAGTACCGATGGATGACCTGATAGGCCTCCACGTTGACCGAGCAAAACTCCGCGATCCTGCCGATATCGTTGCGGGCTAAGTCCACCAGCATATTGTGCTCGGCAAGCTCCTTTTCGTCCGCAAGCAGCTCGCGTTCCAGCGCCTCGTCCTCCTGCTCCGTCTTTCCCCGCGGCCTTGTTCCGGCAACCGGGAAAGTGGCAAGCCTGCCGTGCGTCAGCTTTACCAGCGTTTCCGGCGAAGTCCCCGCAATCTGGACTTCGTTGTTCTCAATAAAGAACATATAGGGGGAAGGATTGGTGGTGCGCAGTACGCGGTAGGCGTTCAGCAGGCCGGGACGGTAATCGGCCTCGAACCGTCTGGAAATCACGGCCTGAAAAATATCGCCGTTGCGGATATACTCCTTCGTCCTTTCCACCATGGCGCAGTACTGCTCCTTTGTGACATTGCAGCGGAACTCCGGGCAGGCGTCCGCCTGAGGATGGGGCAGGGGAGAAGAATCGGTAATGATTTCGACGATGCGTTCGATTTCCTCCGCGGCTTTCCGGTAGCCCTGCTCGCCGTCGGAGGTTTTCATATTGACGACGACCGAAATTTTCTGCTTCAGATGGTCGTAGGCGATCACCTTGTTAAACAGCATCAGGTCAAGCTCCGGAAACGCGCTTTCCTTTAGTCGGAGCACCGGTTCGGCGTATCCGAACATTTCGTAGGCGAAATAGCCGACGAATCCGCCGGTAAACGAAGGCATATCCGGGAGGCTGGGGGATTTATAGTCGGCTAGGATTTTCCGGATTTCCTCCAAGGGGTTATCGGTCTGAATGGTTTTTGTCATGCTGCCGGTTATGTGGAGACTGTGATTCCGGCAGGTCACATTCATTACGGGGTCAAAGCCTAAAAAAGAGTACCGTCCCCATCGCTCGCCGCCTTCGATGCTTTCCAGAAGATAATATTTTTTACTCAGCCGGGAGAGCTTCTGGAGCATCACAATCGGGGTAACAAGGTCGGCGTAGATTTCCCTGCAAACCGGAATTACGCGGTAATCGTTTTGAAAACCGCTTACTTCCTGAAGGGATGGTTTTAACATACGGTTCACTCCTTTTTGAAATTAAATATAAAAAAAGCCTTTGCCCCTGAAAAGGGACAAAAGCTTAAAATGCTTCTGCGATACCACCCAAATTGGTGAAAATTCACCCGCTCATTTTACATACTAACATATGTACCCCACTGATAACGGACAGGGTTCCCGTCAACGCCTAGTTTTCATTCCTGAATTTCGGATTGCCCTCACAAGTCCATTCGGTAAAATCTATGCCGCTGCATTCGCACCGGGTAGCAGCTCTCTGGATTGCAATCGGTTTTACTTACTTCTCTTGTTCAACGGTTTGTTTTATTTGTTACATTTTATTCTCAGACTTTGTATTTGTCAAGAGCTTTTTATTAAAAAATCAATTATGATTCCGAGCCGGCAGGTTCTTTACCGGTTTGGGGCCTGCGGTATCCGATCAGAACCATACCAAGAATGATCAGAAGCCCGCCTGCCCATTGATGCCAGCGCGCTGGTTCGCCCAGCAGCAAAACCGACAGGACCAGCGATGTAAAGGGTACCATCCCGGAAAAGGCTGCGGCAGTGGAAGCGTGGCAGCGCTTGATTCCCTCATACCAAAATATAAATGCCAGCGCGGTGATAAATACGCCATACCAGAGCAGCGCAAGCCATTGTTGCGGCCCAAGCGCGGAAAGCAGCTGAACCGGCCTTTCCAGCAGCGCGGGAATGACGCAGAGAAACAGAGCGACGGCAGAAACCAGCGTGGTCTGTACCATTGGATGAATCTCACCTCTGCCGTTGAGCTGCGCTTTTACCGCGGCAATACGGGAACACGTATTAAACAGGGACTCGCATACGGAAGCGCAGAGAACAAGGATATTTCCGATGAAATGCTCCCATACAAATTTATTCTCAGACATAAACAAACCCTGCACCAGAACGACTCCGCCTACCGTACAGAAAATTCCGAGCCATTTTTTTCGGCCCATGGTTTCTTTCAGCAGAACCTTTGCCAGAATCGCCGTGACCGCCGGTGTGGCGCCGGTAAGGATGCCTGCTTCTACGGAGCTTGTGTGCAGCAAGCCGATCAGAAGAAACATGCGGTAGAGGAAGATTCCGAACAGTGCCTGTATAAAGATAGTAACCCAACTGAAAAAAGACATCTGCGGGATCGACCTTTTGATTTCTCCTGCCGAGAATGGAATCAGACAGAGAAGCGCAAAAAACAAACTTACGGCGGTTATCGTAAAAGTTCCCAGTTTTCCGGTGACAAAGCGCGCCGCAATCACGGCAGTACCGGCCAGCGTAAAAGCTCCGAGTAAAAATAACATTCCCTTTGCCTGCTTCAATCCAATGACTCCTTTAAACAAAAATGATACAGGATCAAGAAAAGATGTTATAATTATAACAGCTGGACTGGTATGAATAAAGATCCAGTAAAGCCCGAATTTTACCGGTCCAGTTTGGAGGAGTTATGTACAGTATCAGTTTACAGAAACAAAATGAAATACCGTTGAAGCGCCAGCTGTATCAGTCCATCCGGGAACAGATTTTAGCGGGGAAGATGAAGGCGGGCGAACCGCTGCCGTCTACACGGGAACTGGCGGCACAGATGAAGGTTTCCAGAAATACGGTATGCGAGGCCTACGATATGCTGATTACGGAGGGGTTTGTGCTGAGCCGTCAGGGAGCACCCACACGGGTGGCGGAAGGCTTATGCATGGCCGGAAGCCAAAAACCGGCGCCGGCGGTACAGAAAAAAACGGAGAAACGGTATGCCGCCGATTTTCAGACCGGCAGACCGGATCTCCGATATTTTCCCCAATACCTTTGGCAGCAGATTCTGCACAAGACCTCGGAAGAGATTTCCCTTGCACAGCTTGGTTACAGCGGCCCCCGGGGGCTGCCCGAACTCCGAGCGGAGATTTCGGCATGGCTGTTCCGCAGCAAGGGTCTTTCGGTGGATGCCGGCGATATTTTCATAACGTCGGGAGCAACCCATGCGCTTCATTTAATTGCCGGTTTGTTATGCAGGCACGGCAACAGGATCGCGATCGAAGACCCCTGCAACAAAGGGATCCTGCAGACCTTTTTTGATGCGGGATATGAGGTTCAGCCGATCCCTGTTGATGAAAACGGAATCCGGCCGGAATTTTTAAAGAATACGGCGGATGTTAGTGCGGTGTATGTGACGCCGTCGCATCAGTTCCCGTTGGGCAGCATTCTGCCCGCGGGGCGCCGCGCGGAACTGATCCGGTTTGCAGAGGAGAAAGGGATTTACCTCATAGAAGACGATTATGACAGCGAATTCCGGTATACCGGCGAACCGGTAGCGCCCCTTTACGCCATGAACCCTGAACGAGTTATTTACGTGGGGACTTTCAGCAAAGTCCTTTTTCCGGCAATCCGTGTCGGCTATGTGATTCTGCCGCGGGAGCTGCAGCGGGACTGGTGCGAGCTTCGCACACATACGGATGTTCAGAATTCTCCGTTTGAACAGGCGGCTCTGGCGGAGTTCTTGCGAACCAGAAAATTCGACCGGCATATCCGGAATATGCGCAGGCTCTATGGGCAGCGCAGGGACGTGCTGCTGAAGGCGTTAAAAGATACTTTCGGCGATACATGGCGCGCGTGGGGGGACGCTGCCGGCCTGCATCTTGCCGTGCAGTTCCCCGATATGTGTTTTGACGAACCGGTTTTAAAGAAATGCGCTGATTTCGGTATCCGAATTGCCGCGGTTGAGCAGCACTGTATTCAGAAAGGATACCATCAGGATAAGCTCCTGCTTGGATACGGACATATGGAGCCGAAAGAAATTCAGGAAAGTATTTTCAGATTGAAGCCTGCCATCTCGGATTAAAATATTCAAATATGCAGTATAAAATGCTGAACGCCCAAGGAAGTAAACGCGAGGACCACCCAGCAGATAAAACCGAGCAGGATTGGCTTTCCGCCGCTTTTTACCAGTTTCACAAGATTCGTGTTCAGGCCGATTGCCGCCATTGCCATAACAATGACAAATTTCCCGGTTTGTGATAAAAGGGTGCTCATGCCGGAAGGCAGGGCAATGAACGTATTGATTACCGATGCGGCAACAAACCCCAGTACAAACCAGGGGAAAATCTTTGCGATATTGTAGCTGCCTTTTTTTGTACCGGCCTCCTTTTTGCTTGTATAGAGCGCAAGAACAAGCGTGACCGGAACGATCATGAGCGTTCTGGTCAGTTTTACAATAACAGCGAGGTTTCCCGCCGCACTGCTGAATGTGTAGCCCGCCGCCACAACCGAGGAAGTGTCATTTACAGCAGTGCCCGCCCAAAGGCCAAAGCTTTGGTCACCCATGCCGAGAGCATGTCCCAGTAAAGGGAAAAGGAAGGCGGCAGCTACATTGAAGAGAAATATGGTTGAAATGGAACGGGCCACTTCATCGTCATCCGCGTGAATTACGGGCGCAGTCGCCGCAATGGCCGAGCCTCCGCAGATCGCCGAGCCCACCCCGATTAAGGTCTTGGTATTGCCGTCTATCTTTAACAGCTTTCCCGCGGCGTAGGCTGTCAGAAATGCTGCCGTTAAGGTGAAAGCCATTAATACCAGCGTTTGTTTCCCAACTTTAAATACATTGAACAGATTCATGTCAAAGCCCAACAGAATAATGGAATACTGTAAGAGCTTCTTTGAGGTGTAACTGATGCCGTCGTTCAGCAGCTGCGGCCTTTTCCAGAACGCCAGAAGCATACCGAACAGAATCCCCAATACCGGGCTTCCGACGACGGGAATTATTTTGCCGATGAACCATGCAGGGACTGCAATCATTGCCGCAAGTGCGATGCCGGGCAGCTTGTTTGTGAGTTTCTTCATATCATCTACTCCTTTTGCTGTCTATCATACGCCTTGACATTGGATAAGTAAAATATTATTATCTTATTGATATGATTATAAATAACTTATAGTAAGAGGGTTATATGACACTCAGACATTATAAAATTTTTGTGACGGTATGTGACACGATGAATATGACGGCAGCGGCTGAAATGCTTTTTATGTCGCAGTCCGCAGTCAGCCAGGCGATTGCGGAATTGGAGGCCCACTATGGAGAGTACGGCTTTTTGAACGGCTGTCCAGAAAGCTGTACCTCACACAGGCCGGGCAGAAACTGTCGGGCTATGCCCGCCACATGATCGGCATGAATTCCGAGGTGGAGAATGACATGAAAACGCTGCGCCAAAACGGGACAATACGTATTGGTGCAAGCGTTACGGTCAGCGCTCATGTATTACCGGGGCTTGTATCGGATTTCAGGAAAACCAATCCGCTCACAAGTGTAGAAGTAATCGAAGATAATACGGCCAAAATAGAGAATCTGATTATTCAGGACAAAATTGACCTTGCTCTTGTGGAAGGGGAAATAACCTCTCCTGACGTATGCTGCCGCCCGTTTATGGACGATGAACTGGTTCTTATTTGTTCCGCGGATCATCGCTTTGCAGCCTGCCCTGTTGTTGAACCGAAAGCATTGGAGCAGGAAGATTTCATCATTCGTGAAAAGGGGAGCGGTACCCGTAAAACATTCGAAGACAGGATGACGGAAAACAATCTAAGCTGGAAAGTTACCTGGACATGCAATAATGCAGATACCATAAAAAATGCTGTTGCGGCGGGATTGGGTGTTTCCGTAATCTCAAGGCGTGCAGTTGTAAATGAGGTGAAATCCGGCTCGCTTTGTGAAAGGCAGGTCAAAGGCATCGAATTCAAAAGAAAATTTAAAGTTATCTATCATAAGAACAAATATATAACAGACTCCATGAAACAGTTTATGGACTTAATATATTCTTAAATTCCTGCCGGCTACAAGAAACTGCCGTCATTTCCCTTTTGATTCATTATCGGAAGGCTGTAAAACAGCTTCTGCAAAAGAATGCGCTCTGGCGAACTGTAAAGTTCGTTTTAAGCGCATTTTCTTTTTTGTTTGCAACAGCTGCAAAAATTAATTGATATGAAACTTGACGCCGTCCGTACAGGCAACCCATCTTAACGCAATTTTGATACGCTGCCGGCGAACCTTAACACTGTCTTAACGAAAATAGAAATATAATGGAACGGTGCGAGAAATGAACGGTCAAATTTGCGTACAGGGAGATGTAATCCGTATGGATATGGTACATATAATTTTCAGAGCTATTTTATTGCTTCTTACGGTTAAGGTTTTTGCGGTGTGGCAGTCAATCCGGCGGGAATCACAAAAATTCAAAGAGGTCTCTTGCTTTGTGCTTGTTTCTCATTTTCTGATTCCCATAAAGAGGTCAATCATGCAAAAGCTGTTCCTGTGATACTTGCAGAACCGTATACCTAAAAATCATGGCGGTGACATTATGGTGCTGGTGATGTACAGCAACGCATGTTCAACGGAAAGGGCCGTGCCTGCGCAGATTTTACAACCTTTATCGTCCTTTTGCATCACAGCCGGTTTTGCTCACCAATCGCACGGACATAGAAAAAGGACCCGCACAAGCGGATCCTTTTTCTATGGTCGAGGTGACTGGATTCGAACCAGCGGCCTCTACGTCCCGAACGTAGCGCTCTACCAAGCTGAGCCACACCTCGAAAGAATGGCCCCGTTTTGGGGCCGTGGCTGCGGAAGAAGGATTCGAACCCTCACAAACAGAGTCAGAGTCTGTCGTGCTACCTTTACACAATTCCGCATGATATCTGCTCAAATACATTTGAAACAGCAAGAACTATTATATCAAAAAACAGGAATTTGTCAATCCCTTTTTTAAAATAAAATTAGTTTGAAAGGCAACGAAATTCATGGTAAATTTATGTTTTATTCATCCGGTTTTGTTGAAAAACCATGAAAGATAAGATATAATTATATTTAATTTTTATAACCCGGCAAAAAGGAGGAATTTTAAATGATTTTAAACCATACGATTGAAGCGCTGCTTGACCGCCGCACAATCCGCGCGTTCCGAACAGAACAAATCTCTGAGGAAGAGCTTACCGATATTCTGCAGACGGCAAGGTTTGCGCCGTCTTCCATGGGAATGCAGGCCAGACATTTTACGGTCGTTCAGGATAAAAAGCTGATTGCCGATATTGTATCCGCAACCGTAAAAAACGGAGGAAAATTTGTGCCCGGCCATACACCGTTTTACAACGCTCCTACCGTGATTGTCCTTTCCGCACCGGAGCATTCAAAATATAACCGCGAGGACGCCGCCTGTGCCACTATGAACGTGATGCTTGCCGCGCACGCTTATAATCTCGGAACCTGCTATATCTGCTCTGTTCTGTGCGGCCTGCGCGATGAGGATATCATGAGGCGGCTGCGGCTGCCGGAAAATCATATTCCGCTCGGGTGCGTCGCGCTGGGCTACCCGGCTGAAAATGCTCCCGCCCCCAAGGAACGCCGTACGGACGATACAAACTATATCCGGTAATATCCGCGGATCAAACGTTGACGGAGAATACGCAGAAGCTCGAAATGAATACAGTAAAACAGCAGCCGCCTCCGGTTTTGGGGACGGCTGCTGCTTCACATTTATACAGGTTTCGGAGGGCCTCTGCTCTCCGGTTTATTTTTTGATGAGCTGAGCCAGCAGCTGTTCCGCCTGAACGGCGTCGGCACGGCCGCGCGTCGCCTTCATAACAGCCCCCAGAATCGCCTTTAAGGCCTTTTCTTTTCCGCTTAGATAATCCGATACCGCGGCCGGGTTCTCCGCTATCGCCTTTTCACAGAGCTCTTTCAGGGCGTTTTCGTCAATGCCGCCCATGTCGCTTTCGCTGATGAGCTCGCCGGGCGCCTTGCCCGTATCCAGCATTTTTTCCAGCGT
>JAEWUH010000008.1 GCA_023397245.1 Bacillota bacterium | reverse complement strand
GTTATCTACCTGTCTTTAAATAATACGGTGGGCGGTGCTATCAGCTACAACGGAAAGCTGTTTGAGGGAGACAACTATAAAAGCGGTGAATTTGGGCATATGATTATTGCTCCGAACGGAAAACGCTGCTATTGCGGAAAAAAAGGCTGTGTGGACTGCTATTGCTCAGCACTTGCGCTTTCCTCCAATACGGATGGAAATCTGGAAAAGTTCTTTGAAGAATTAAAGCGAGGCAATCCAGATATAAAGGTTGTTTGGGAAAAATACATACAATCCCTTGCATTAGCGGTTTCAAATCTCAGGATGGCTTTTGACTGTGATATTATCCTGGGAGGGTATGTAGGAGGATACTTGAATGATTTTATAATTGATTTAAACAAACTGGTTATGGAACTTAACCTTTTCGATTACGATACTTCTTACATCAGATGTGGAAAATATCATATGGAAGCATCTGCCTATGGTATCGCAATGCGTTTTATTCAGGAATTTTTTGATACCATTGAATAAGAAAAAAACGTAGAATGCAGGATCCCTTAACTTGGTATTCTGATTTGAAGAGAAAACATCGGAACAGATGTTTTCTCTTCAGCTTTTTTATTATGCCGATTTTGCACGTACGAACATAAATTTCACAAAAAAATTTAAATATTATGAAGAATGTTATTGACAATTCCTTTTTGAAGACATATACTGTAATCAATTAATAAATTGTTTTATTAAAGTGTTTGCAAAACTAGATGAAGGAGCAATAGCATATGAACGGGAAAATGAAAGTTGCAATTATGCAGGGTATCGGCAAAATGGGTTTCATTGAAAGGGATATTCCAACACCCAAAGATGACGAGGTGCTGGTAAAAATTGAAAATGTGGGAATATGTGGTTCCGATCTTCATTACTACGAAAATGGTGCAATCGGGAATTATGTGGTAAAGCCGCCGTTTGTCCTTGGCCATGAGGCAAGCGGAACGGTTGTGGAAACAGGTAAAAATGTGACGCATTTGAAAATTGGCGACAAGGTTGCCTTAGAGCCCGGAAAAACCTGCGGACACTGTGAATTTTGTAAAGAGGGCAAATACAATCTCTGCCCGGATGTAGTTTTTTTTGCGACTCCCCCTGTGGACGGAGTGTTTCAGGAATATGTGGCCCATGAGGCGGGCCTTTGCTTTAAACTTCCGGATAACATGGACACTCTGGAAGGCGCTTTAATCGAACCACTTGCGGTAGGGTTTCATGCGGCAAAGCAGGGAAACGCACAGGCCGGGCAGACCGCGGTGGTTTTCGGCGCGGGCTGTATTGGCCTGGTATCCATGATGGCGCTGAAAGCGATGGGCGTGTCAACTGTTTATGTGGTCGACGTTTTGCCAAACCGCCTTGCAAAAGCATCGGAGCTTGGTGCGACAGCCGTCATCAACGGAAAAGATCAGGATGCTGTTGATGCGGTCAATAAACTTACTGGGAACAAAGGAATCGATCTTGTCATTGAAACCGCGGGCACGGAAATCACAACAAGGCAGGCTGTCCATATAGCGAAAAAAGGCGGAACGATCGTATTAGTCGGCTACAGCAAAAGTGGCGAACTCACTCTGCCGGTCAGCCTCGCGCTAGATAAGGAACTGACCTTTAAAACGGTGTTTCGTTATAGGCATATATACCCAATGGCGATTGAAGCAGTCGCCAGCGGAAGGGTAAATTTAAAAGGTATTGTCACGAATATTTATCAATTAAATGATATTCAGAGAGCCATGGATGAAAGCATACATAACAAGATGGATATTGTAAAAGCAGTTGTTAAAGTCAGCGATTAATCCAGTTAAATCAATTATTTTATATAAATAGTTGAATTATATTTAAAATTAGGAGGAGTTTATGATGAAAAGGAAAGCTTTGTCAACATTTTTAGCGAGTGTAGTCTTGGCAGCAACGGTATTAGGAGGCTGCCAGAGCAGCGCCCAGTCTGCAAAAGCGGCAGACGCTGCCTCTGCGCCTGCATCAAAAACAGAACAGGCGGCTTCCAGTGAAGCTGCGGCTACCACCGCCGGTAAAAAGCTGAAAATCGGCATAACGGTACAGACCTTAAGCAATCAGGTCTGGTCGGTGGCGTGCACCACGATGAAAGAACTGGCTGAATCCGAGGGCAACACATTAACCTATATGTCCTGCGACGACACTTCCGCGAAGCAGATTGAACAGATTGAGAATTATATCAGCAGCAAATGCGATGTGATTATGGTTAATCCGTCGGATCCCAATGCGATTGAAAATGTTTGCAAACAGGCACGTGACGCGGGAATCAAGGTTATGTGCTGGGACAACAACATGAAAAACACGGATATAAACTGGGTCATCGATAACCAGAAGCTGGGCTACATGATCGGTGAACAGGCGTCTAAATTTATAAACAGCAAATTTAAAGACGGTAAGTGCGAGGTCGCAGTGCTGGATTATCCTCAGACGGCAATTCTGCTTGAAAGAGAAAACGGTATTTTAGCCGCATTGAAGGAAAAGGCGCCCAATGCAAAAGTGGTTGCGCAACAGCCGTCCATTAATGCCACGGAGGGCATCAATGCCACGGAAACCATTTTGCAGGCGCATCCGAATGTTAAAGTCGTATGCTGCATCGGCGGCGGCGGTGCTGTCGGCGCAAATGAAGCTTTGAAGTCCTCGAAAAAAATTGCCGACGATGTAGGTATCTTTGCCGCGGACGCCACCAATGAGGAACTGGCGGCTATGATTGCAGGCGAAGCAAATAGGATGTCCGTAATGGTCACCGGCACTCCGAAAGTAATCGGCGAAACAGTATATAAAATGCTCAGCAAGCTTGGAAACGGTGAAAAATTTGACAGTCAAAACGTTTACAGAGAAATCTTCCCTGTAACGGTTGACAACGCAAAACAATATTACAACAAATAATCCAATCAATTTCGTACATAGGCTGCAGTTACGCCGCGACAGAAAAGCCGGATTCCCGTACTTAGCAGGGGTAACGTTAAAATGCGGATTTGCTGCTATATAGATTGTTTTTCAGCTTTATAAGGACTAATATTATTTTATAAAATTTGTAGCTATGATGAAGCAGCAGATAACGGCACAATATGAGAATATCTGCTGCTTTATCCTGTCTTTTGTTTGCTTTGTTTAAATTTTGTCCTAAGCTAATGTTAGAATGAAACGGTCTTAGTGGCTATTCCATTCTATATTACAAGAAAGGAAGGCTTTTATGAGTGATTCTGAATATGTTTTACAATTGCAGCATATCAGGAAAACATACCCCGGCGTAGTAGCGCTCAACGATGTGTCTCTTGAAGTCAAAAAAGGAGAAATCCATGCGCTTGTCGGAGAAAACGGGGCAGGGAAATCCACCTTAATCAAAACCTGCAGCGGGGCTGTTGTACCGGACTCGGGAAAAATTATCGTAAATAATAAAGAATTTGATTCTATGACGCCCCAATTGTCGATGAAGAATGGAATAGCCGTTATTTATCAGGAATTCAATTTGGTTGGCGGGCTGTCGGTTGCCGAAAATATTTTTCTTGGCAGATCCATACGAAAAGGGATCGTTATTGATAAGAAAGCCATGATTCGGGAAGCGAAAAAGATATTTAAAACATTGAATATCAACATTAATCCCAATGAGCTTGTGCGGAACCTTACGGTGGGATACCAGCAAATGGTTGAAATAGCGAAGGCGATACAGCAGAATGCAAAAATATTGATTATGGATGAACCATCTGCCCCCCTGACTAAAGTAGAAGTCAATAATATGTTTGAGATTATTGACAGGTTGAAAGAGTCCGGGGTTTCGATTATATATATTTCTCACAGGCTGGATGAAATTTTCCGCTTATCCGATCGTGTTACCGTACTTCGTGACGGAAGTTACATAAAAACATTGGCGACCGGGGAAACGGATGTTGATGAACTGATTTCGCTGATGGTCGGCCGGGAATTGACGGAAAAATTTCCCATTAGAGAAAACTGTATCCGTGACGATACCGTCCTGGAGGTTCGGAACCTCAGCGGAAACGGGGATAAAAATATCTCTTTCTCCATACGAAAAGGGGAGATTCTGGGACTCGGAGGACTGGTCGGGGCCGGACGGACGGAATTGGCACAAATGATTTTCGGCGCTGCGCATAAAACGGACGGAACCATTCTTTTAAAAGGGAAAGAGATTGCACCGAAAAGCCCGAGAGATGCGATTGACCTTGGAATCGCACTGGTTCCGGAGGACAGGAAGCTGCAGGGCGTGCTTTTGGGACTGTCAATAAAGAAAAACATCAACATGCCGATTTATAAGAGAATTTCAAAGTTTTGTGTGATTAACCGTAAAAATGAGAATGACGTTGCGGAAGAATATATGAAGGACATCCGAATTAAGGCGCCGAGCTCACAGCAGCTGGTTAAAAATCTGAGCGGCGGCAATCAGCAGAAAGTCATTCTTGGAAAGTGGCTTGCAGCCGATTCCGAACTGATTATTTTCGATGAACCTACTAGGGGCATTGATGTCGGAGCCAAATATGAAATTTACAAGCTGATGAATGAGTTTGTTGAAAAAGGAAAAACCATTCTTCTGATTTCCTCCGAGATGGAAGAATTGATGGGCATGTCAGACCGGATTATTGTTCTCTCAGAGGGGAAAATGACAGGTGAAATAGAAAAAGAAAACTTCAATCAAGAAAACATAATGAGTTATGCATCTACAGTAAAAGAGGAATGATAACATGAAAAATTGGATACATATTTTGAAGGAACAAGCCATTTTTGTCGTTCTAATTGTCCTGTTCATTATTTTTGCCTGCTCAAGCCCGGAATTTCTGACGGTAACAAACCTGCTTAATATTGCAAGGCAGGTTTCCATTCTTGGAATAGCTTCTGTCGGAATGACATACGTCATATTGATCGGCGGAATCGATCTGTCAACCGGCTCGATTATTACCTTTGTTAATATTATTACGGCCTATTCTATGGTCAAATTAGGAATCAATATGTGGCTTGCAATCCTGATTTCGCTGATTGTCAGCACCGGAATCGGATTTATCAATGGATTTATGGTCGCTAATTTCAATATGCCGTCCCTGATCGTTACGTTTGCCACACAGATCGTTTTTGAAGGACTTGCCTATATTATCTCGAGCGGAATGCCTATTTTCGGCTTCCCAAATGAATTTACACAAATTGGACAGGGGTATTTGGGGCCGATTCCGACGCCGATTATTATAATGGTCGTCATTTTTGCAATCGGCGGTTTTATCTTGAACAAAACCTATTTCGGAAGATATTTTTATGCGCTCGGCGGCAATGAAATGGCCTCTGAATTGTCCGGAATCCGAGTGAAAAGAGTGAAATATCTGATTTTTTCTTTATCTGGCTTTTTTGCAGGCGTTGCGGGTATTGTAATGCTGGCACGTACAAATTCCGGTCAGCCAACCGCTGGCAAGGGATATGAATTCAAAGTTATTACCGATGTTGTACTTGGCGGAGTGAGCGTGGCCGGCGGATCCGGAAAATTGTCCAACGTCGTGGCGGGTGTTATGATTATGGGAATACTGGAAAACGGCATGGTGCTTCTCAACATCAGTTCCTATGTGCAAATGGTGGTGGAAGGAATTATCCTAGTGCTGGCGGTAGGATTCGACTGCGTCCAGAAAAAGGGACTTGTGAAAGCATAATATTAATTAAATGAGGTGCGAAATGAATCTTGCAGACTATTGCACCGGAATTCAGCACATTGGAATTCCGACAAATGATTTGACGAAAACGATAACTTTTTATAAAAGCATTGGTTTTTCGGTTGCACTGGAAACCTTTAACGAAAAAAGCAGGGAGAAGGTTGCGTTCCTTCAGAACGGAAATTTGGTACTCGAGACTTATGAGAATCATTGTGCATGCATGAAAACGGGTGCTGTCGATCATATCTGCATCAATGTAACGGATATTAAGAAAGTTTTTGAGTTCATACAGAATAATCACTTTCATCTTCTGGATGAACAGATACAGTTCCTGCCTTTTTGGGAAAACGGCGTAAACTTTTTTACGATAGTCGGACCAAACGAAGAGAAAATTGAGTTTGCGCAAAAGCTGTAAGGGAGGAAATGCCTGTGAATGACGTTGCGGCATTAGGAGAATTGTTAATTGATTTTACGTTTGCAGGAAATTCCGATTCCGGAATGCGCCTTTTTGAGCAGAATCCGGGGGGCGCGCCGGCCAATGTTCTGACGGCGCTGAGCAGGCTGGGCCTGAAAACAGCGTTTATCGGCAAGGTCGGGGACGATATGCACGGGCATTTTTTGAAAAATGTTCTGGAACAAAACCATATCGGCACAGGCTCCCTTGTAATTGACAAGGATTTTTTTACCACTCTGGCTTTTGTGAGTATTTCTGAAAAAGGGGAAAGAAGCTTTTCCTTTGCAAGAAAACCCGGTGCCGATACGATGCTGAAAAAAGAGGAAATACCGGAAAAACTGATCCGTGAATCAAAAATCTTTCATATCGGTTCTCTGTCGCTGACAAACGAGCCTTCGAAAACGGCGACATTATATGCTTTGGACATTGCTAAAAGAGCGGGCTGCCTTATTTCCTATGACCCGAATTACCGGGCGCCGCTTTGGAAAAGCAGGCAGGCGGCAATCGAAGGGATGCGTTCTGTTCTGCGGTATGTGGACGTTATCAAAATATCGGACGAAGAAACCGATCTTCTGACCTCTGAGAAAGATCCGGAGCTGGCAGGAAAATATCTGATCGATCACGGAGTAAAGGCTGCTTTCATCACACTTGGTAAAAATGGCGCATACGTTGTCAATAAAGACGGCTGTGATTATCAGCCTGCCATTCCAAGCAAGGCGGCGGATACCACCGGCGCGGGGGACGCTTTCTGCAGCGGCGTACTTTACCGCATCTGCACAGAAGGCAAAAAAATCGAAGATTTCTCTCTTTCCCGGTTATCGGATTTTGCACGATTTGGAAATGCCGTTGCCAGTCTTTGTGTAGAGAGGCGGGGAGGCATTCCGGCCATGCCCGTCTTACAGGAAGTCTATGAAAGGCTAAACAGTTGAACAAATTAAAATACAATTCTGACTGGGAATCATACTGTTATCGAACCACCCGCACCATCAGGGTCACGAAACTAAAATGTTTCGTGGCTCTTTCTGTGTCGTCTATTTTAATTTAAGAGATAAGGCAATTATAATGTATTTCATTTCAAAATACCTCTTTAAAATTAGTGATTGTTAGTAATCTTTATTGTGTATATTTAGAATAATATTGTTCAGCTTCAGAGATTTTCGGGTAAAGATGTCCCGAAGAATCTGTACATTTTCCTCTAGTACAACAGCGTATATCAAGAAGTCATCCCAAAGCACTAACTGTTCTTTGCTTGCCTCAGAGAGGGTGGAGAAATCGTGCAGAAAATTTTTCATAGCGTAAATGTACTCAGTCATTTGTTCTCCCTCCTCAGTTCGTCTTATCATTGCAATGCCGGATACCTTGGCAGTAGAACTTATGATAGCAGCGATAGGCCAGAAGACTGCGAAGACTAGAAGGAGCACTAATAATAGCATTAACATTAACCCCATTGCCAGATTAGGATCCGTAGAAATCATATGAATTATCTCGCTATTTGCGGTTTCTTTTGGCATATTTTCAATCAGATTCATGGAATATTTAACCGGAGTGCTGTTTATAATCTGAAAAAAAACCACCCCTATGATAAT
Organism: Bacillota bacterium; assembly: GCA_023397245.1. Taxonomy (GTDB): domain Bacteria; phylum Bacillota; class Clostridia; order Oscillospirales; family Acutalibacteraceae; genus DATAML01. The sequence continues at coordinate 27,073 of JAEWUH010000008.1, read as the reverse complement.
AGACATTAAAACCGCACTTAAACACCCGAAAAGGCACCCTTTATTTTGCATTTTTATTACCTTATTTGGATCATTTTTATGAAAATACTTGCCTTGCAACACTTCATTGAAGGCAGTACTTTTCCATTCTGACAGATGATCTAAAAGTGTATGGGATAATTCTCCATGCTCTACAATGGCTTGGAGCAGGAGTTTATCACTCGGTAAAAGGCTTGCGTCATCTGGACGAAGAACCTGCACGTTTTTTTCGTCAATCTTCAGAATACCTTTCATCTGATATTTAAGAAGCAGAGCGGACACGTCCTTTTCCGGCTCAATTCTAAAATCAGTGAGCATACTAATCTCGATCGGAGAAAGTCCTTCCAGCTTGTCGCGGTAATAATCAATGCCCAGATCCGCCTTAAAGGTAGCCCGTTTGATGGCATTGCGCTTTAACTGCCGGAAAAGTGCCTGCCAAAGTAATATAATAGGAATAGAGAGCATCGCGGTTACAAAAATAAGAAGTAAAACATTGACGATTAGGTTTGAAGTTTCGGGATCTCCTTGCTGACGATTTAGGCAGAGACGAATATACAACCATGCAAATATGGCAACCGGAAATAAATTACCGATAGCCTCAAGGCGCTTCCACTTTTTAATTTCACTAGTTCGAATGTATTTCTTTTTCATAAACAATCCCCCTAAAACATTTAAGGATATGAATAATCTCGTCTTTGTGTGAAAACCTTGCGGGTGAGATTATGCTCATAACCCTATATATAAATATAAAGTTTTGTTAAGCAAATAACTTAGAAGCCAATATTTCAGCCACAGTTTTATGAAGAAAATGACAAAGTTGTATACGAATTGCATGAAAAAATTTCACACACTTATTGTAATATTTAATTTCGATGAAATCAATAAGTTCTTCTTCTCTGTTTACTTTTACCCAATTAAATATTCCTCCTTGGCGATTCATCCAGACGGCGAATCACCCGCAGCAGACTGAGTCTGGACGCAATTCGCGTCCGGACTTTTTCTTTGCTTAGCTTAGTACTAGCGTTTATAACTTGCATTTTTATTTACCTAACAACGCAAAATGGCCACGAAACATTTTAGTTTCGTGGCCATTTTGTGCCGCCTGTTTATGGAGAAGCTATTTTATCAGGAAAGTCTAAAATAAAACTCTGCTTAGCCCAATGGAACGTTGGAAATAATTATTCTGGATATAATTTGGATACATTTTAACTTTTATCTGTCGTTACTTTCAAAAAACGAAACCTCAAATTGATACTTTATGCTTTGCTGCGGTTCCAGCGACTTCATCCGGTTTTGTTCTGTTTCCTGCGCGTGTCCGTCCAGCATGGAATTCATCGGTTCAAGCCCCATTACGTATTCGCCCTTGCCAAACATTTTCCACTGGCAAAAATAATCAAGTTTTTGTGCGTCAAATTTTATTTTTACACCGATATTGAGTTTTGGCTGATATAATGAATAGGAGGCGAAGCCGTCCGCATCCTTTTTCAGTGTGTGATAATAACACATTTCCTCAAAGAAATCTTGGGGAGCTTCAATTTCATTCCAATCCGCCGTATGCTCCGCCGCGTGCTGATTACGGGGCTGGACCTTCAGGGAGTCAAGGGATAGTACAGAATCCTCATCCAGCATAGGATAGCCGAAATTGAAATGGTACAGCAGCATAAAGGGGGTTTTCTGAAAACCGTGGTTCGTAACCGTATCTTCCAGTAATATTTTATTTTCGCCGTAGGGAAAAGATATTTTGCGGCGCAGAGAGAGGTTTTCACCGAATAATATGGCTTCTTTCATTTCACCGTACAGAACCGCGGCCAGTGAATGATCGGTTATTTCGCGGGACCAGCGGAACTGCTCGGCGGGCGTGTTGGAAAGCCTGCCGTGCAGGCCGTATTCTTTGCCCTGATATACATTGGGAACGCCGATGTTCTGCAGCCCGCAGGTGGTGAGAAATCCCACGAAAAAGTTGCGCAAAAACCGATCGCCGCTGTCGTTAAAATACTGCGGCGCGGCAATACCGCAGGGACTGATATAGTTGATATTGTGCCCCTTAAAACGAATCTGGTAAAAATCCATGCAGCGGTCAGGCAGTACGGTGGCTTCCAAACCGGCCCCGTTGCTGATTTCAACGGAGCGCACGCCCTCCTGCCGACCTCCGGACAATCTGCTTTCTCTTACGGAGATCAGCTGAGAAATATCGCCTACATACTCAAGCTGCTTTCGAATATCCATGTGGCATTCTCCTTCCGCTATGCTTTGCCGTTACTTCCGAAAATGTTCATCTTTTCCAGGGTCGCCTGTTTAACGGCGGCGATAATTGACGGCATTAAGTCGGTCATTCCGTCGTTTTCTTGATAGAAATCATGGGCGGCCTTGGCCGCTGCGCAGTTGATATCCGTAAAGATATTTAATTTGGAGACGCCGCAGGCAATCGATTTTTTGAAGTCCTGTTCGGAAAGCCCGGAACCGCCGTGCAGTACAATAGGAGCGGCTATCCGTTCCGAAATGGTCTTTAAACGCTCAAAGTCGAGCTTGGGAGTGCTTTTATACGCGCCGTGGGCGGTGCCAAAGGCAACAGCCAGAGCATCCACGCCTGTGGCGTTGTAAAAATCCAACGCTTCTTGAGGCTCGGTGTAAATGCTGCTGTCTGTGCCGGCAGAGCCGGTTCCCTCCGCGCTGCTGTCATTTGCACCGACATGGCCCAGTTCGCCTTCCACGGTGATCCCCTTTGCATGGGCGATTTTTACAAGATCGGACACCGCCTTGCAGTTTTCCTTAAAATTGAGAGTGGAACAGTCATACATGACGGAGGTAAAGCCCAGATCCATCGCGTGCAAAACGGCTTCTTCAGTCAAACCGTGATCAAAGTGAACGACAACCGGAACCGTCGCTTTTTTTGCCAGCGGAATCAGCAGCGATGCAAGGTCTTCCAGTCCGGCAAAGGGGAGCAGCACTTCCGCCGTGCCTATAATAACGGGGGAGCGGCTTTCCTCCGCAGCCGCGAGAACACCCTTGGCCATTTCAAGGTTCACGGTATTAAACAGGCCCACGCCGTATTTTTTTTGTTTTGCGTCGCGTAAAACATTATTTAAATTTACGAGCATGATCAGTCCTCCAAAGTGGGAATTCTTTTGATATTCGGATCGGTAAAGATATCGTATTCGTCATAACTGGTCGTACTGAATTCGGAAATGACCGCGCCCTCCGGGCCTGCCTGGAACCAGTGCTTCGTGTTGGGCACGATGGTATATTGCTCCCCCGGATGCAGCTCAATTTCATGGGAAACCGTGTAATATCGGCGCGAACCTTCGGGCGGAAGAACTTTCGGATTCGGGCAGGGCTCGCCGCTCACATAAAGGTAAACGGTACCGTAACGGCAGCGGAAGGTTTCCTCTTTCCCAATGTAGGTGCCAAAGGGGGTATGAATGTGTTCCGGGCAGGTTTGGCCGGGGAACAGAACCATTTCCTTTGCGCAGACGCGGTCCGTGTTGATATAGGTGACAAGCTCAAGCCCTGTGGTATAAATATCATTCAGGCCAAGGTCCGCTACTTCAATATTGCTTTTTTCTTTTTCAGCCAGAACAATATGGGCTTTGTCATACAGTTCCAAGGCTTTCTTGCGTACTTCTGCTGCTAATTGCTTTTTCATAATTTGATTAATCCTTTCCGTGCATTATAATAATGGGTGTGCTTTCATAAACCGAAGGATTTCTTCAATGGATTTGATTCCGGAGGATGCGCCGATCTCCATGACGCAATGCGTCCCCACAGCGTTGGCAAACTGACCGCTTTGCCTGTAATCCCAGCCCTGAGCCAAGCCGCAAAGAAATCCCGCGCAAAATGAATCGCCCGCTCCGGTGGTATCCACAGGCTTCACAAAATTGTAAGTGGGCAGTATGTAGCGGCTGCCGTTCTGCTCGCAAACGTATGCGCCGTCTTTACCGATCTTAATAATGACGTTTTTGGCGCCCATTGCAAAGAACGCATCCGCTATTCCGGCAAGCTCCGTTTCTCCGGAAATTTTTGAGGCCTCTTCGTAGCTGGGCATAAACAAATCCAGGTAGCGGATGGAATCCCTGACTTTTGGGAGCCAGACATCATCGAAATCCCAGGCGGTATCCATTACCGTATACTTACCGGTCTCCTGTGCCCGGCGAAGAAATTCAGCGCATGGGCTTCCGTCAAACGCGGTAAGAATCAATGAGCCCGCAACGAACACGATATCGCTTTTGGAGAGGGCTTCCTCTGAAATATCTTCTTTCGTAAAGGCGGATGTCGAGCCGGGATTGTAAAACATACTGCGTTCCCCGCCGGAATTGATACATACTACGGAAGTAGTGGTACTCACAGACGCATCCTGAACCACGCTGCTGACATCAACCCCGGCCGATTCGGACGTATGGATCACAAAATCGCCGAAAATGTCTTTTCCTACCTTGCAGGAAAGCATTGCGGGCGCGCCGAGTTTTGCCAGATCAATCGCGGCGTTTGAAGCGCAGCCGCCCACATGCGTCGTTACGCTTTTCACACTGCGCATCGTTCCGGGAGAAGGAATGCTGTCGGCGGGTGAAATCAGTATATCGGTGGTCACACTTCCAATACAAAGGATTTTTTTCATACATTCACTTCTTTTCACAGGTTAAAAAGGGCGAAACACCAAGGAAATTTATGATTTTTCAATAAAACCCCTTGATTTACAACACAGCTATTATATAATGTGTATATTAGTAAAGTCAATATACTAATTCAATTTTATGATAATTTTAATGAGGTGTATAATGTGCCAAAAAAATCGGGTATGAACAGTCAGAATTTAAAATGTAAAAATCGCGGGCTGCTGCTCAAATTAATATGCACCAACAGTGAGCCGTCGAGAATTCAGCTTTCCCAGACAACCGGCCTGACAAAAATGGCGATTACCAATATTATCTCCGACCTGCTGGAGAGCGGTTACCTGATTGAAAGTACAACCAACCGCAATCCGGGTGTGGGAAGAAATCCGATTATCCTAACGGTTGCGTCCACGGCGCCCAAAGTTTTAGGGGTAAATCTTTCACGGAACGGCTGCTACGCCGGCCTTTTTGATTTGAAGCTTCAGGTGCTGAAAAAGGAAGCGGTAACGTTCGGCAAGGAAACGCCGGAATCCGTATTTGAAAAGCTTCTTGCTGTTCTGGACCGGTTATACGCCGAGGAACAGAATATTCTGGGATGCGGCGTTTCGGTAGTGGGGCCTCTTGACGCTTTGAGCGGTACGATTTTAAATCCGCCGGATTTCTTTGGCATCGTAAATATGCCGCTGGCCAGACTTTTGCAGGAACGTTATCATTTTGATGTGATGGTAAACAATGATATGAATGCGGCAGCTCTGGCGGAAAAACTGTACGGAGCCGGTAAGGAATACCATGATTTTCTGTTTGTGGGAATTTCACACGGCATTGGTTCGGGAATCATTGCGGATGACAGGCTTTATCAAAACGGCAGCGGCTTTGTGGGAGAGCTGGGGCATACCAGCATTGACTGTCAGGGGCTGCCCTGTGCCTGCGGGCGGAGGGGCTGCCTTGAATGCTATATCAGCGAGCCGGTAATGCTGGAAAAGCTGGAGAAATCCACAAATTGGAAGCTTTCATTTGAACAATTCTGCGAGCGGGCCGATGATCCGCGCGTTGACTCCATTTTAACGGACATGATCAGCAAATTATCCTATGCCGTTATCGATCAGGTAAATCTATTAAACCCGCAGGCAATATTTATTGGCTACGAGGGCTCTTTCCTTCCCGACCGCTATATCAGCCTTTTGGAAAATGAAGTGAACAGTAAAAAGTTTTCACAGGATTATTTGAAAATACGGGTGCAAAAATCACCGTTTGGATTTGACGCACCGTTATATGGAAGCGCCTGCCTGGTTTTGGACCGTCTTTTTGCAAGCGGGAAGTTAATATAAGAGAGGGGAGAAAAAGCATGTTTGTCATCGGGGTCGATATCGGCGGAACCAAGTGCGCGGTCAGCTTAGGTGAAATTTCAGAAGCGGGCGCCGCTATCATACATAAATGCAGCGTAAGGAAAACAGGGGAGTATACTCCGCAGCAAATGCTGGACTTGCTGGCGGAGGATATTCTTTCCTGTGCGGGCAGAGCAGACGGTTCCCAAAAAATACAGGGAATCGGGATTAGCTGCGGAGGGCCTTTGAACAGCAAAACAGGAATTATTCTTTCGCCGCCGAACCTCCCGGGGTGGGACAACATTCCCATCACGGACTATTTTCAGAGCAGGACGGGAATCCCGGCCTGGCTCTGTAACGACGCCAACGCCTGTGCGCTTGCAGAGTGGAAACTGGGGGCGGGGCGAGGTGCTTCCAATATCATTTTTATGACGTTTGGCACCGGGCTTGGAGCCGGTATGATACTGGACGGACGGCTGTACAGCGGGATCTGTGATATGGCCGGAGAAATCGGCCATATGCGCCTTTCTGATTACGGCCCCGCCGGCTACGGGAAAATGGGCTCCTTTGAAGGCTTTTGCAGCGGCGGGGGAATTGCCCAGCTTGCAAAGATGATGATACGGGAGGAGCTTCAGGTCGGGCATGAAACGGGCCTTTGCAGAAATGCGGAGGAGCTGGAGCAGATCACCGCCGCCCGGGTGGGCATCGCGGCAAAACAAGGAGACCCGCTGGCGCTGGAAATTCTGAAGCGGGTGGGCCTGCAGCTGGGAAAGGGCCTGTCTGTTTTAATGGATCTGCTGAATCCGGAACGTATTATTATCGGAAGTATTTTTGTCAGGAATTACGAAGAAATCTGGCCATACGCAGAGCAGGTAATTGAACGGGAAACCCTTCCGGCGGTTCGAAAGGCCTGCAGGGTATTGCCAAGTCAGTTGTCAGAATCGGTCGGGGACATTGCCGGATTAATGGTTGCCGAATATCATCTTGGATTGGAGTAATAAAATATGAAACAGCGTACCGAACAGCTTTATAAGGATTTTTTTGACCGGCAGGGGAATTTGCTCCCTTTAAAAAACAATATTCTGGATGTTTGCAATGTCCTGCTGCACACTTATCAGAACGGCGGAAAGGTGTTAATCTGCGGAAACGGGGGGAGCTGCGCGGACAGCGGCCATATTGTAGGCGAACTGATGAAGGGGTTTCTTTTAAAAAGACCGTTGGGAAAAGAGCTCCTGAACCGGTTTGAGCAAATCGGCGGGGCAGAGGGTTTGGCCGCTGCGCAAAAACTCCAGCAGGGGCTTCCGGCCATTTCCCTGAACGCGCATACCGCATTGATATCGGCTTTCAGCAACGACGTTGATCCGGATCTTGTATATGCCCAGCAGGTGATTGGCTATGCGGCAAAAGGGGATGCGGTGATCGGAATCAGTACTTCCGGCAATTCGTTAAATATTGCTTATGCGCTGATGGCGGCAAAGGCGGCCGGGGCGGTTTCCATTGCCCTTTCAGGGCGTGACGGAGGGAAAATAGGAAAAATTGCGGATTACGGCGTAATTGCTCCGGAAAGTGAAACCTATCATATTCAGGAATGCCATTTGGCGGTTTACCACTTTATTTGTGCATATATAGAATCTGAAATGTTCTTAAACTAGACTTTTTTGTACGCAGAAGGAGGAAAGTATGATCAAGGTTATCATTGCAGACGATGAAGAAAATGTCTGCCAGCTGATTCGCAGTCTGATTGACTGGAAGTCTTTGGATATGGAAATTACGGGAGTAGCGCATAACGGCGTGGAAGCTCTGGATTTGATAAAAGCTCTTTCGCCCGATCTGATGATCACCGATATCCGCATGCCGGGCTACGATGGTTTGGAAATGATCAGCCGCGCTAAAAATATAAAGGAAAATCTCGATTTTATTATTATCAGCGGCTACCGTCATTTTGAATATGCACAGAACGCAATCAAATACGGCGTGAGCGATTACCTTTTAAAGCCGATCAAGAAGGAGGACCTCTTGGCCGCCCTTGGTAAAATGCGTGAAAGGTATATCCAGCGGACAGAGCAGCTGAGCAATGAGGAGCGTCTGAAAAAACGTTTAAAAAGCGATGTGGATAAGCTGCGCGCAAACCTTTTTACAGAGCGGCTGTTAAAAAAGGGAATGACTACGGAGAATATGACCCTTGAAGCGGTGAACGAAAATTATCATTTTTCATTCCGCCCGGGCCTTTTTGAGGTATGCGCGGTTAAAATTGACTGCAGCTTTGAGGATCAGTACAACAATACCATTAACATCCTGGAGGATAAGGTAGCACAGCTTCTGAGCAACTTTCTTAAGGAGCAGTGCTATGATATGGAAATTTATCCGGATGACAGTACGACGTACTGTATCCTGAATTTCAGCGCAGACAATAAAAAAACGGTCCGAAAGAATCTGAAACTGGTTTTTGACGAGCTGATGGTACAGAAAACGGTGTTTGAACAGCATGAGTTTACGATTGCCGCGGGTTCGGCCGTGGAGAAAATCGGGCAGCTGAAGGAATCGTTCCGGGTCGCAAGGTATGAAATCGGGCAGAGGCTGCTTTTGGGGACGGGCAGATTTATTGAAGACGTGGCAGTACATATGGAACCGCAAAAGGAAGACGCGCTGCTGGCGGAGCTGAATAAAACAATGGGCGCCGCTCTTGAGGTTTTGGACAAAGACGCCGTATTAAACTGCATTGCTGTGCTGAAAAAGCAGATAGAAACAGAAAAGCTCAACGGCTTCGAAATATTTTCCGTAACCAAGCATACGGTTGAAATGTACCTTAACCATCTCAGAAACAACCGCATACAGATCAACCACGGTGATGAATTCTATGAGAAGTTTTGCATCCATGCGAGCCGATGCAGCTCGGTCGGCCAGATTTTTGAATATTTGTCCATTATGGTAGGGGAGTCCCTTGAAGCGATCATTGAAGATAAAAAGCAGGCGGATACGAAACCGATCCGCCTGGCAAAACAGTATATTCAGCAGAATTACATGAAGCCGGTCACGTTAGAGCAGGTGAGCAGCCTTGTGGGATTTAACGCAAGTTATTTCAGCACGCTGTTTAAAAAGGAAAGCGGCAGCAACTTCATGGATTATCTTTCTGAAATCCGAATGAATAGAGCCAAAGAACTTCTCAGGGAAACCGGTCTGAGCGTTGCCGTGATATGCGAGCAGGTTGGGTACAACGATTTAAAGAATTTTACAAAAAGCTTTAAAAAAAATATCGGGCTGAATCCCAATGAATATCGAAAACTATACTCCTGACGGAGGCGGAAAAATGAAATTTTATAAAATGCGGTATATTTCAAACCGCATTGCATGGCTTTATACTGTCCTGGCTGCACTGATGTTCATTTTCCTAACGGTTTTTACGGTGATTGCAATTCAGGAGCGCAAATATCTGGTTTTTGCCGTGATCGGGTATTTCCTGCTGGGTGTAACCGCCTATGTGTTTTACAAATGGGTTTATCGGCCGTACATGGAAAGTGCCACGGTCCTTCATCTTTTTGTTACGGGATACATTATCCATGAAATCTTTAACCAGAACGTCTTTCTCAGTCCGGAGATTGAAGAAGTTATAAAAAAAGTCCAGGATATTATGAACACGGAGGACTTGATGAACGCAACCAAAAAGCAGGCGCAGTACCTTGCTTTGCAAAACCAGATCAATCCGCACTTCCTGTATAATACGCTGGAGGGGATCCGCGGTGAAACACTGAACGCGGGTCTGGAGAATGTAGCCAAGATGACGGAAGCACTGGCTACATTTTTTCGTTATACCATCTCAAACGTTGAAAATCTGGTAACCCTGGAAGACGAACTGACAAATGTGAATAATTATTACATTATTCAGCGGTATCGTTTTGGGGAACGATTGAACCTCAGCGTAGAATACGATGCGGAAGACGAAATGGAAATCATGTCCTATAAGCTGCCCAAGCTTACCCTGCAGCCCATTGTTGAAAATGCCATTTATCACGGAATCGAACGGAAAATCGGGAGCGGGAACGTGCGAATCAAGCTGGAAGCAACCGCATCCCGCTTAATCATTACCATACATGACAACGGAATCGGGATGACGGAAGAACGTCTAAGGGAAATTAATGACAAGCTTAGCAAGACAACCCTTGATTATATTAAACCGGACAGTGAGAACCACGGGGGCATTGCGATTGTAAATGTCAATAACAGGATTAAGCTTCTGTTCGGGGAAGAATACGGGATTTGTATGTGCAGTACGCTGAATGTGGGTACCGAGGTGGAGGTTACCCTTCCGCTTATTAAGGGGAAAAAAGAGGGTTAACATGAAAAATGAAGTTCTGAGGCTGCAGAATGTCACCACAATGCAGGATGAGGTGACCCTTTTGGACAATTTCAACCTGCACATTTTTCAGGGTGAGATTATGGGGCTTGTCTGCATCAATGCAAACGGCAAGGAGTCCCTGATTCAGCTGATCAGCCAAAATACACCCGTCCGGTACGGAAGGGTGTATTTTAACGAGGTGCTCGTCAATAATTACCGGCACAGCCCTCTGAAGCGGAACAAGATTGTGGTCATTGAGCAGAAGAGCAGGCTTATTCAGGATTTAAGCGTGTCGGATAATGTGTTTGTTCTCCGCAGGGGAATTAAAAAGTATCTTATTAATCCGAGAGTGCTCAATGATCAGCTGCAGCGCTTTACAAAAGAAGTGGGAATTCATCTTGACGGCAATGAGCTGGTTGCGAATTTAAGCCCTTTTGAAAAGTGCGTTACAGAACTCCTGCGTGCCGTTATCGCGGGGGCCAAGCTCATCGTAATAAGAGATATCAGCAACTCGGTCAGTACGGCGGACCTTGCGGAATTCCATGACCTTTTAAGATATTACTGTAAAAAGGGGTTTTCATTCTTATACATTTGCAGCCACCATGAAGAAGCGTTCAAAATATGTACCAGAGTTTCTCTTATGAGAGACGGGAAAATATTAAGGGTGTTTGATCAGAATGAGTTTAAAAATGAAAATATGATGCCTTATTATATAGGGGAATATGAAAACTTTGAAAAGGCGATTGTAAACCGCAGGGGTCAGTCGGAAATATTAAAATTTGAAGATGTATGCACCGAAAATTTGAACCATATGGAATTCAGGGTAACCGAAGGCGAATGTACGGTATTACTTGATATGAATAACACAGCGGTGCTTTCCGATATTATCAGGCTGCTGAACGGCGGGCTCGTACAGGACTCCGGAACCGTTTACCTGGGAAAATCCGTGTTTACGCAGCAGCAGGCGCGGCACGCAATTACAAGCGGAGTGGCCTTTATCGGAGAGAATCCGGCTCAAACCATGCTTTTTAAAGAAATGAGCTACATTAACAATCTTTGCTTTCTGCTCGATAAAAAGAAAAATCCGATACATATTAGCAATAAGATTTTAAGAAGTGTGATTCAGGAATATGAGCCGATTCTGGGAAAGGATATCTATGAAACCAATATTATGAATTTGAAACTTCAGTCCCTTTACAACCTGGTTTATTACAGGATCATACTGTCCCACCCCAAAATTGTTGTTTGCGTGCAGCCGTTTTCGGGAGCGGATATGTATCTGAGACGGCATATTATTGGGCTTATCAATAAAATGAAGAAAGCCGGAATAACCGTTGTTATTTTGGCAGTCAATATTGCGGATTCCCTTATCATAGCAGATAAATTGGTCCTTTTGGGCGATGGCAGATTCAGAAGCGAATACTACAGCTCGGAATTCAGCCAGTTCAGTTTGGATGGGACCAGCTTGGACAGGATTATTTAAAACAATAAACAAAATGATATGACAAAAATTGTTGTTTATATACAATAGATACAAAAACAACAAAAAATTTACCCCATAAATCAAAATCTGCCCACCTTATGCAACGAAAAAACCGGTGCTATACTAATACCATTGAAACGAGTTTCAGAGATAGTAAGGACAGGTGGATATTTTATGGAGGAATATATAGCTGAACTGAGCCACATCAGTAAAAGCTTTCCGGGCGTAAAAGCGCTGGATGATGTTTCGTTTAATTTAAAATCCGGGGAAGTATTGGCACTGCTGGGAGAAAACGGTGCCGGCAAATCAACGCTTGTAAAGATCCTGAGCGGTGTTTATTCAAAAGATGAAGGTACCATAAAAATCTTTAACAAGGTGGTCGAAGATTTAACACCCAGAAAAGCACAGGACCTTGGTGTGGCAATTATACACCAGGAACTGAATATGTGTTCTCATCTTTCCGTGGCGGAAAATATATTTCTGGCACGCGAAAAAACACATTCCGGGATTCTTTCCAACGCGGAGATGAATCAGGAAGCAAAGGCAATTTTGGATCGTCTGAATATTGACATCGATCCCACTACGGTTGTTGGCGACTTAGCTGTTTCCAAACAGCAAATGGTAGAAATAGCGAAAGCCCTCTCCACAAACGCAAAAATTCTGATTATGGATGAACCGACTTCCGCATTGACTTCAAATGAAATTGACGATTTGTTTGTAATCATACGCAAACTGAAATCAGAGGGCTGCGGGATCGTCTACATATCGCACAGGCTGGAAGAATTGCAGAATATCGTGGATCGCGTTACGATTATGCGCGACGGGAAATTTATTACGTCCATGAATTTTTCCGATACAAACATGGCGGAGATCATTTCCAATATGGTTGGCCATGAAATAAAGGAAAAGTTCCCGCGCGTTTCCTGTGAACGGGGACAAAAGATACTTGAAGTGAAAAATCTGAACGCAGGAAAAATGGTACGCAACGTAAGCTTTGATTTGTACGAAGGCGAAATCGTTGGAATTGCAGGCTTAATGGGCGCGGGCCGAACGGAAACCACGAGAGCTATCTTTGGCATTGATCCGAAAGATTCCGGCGAAATTTTTTTAGACGGTAAAAAAATAACCGTCAATAAACCCATGGACGCCATACGCGCCGGAATTGTGCTTGCTCCGGAAGACCGAAAGAAAGACGGTCTGTGTGTAAAGCTGAGCGTGCAGGATAACATTTCTTTGCCAAACCTGGATTTGCTTTGCAATAAAGCAGGTGTCATTGACCGGAAAAAAGAAAAATCAATGACGGAAAAAGCAATTAAGAATCTTACAATCAAATTGGTGAACCCACAATTTGATGCGGGTACTCTCTCAGGCGGAAATCAGCAAAAGGTCGTTGTTGCAAAATGGCTTTCCAGAAATTCCCGCGTAGTAATATTTGACGAACCCACAAGAGGAATCGATGTAGCCGCAAAGGTTGAAATTTACAACCTTATGAATGAACTGAAAAAGCAGGGAATCGGGGTGCTGTTTGTTTCTTCTGAAATGCCGGAGGTAATGGGAATCAGCGACCGAATTCTGGTAATGTGCGACGGCAAGATTACCGGCGAGATGATGACCGAGGAAGCTACGCAGGATGCGATTCTGCAGTATGCCACCAAATTCGATTCAAAGTTTGAACAAAAAGCTGCGATTTAGCAATTTTGTAATATTTATTGGGAGCGTTTGAAATGAAAAATAAAGAGACCCCTAATGCATGGAAAAGACTGATGGCCATACGGGGTATGGGCCAGGTATTAACGGTTACGGTAGGCTTAATTGTATTATGCATTGTGTTTGCTTTTTTAAGTCCGTCATTTAGTTCCCCAAGAAACGTTGGAAACCTGCTGCGCCAGATTGCGCCGATTCTGCTCATTGGCATTGGCCAGTCCTATGTATTGATTACCGGAAATATCGATCTGTCGCTTGGTTCCGTCGTGGGCATGAGCTGCATGATCTCCGCGACCCTGATGACAAAAGGAATGAATCCCTGGGCGGCAATGCTGCTCACACTGCTGGTCTGTATTGGAGTGGGTATTTTAAACGGAGTGCTGGTAGCGCAGTGCAAACTGCCTCCCTTTATCGCAACTCTGGGCACCATGACAGTGGCCAGAGGCGTAGCGCAAATTGTAAACAACAATTACAATACGGACGCCATCGGCGATGCTGCGCAGGGTTACCGGAATCTGTTTTATTACGGCAGCACGCTGGGTCTGTACAACACCATTTGGATCGCGATTATTCTGTTCTTTGTTTTTGATTTCATCCTCAGCAAGACACGGACAGGGCGTCATATTTATGCGGTAGGCAGCAACATTGAAGCCTCCAAGCTCTCGGGAATTGATACAAACGGCACCACAATCAAGGTTTACACCGTGAGCGCATTTTGCGCGGGCGTAGTTGGCCTGATCACAAGTGCAACGGCCGGTATGGGCACTATGGATGCCGGAAATATGTATGAAATGTATGCGGTTGCCGCTTCCGTCATCGGCGGTGTTTCCACTCTCGGCGGTCAGGGGCTGCTGGTCGGCACGGTGGTTGGCGCCGCAATCTGGGGTGTGCTGCAGAATGGTCTTCAGTTTGCAGGCGCACCGGTTGCCATGAGAAATATTGTTATTGGCATCATAGTAATTATTTCCGTTCTGCTCGATGTAATTATTCGTTCAGGTAAACCGAGAAAATCGAAAACCAATGGCAAGTCTGCGGAATTACAAAAATAATTAAAGCTTTTGCTTTAATCATAAAATTATGGGAGGTTTATTGTAATGAAAAAGAAATTACTGGCAATTTTACTTTGCGCAGCTATGGCCGCCACTTCGATGGCTGGCTGCAGCCAGCCTACCAGCACGGCGCCGGCAGCCGGCAACGACGCGAACGCTTCCGCTGCACCCGCCGCTTCCGCCGCACCTGCCGCTTCCACCGCGGATGCTTCCGGGAAAAAGATGAAAGTAATCCTGATTACCATGGACAGCACCGATCAGCACTGGGTGTCTGTTGACAAGGGCGCGAAAAAGGCTGCCGAAGAACTCGGAAATGTGGAATACAAATGGATGGCGCCGGATAAGAAGGATGACGCGCAGCAGATTGAGCGTGTGAACAATGCGATTGCGGACGGCGCGGACGCGATTATGATCGCCGCGAACGGCCCGGATGCTATTTCAGCTGCTCTTGAGGATGCTAAAGCAAAGGGCATCAAGATTATTTATGTTGACTCCCCTGCAAAGACAGAAGGCGTTGCCACCTTTGCAACAGATAATACGGCCGCAGGCAAAACCGCGGGCGAGCAGATGCTGAAAGCGCTGCAGACAGCCGGAAAAACAAGCGGCAAGATCGGTATTGTAAATGTTAATTCCGCCACCGCTTCTACCGTAGCACGTGAAAAAGGATTCCGTTCAGCGTTTGAAGGAAAGGGATACACATTGCTTCAAACCCAATACGGCGAAGGCGACGCAGCCAAATCAAAGGATATCGCTGATAACTACATTACAGAAGGCGCGGTAGGAATTTTCGGAGCCAATGAAGGCAGCACCGTTGGCGTAGGCAATGCAATTAAAGGATCCGGCAAAAATGATATCGTTGGCGTAGGCTTTGATAAATCCGACGCAATCTTCTCTCTGATCAAAGACGGCTCCCTCCTTTGCGCAATGGCGCAGAATCCGGAAGTAATGGGCTCGGAAGGTATGAAAGCCGCAGTTAAAGCTGTCAAGGGCGAAACCATTGAGAAGACGAACGTAGATACCGGCGTTTCTGTCCTCACAAAAGATTCCATCAAGTAAAAGTTACGCAAATACATATTAATATTGTGGGGTCACTGGTCATACGGTGACCCCCCCTTTTTTTGCTAAGAAGAAGCGAAATTTATTGAATATTACAGCGATTTTCTAAACTGCAGGTTTCTATGAACAGGAAAGAATGATATGCGAAATTTAGGGATTATTGGGAGCTGAATATAATGTTCAAAAATATGAAAATCGGCAGAAAACTGATAATTACTTTTTTCTTTGTGGCGGTAATCTCCAGCGTGGGAGGCTTAGTCGGTCTTAGCATAACGGAAAATATAAGTTCAAATTACAGCAACGCGCTGGTGAACTATGGATTTTCTCAAGGGAGTATTGGACTTTTTAACACAGAATTCAATAACAACCGTTCCATAATCCGAGATATCATATGCGAGACCGACCCGCAGGAGATTCAGTCAAGTACGGATGAATTGAATCTCTCCAATGCAAAGTTGGCTCAGTACCTGATCAAAATGAAATCGGGAATGGTTACAGATAAAGAAATCGGCTATTATAATGATATTAAGAGTAACCTGACAAAATATGGGGATGTCAGAGTACAGGTTGTCAATCTTATGGCAGGAAATAAATCCGATGAAGCGTATCAGTTATTGAAAAATCAAACGGTTCCTATTGCAAATAAGATCCGATCTTCGATGGAAGCGTTAATCCTTGAAAAAACAACAACAGGGAATCAGCTGTCAGCAAGCCTTCTGTCACAGGCTGCTGCAGCAAAAATGATAATCCTTGCCGTCATTTTTGCATCTTTATTGATCTCTTTCCTGATTGCTTCCGCAATTTCACGCGGAATCAGCAGACCGGTAAAGAGTATGGCAGCAGCGGCCGGGGAGATGGCCGACGGTAATTTAAATGTGCAGATCAATGTGCATTCCAAGGATGAAGTAGGGCAGCTTGCCGAGGCTTTTACGGAATCCACCGGATCAATAAGAAAATACATACAAGACATATCCAGGATTCTTGGTGAAATAGAGCAAGGAAACTTAACCGTCGATACAGATTTAAACTATATTGGAGATTATGTTAAATTAAAAAATTCCTGCATTGGGATCATTGAGTTTTTAAATAATGAATTGGGAAAAATCAGTCAGGTATCTGAACAGGTTTCCAGCGGCTCAGAGCAGGTTTCCGGTGGCGCACAGGTGTTGGCGCAGGGCGCCACAGAGCAGGCAAGTGCCGTTGAAGAGCTTTCTGCAACCATCGCTGAAATATCCGGTCATGTAAAAGAAAATGCGGCGCATGCATCGGATGCAAGTATCATGGTAAGCAAAGTTCGCTCAGAAATTGAAACCAGCAGTAAATATATGGATGAAATGGTTACTGCGATGTCCCAAATCAGCACCTCTTCCAACCAAATACAGAAAATCATTAAAACGATTGAAGATATCGCTTTTCAGACCAATATTCTTGCACTGAACGCGGCGGTTGAAGCTTCCAGGGCCGGTTCGGCAGGAAAAGGGTTTGCTGTTGTGGCGGACGAAGTGAGAAATTTGGCCGGTAAGAGCACAGCAGCGGCAAAAGACACAGCCACTTTGATTCAGAATTCGATCAGTCAAGTATCAAACGGCGCAAATATTGCCAATGAAACGGCAAAATCCCTTCTGCGCGTAGTAGACAGCGCAAACGCTGTTTTTAATACGGTTGAAAAAATTTCGCAGGCGTCAGACCGCCAATCTGACGCTATCGAGCAGGTAACACTGGGCGTCAGTCAGATTTCAGGGGTAGTGCAGACAAATTCCGCAACGGCCGAAGAAAGTGCCGCGGCGAGCAAAGAACTCTTTTTGCAGGCGCAAACACTGAATGAACTGGTGAATCTATTCAAATTAAAACCGGAGACCTGATCGAAATAAGAAAACTCCAAACTTCAGCCGATTTTTCATATCAGCGTCACTTTTCCAGCTGCAATAGTCCCTACAGGAAAAAATACCGCATAACCTGCTTTGATCCAAGCGGAGCATATCGATGACCTTAAAATGGTGTTGTAATTTCTATTTTAAGGGCTTTTCATCGCATGTGCTCTGCTTTTTACTTTTTTCTCGCTTTGTTCTCCAGACCCTGGAGAAGCAAAGAAAATTTCATTGAGATAACTTCATTTCCGCAAAAGTAGCAAGGAAAGAAATTTAAATTTCAGCGGTTCAAAGGGATTAACGTTTTCGAGAAGATGTTTTTTGCTTAATTTATTTAAGTTAAAAAATGGTACAAAATGGTTTTTTTATCGTAAAGACAGGAGCGGATGAAAGGTCTATGATTTGAGATGAAAAAAGGGAGCAATCCCAAAATCAAGGAGGATTCTTATGAAAAGGGTTTTAGCGACAGTTCTGACCTTATGTATTGCAGGAATGTCAATCGTCGGGTGCGGCAGCTCGAACACTACCGCTCAGACTGCAAACACACCATCGGTTGCGGCGTCAGCCGCCGGCACAGAGGCTGCCAGTGCGGCAGCTCCTTCCAAATCCGCAAATAAAAAGCTGACCGTTGGATTTGCACAAATCGGCCAGGAATCCGGATGGCGAGATGCGGAGACTTCTTCCATTCAGTTCTATGCCGGACAGCATGTGGATACAATCGATTTTAAATTTGCAGATGCGCAGCAGAAGCAGGAAAACCAGATTAAAGCCATTAAATCGTTTATTGCAATGGGCGTTGATGTAATCGGCCTTGCCCCGGTGGTAGAAACCGGATGGGACGCTGTATTTACGGAAGCGAAGGATGCGGGAATCCCGATTATCCTGGTTGACCGCAAGGCGAAGGTATCCGATGATCTGTATACGACTTTTATAGGCTCCGACTTTATTAAAGAAGGAAACGACGCCGCAGACGAACTGGCCAAAGTGATGAATAACAAGGGGAGCATCGTGGAGCTGGAAGGCACCGTAGGAGCATCCGCGGCAAACGACCGTAAAAAGGGCTTTGAAGACCAGCTTAAAGCAAAATACCCGGATATGAAAGTAATTGCTTCCCAAACCGGTGACTTTACAAGAGCAAAGGGCAAAGAGGTCATGGAATCTTTCATCAAAACATACGGAAATAAGATTAACGGTGTTTACGCACATAATGACGACATGATGCTCGGCGCGATTGAAGCAATGAAAGAAGCCGGCCTAAAGCCCGGCAAAGACATTAAGACCGTTTCCTGTGACGGCGTAAAAGGAATTTTTGAAGAAATGGTTAAGGGCGAAGCCAATGTAACGGTTGAATGCAATCCGTTGCTCGGACCCCAGTTCTTTGATACCTGCCAGAAACTGAAAGACGGCCAGAAGGTTGAAAAATGGATTAAATCCAACGAGAGCGTTTTCCGCGCAGACACAGCGGCGCAGGACCTTCCGAAGCGCGTTTATTAATCAGCAAATAAGCTTTTCAAATACATTCTCTTCTGCAAAATCCGCTTCGTCTTTATCGGCGGAGCGGATTTTGTATCGGGACGAAAACGGGAGAATAATTGCGAAGGAGGCCCAATCTATGGAAAATGAAAATACGCTGATTCAGATGCTGCATATTTCAAAAAGTTTCCCCGGAGTAGCTGCGCTGGATGATGTTCAGTTTGAACTGAAAGCCGGAGAAATCCATGCGCTTTTGGGGGAAAACGGTGCGGGAAAGTCTACTCTGATTAAGGTTCTTACAGGTGTTGAAGAGCGCGACAGCGGCTCTGTTATAATGGAAGGCAAGCCGATCGTTGCGAAAAATACGCAGGAAGCGCAAAAACTTGGCATCAGCACCGTCTATCAGGAAGTCAATCTTTGCCCGAACCTTTCGGTTGCCGAGAATATTTACATTGGGCGCGAACCCAAAAAAGGAAACCGTATTGACTGGCAGACCATTTATAAGAACGCAAACATTCTGCTTTCTAAATTTAACCTGAATATTGATGTTACGAAAAAGCTGGACTTTTATTCGGTA
This sequence comes from Bacillota bacterium, assembly GCA_023397245.1. Lineage (GTDB taxonomy): Bacteria > Bacillota > Clostridia > Oscillospirales > Acutalibacteraceae > DATAML01. Next base: position 7,580 of record JAEWUH010000008.1, on the reverse strand, counting down.
GCAATACAGCAGATGGTTGCCATTGCGAGGGCGGCCGATATCTCTGCGAAAGTATTGATCCTTGACGAACCGACCTCCAGCCTGAGCAGCATGGAAGTAAATAAATTGTTTGAAGTCATGCGCATGCTGAAATCCCAAGGCATGGGCATCGTTTTTGTCACTCATTTTTTAGATCAGGTTTACGAAATCTCGGACACAATCACAGTGCTTCGAAACGGGCGCTATATCGGCACCTATCCGGCCGCGGAGCTGCCCAAAGTCAAGCTGGTGGGAAAAATGATCGGAAAAGAATATGCCGAGCTGGACAATGCCGCGGATAAAGAGGAAACAGACTGCGGCGAGCATGAAATATTAATAGAAATGAAGCAGGCGTCCGGAGCGGGCACAATCGATGATGTGGATCTTGTCATCTATAAGGGGGAGGTCTTGGGGCTTTCCGGACTGCTTGGGTCAGGGCGGTCGGAGATCGTTCGTCTGATATTCGGCGTTGACCGTCTGACGCACGGCCAGATTTCTTTAAGCGGCAAAAAGATTATGAATAACGGGACGCTTTCGGCAATTCGCAGAGGAATAGCGTTTTGCCCGGAAAACAGAAAAACGGAAGGAATTATAGGCGATTTGAGCATCCGCGACAATATCGTTCTTGCGCTTCAGGCAAAGCGGGGAATGAATCGTAAGATTTCCCGTTCGGAAGCCGAACAGATTGCCGACCGGTATATCAAAATATTAGAGATCAAAACACCTTCCCAGAATCAGCTGGTTAAAAACCTGAGCGGAGGGAACCAGCAAAAGGTGATTCTGGCAAGATGGCTTGCAACGGATCCCCAGATACTGATGCTGGATGAACCCACCCGTGGGATTGATATCGGAACAAAAGCGGAAATTCAGAAAATTATTACGGAACTTTCTGAAAAAGGAATGACCGTTGTTTTCATTTCTTCGGAGATCGACGAAATGCTCCGGTGCTGCAGCCGTATGATCGTGCTCCGCGATAAGAAAAAAGTAGGCGAACTGAGCGGCAGAGAAATATCGGAGAGCGCTGTGATGAGTTATATTGCGGGAGGTACAAAAAATGGCGAAAATAAAGAAGCTGTCTAAATATCAGGCTTTTTGGCCGTTTGTGGTTCTGATTGCTATTTTATTGGTCAACGGAATCATTTCGGGCGGTAGCTTTTTTGAGATCAAGATTATAGACGGCCATCTTTTCGGCCGGTTAATCGATATCCTGAGAAACGGCAGCAAGCTGATGCTTCTCGCAACCGGGATGACCTTTGTGCTGGCGACCGGCGGAACGGATATTTCCGTAGGTTCCGTAATGGCCATCAGCGGGGCGGTGGCGTGCAGCGTTGTCAGCGGGAATATACTGCCGGGTGCGGGGCACAGCGTACCGGTTGCAATCAGCCTTGCGCTTGCAGCGGGTATTGCATTCGGAGCATGGAACGGCTTTTTGGTATCGAAGGTGAAAATACAGCCCATTGTGGCAACGATGATTCTGATGGTTGCCGGAAGGGGCATCGCGCAGCTGATCACCGACGGAAAGATTGTAACAATTAATTCCGATGCCTATTATTTTATCAACGGCGGTTATCTCATCGGGCTGCCGTTCCCGCTTTTTATTGTTCTGTTTGCGGTTGCCGCGGCGCTCCTCTTTACAAAAAAGACGGCGTTCGGATTATTTTTGGAATCCACGGGAATCAACCCGGTTTCAAGTCATCTTGCAGGAATCAATACCGGCCGGATGAAATGGATTGTATATACGTTCTGCGGCCTGACGGCGGCTGTGGCCGGTTTAATTGAAAGCGCGGGAATCAAGGGCGCGGACTGCAACAACGCCGGGCTGTACATGGAAATGGACGCAATCCTCGCGGTGGCAATCGGCGGTACTTCGCTGATGGGAGGGCGGTTCTCCATCCCGGCCAGCATTGCCGGCGCGTTGATCATTCAAAGCATTACAACCTCCGTATACGCGATGGGTGTAGCGCCCGAGGTCACACAGGTTGTAAAATCCGTTATTGTGATCTGCATTTGTCTGTTCCAGTCGGCCAGGTTTAAAGAGATGCTGAAAAAGAGGTTTCTCACACATAATTCAGAAAGGACGGCGGCCGCAGTATGAATGAACAAAAAAAGCCCGGGCTCCATATCAATAATATATCCCTTCTGATTACTTCCCTGCTTTTTATTGGACTGTTTACGGCAGGCTCTCTGGCTTATCGCAAATTTTTATCGCTGAATACTTTTTTTAACCTGTTGAACGACGGTTCTTATTTAATTATTGCTTCCATAGGAATTACGTTTGTTCTGCTCACCGGCGAAATTGATATCTCCATCTCCTCCACGATTGCGTTTACCTGTGTCTTTTCGGCATTCCTGCTCAAAAACGGAGTTCCGGCCGGAATTGTCATTCCGCTGGTGCTGCTGATCGGACTGGCTTTCGGCGGATTAATGGGATTTTTAATTCAGACGTACCAGCTTCAGCCTTTTATTGTTACGTTGGCGGGGCAGTTTTTTATGCGCGGAATGTGTGCGGTGATCAGTACCGAATCCATCCCGATTTCCAACAGCTTCTATACAAAAATGGCATTGACCAAGATCACTTTCGGCGGCGCAAAAATCTATCTGTATGTTTTCATAGCGGCAGCCGTTATGGCCATAGCAATGTATACCTTAAAATACACGCAGTTTGGCAGGACGGTTTATGCGGTTGGCGGCAACGAGCAGTCGGCTGAATTGATGGGGCTGCCGGTCGCAAAAACCAAGATTCTTGTTTACACCATCAGCAGTTTCTGTGCGGCGCTTGCCGGGGTGGTATTCAGCTTTTATACCCTTGCCGGTTATTCCCTGCAAAATGTAGGGCTTGAGATGGATGCGATTTCGTCCGCGGTAATCGGCGGAACGCTGCTTACCGGCGGGGTAGGAACGGTGGTTGGCACTTCGGTGGGCGTGATGATTCAAAGCGTAATCGGAACCATCGTTACCTATCAGAACCTGAATACATGGTGGACGAAGGTATTCAGCGCCGTTCTTCTTTGCGTTTTCATTATTATTCAGCAGATGCTTTCCGAACGGTCAAATCATGTTAAAAATGCCGCAAGGTAAGTAAAAGCGAATTAATTCTCATTTAAAAATACAATTATCCCAAAAATTATTATAATAAATAAAATCTAGTCAATTTTAAAATAAATTTTACCAGTATTTAACGAGGTGAGCGCCTTGCGAAGGATTTTGGACAAATTTTTAAATATTCCGTTTCGCAATAAAATGGTCATGTCCTATATTTTTATGGCGCTCATTCCGTTTGCTGTTTTTTCTGCTGTAAGCGGATTTGTATTTATCAATCAGGCGCAGCAGACAACCATGATGCATACGTCCCAGACAATTAATCAGGTCTGCGATTCGATTGACGTCTATATCGGGACGATTGAAAAGACAGCAAACTATATTTCGCTTGAATTAACGGACGCGCCGTTTTGGAAAATTCAATCGGAAAGCGATAAAAACTGGGAGAAACAAAAGCGAAGCATTGGCGTAATAATGGAAAATATAGCTTCTTCCCACCACGAGATTGCAGGAATGCTGATTGCCACGAAAAACGATCTCTATGTGAGCACCGGGATGTCCCGTATCTCCCGGGACTCATTTCTGAATGAACAATGGTATCGCCAGGCGGAGCAGTTTCCGGATGAAATTCAGTTGATCAGTAATCCTACGGGCAGGAACATTGTAACGAATCAGAACTACAGCGTAGACGATGTTTTTTCGCTGGCGAAGGCGGTAAAGGACCCGGCCACGGGGAAAGTGCTCGGTGTAATCTTGTTTGATATCCGGCACGACATTATCCAGAAATCGATCAACAGCGTTACAATCGGGAAGAAAGGCTTTGTGTTTATTACGGATGCCGACAACAGCGTGGTTTACGCTCCGATCAATAACATCGTTTATCGGGTAAATCCCTCCTGGCTTAATGTCAGCAGCAAAGAATATATCACTGCGAAGATTCAGGGAGGCACCTATCAGATCCATTCGGAAAAGTCGGCGTATACGGGCTGGAGTACGGTCGGAGTATTTTCAACCGATGAGATCATGTCTGGCGTCAATACGATTATTTATATTTTGGCCGCCTGTATCATGATTACGATTGCCATCGTGCTGTTTTCTTCCTTCCAGCTTGCCAAAACCATTACGAGGCCGATTTTCAAGCTGCAAAAACTGATGAAGCAGGCGGAGCGGGGTGACCTTTCGGTTCGCTTTAACAGCAAGTATGACGATGAAATCGGTGATCTGGGTCTGAGCTTTAACCATATGATCAGCAAAATTGACAATCTGATCAAAATGGTATATGTAGAGCAGCAGAACAAACGTCTGGCGGAACTGAAATCCCTGCAGGAACAGATTAAACCGCACTTTCTTTATAATACGCTCGACACCATCAGCTGGATGGCGCGGGAATATGAGGCGCGCGATATTGTCAGGCTGGTGGACGCCCTGACAAGTATGTTCCGCATCGGCCTCAGTCACGGAAAAGATATTATCAGCGTAAAAGAAGAAATGACCCATGTTTCCAATTACTTATACATCCAAAAAATCCGTTACAAGGATAAACTGAATTATCGAATCGACATCAGCGAAGCCCTGCTGGGCTATAAGGTCCCCAAGCTCATTTTACAGCCTCTGGTGGAGAATGCGATTTATCATGGGATCAAAGAGAAGCGCGGAGGCGGCATCATAACCGTTACGGCCGCTACGGAAGACGGGCTGCTTATCTTCAAGGTGCACGACGACGGCGCGGGAATCCCGGCTGAGCGGCTGGCGCAGCTGAACTGCCAGCTTAGCCGGCATACGGAGCTGGACCAAAAACAGAGTTTCGGGCTTTTTTACATTCAGGAAAAAATACAGCTCTGCTATGGAAAAAATTACGGTATTTCGATTGACAGCAGGCAGGGGGAGGAAACTACGGTGACAGTCACCCTCCCGATGAACGAAGACAGTTAGCTGCAAAGGGGCGGAATCAGGTATGTATAAGGTATTGATTGCGGATGACGAGGATATTATTCGTCAGGGGATTGCCGGGCTTTTAAAACAGGATGCCGAATTTGAGGTGGTGGCGCAGGCGGAAGACGGCGAGACCGCTTTGGATATGGCAATAAAATTTATGCCGGATTTGCTGTTTGTGGACGTGAATATGCCGTTTTTAAACGGACTGCAGTTTATCGAAAAGCTGGAGGGAATCTTAAAAGGCGCAATTATCATTATTATTACTGGATATGATGATTTCGCCTATGCACGGCAGGCGCTGCGTCTCGGCGTATTTGACTATATTCTAAAGCCTATTATGGAAGACGTATTCTACGCGGCGCTGGACAGGGCAAAAGAGGAGCTGCAAAAGATCAACGAGCAGTCGCGCTATTTAAAATGGGCAAAGATACTTTTCGAGAAGAACAAAGACAGATTAACGGAAAATTTTCTGAATGACTGGCTGGAAGGCCATTTCAGCGTTACGGAAGCCGAAGAACGGATTAAATTTCTGAAGCTGCAATTTCCCGATCCGTTCGGTATTCTGATTGCGAGCCTTGATTATAAGAACAGCACGGAAGTCGGCGATGAGTGGAACGATGACCTGCTTTATTACGCTGCGGAAAATATCGGCCAGGAGCTTTTTCAGCCGTTTTCCCCGGTTTTGTTATGCAGAGATTCGGGGGGAAACCTGATTATAATTTCTTCCTGCCGGGATTTCAGAGCTTGGCAGGCGGCGGCAAAACAGTTCTGCCAGCTTTTGGAATGCCACCTGCCCGTGCGGGCTGCGGCGGTGCAGTACGAGTGTAAGAATTACGGCGATCTGCCTGTTGTGTATGGGCAGGCGCTGGGTAAAATCAGTGAAATGCGGGGAACTCCCCAGCTTGTAAAAGATGTTCAGAATTACATAGACAACAATTACCGGTACGAAAAGTTTTCTCTTCAGGATGCCGCATCGGCTTTTCATGTGTCTCCGCAATATTTGAGCCGGATGTTCCGCCATTCCATGGGCATTACGTTTGTCGATTATGTTACCCGTGAACGGATTCGCAGGGCCATTGAACTCTTGGGCGATGAAGAAATGAAAATTTACGAAATCGCCGAATTGACCGGTTACTCGAATCAGCACTATTTCAGCAGCGCTTTTAAAAAGGTACTTGGAATTTCCCCGGCAGAATACCGAAAAAGCGGCAGAGCAAATTAATGAAAAATATGGGGCAGGGTAAAATGGTAAGACGGATTCGAAGCATTCTGGCGGCAATTCTTTGCTTTTCATTGATTCTATCTTTTTTTTCGGGGTGCAGTGCAAAGGAGCCTGAGAAAGTCGAATATCTCATCGGAGTGTCGCAGGCCAATATGAGGGAGTCCTGGCGGCTTGCGCTGGCAAAGGAACTAAAAGAGGAAGCAGCCAAATACCCGGGGGTTCGTCTCGTCTTTACGGACGCCACGCAAAACAGCGACAAACAAATTGCGGATATCAAGCGTCTCCTGGATTGCGGAATCGACCTGCTTATTGTTTCTCCCTGTGATGTGAAAAAAGTGACCCCTGTAATCAGCAAGGTCTACCAGTCCATTCCCGTAATTGTCATGGATCGTGTGGTAGAGGGGTATGATTATTCTCTGTTTATCGGGCCGGACAACCAGAGCATCGGGAAACAGGCGGGGGATTCCGTTGCCAGAATGCTGGGGAATACGCCGGCGGATGTCCTGGAGATCAGCGGAAGCGAAAATTCCCAGATGAGCGCGGAGCGAAGCGAAGGGTTCCAAAGTGTCCTGAAAGAAAAAAATTACAGCTTGAAAAAGATATCCATTGAAAACGAGTCCCGTGATTCTACCGAAGACTATTTATTGGCTCATACGGAACGGCTGCAAGGAATCCGAGCAATTTTCGCACATAATGACTATATGGCGCTGGGAGCCTGCAGGGCCGTTCAAAAACTGGGGCTTCGAAATATACGGATTATCGGGGTGGACGGGTTTACCGGGGAGAACGACGGGATCGGCCTTGTGAAAAAGGGAATGATTGACGAAACGATCACCTGCCCGACCGGCGGACGCGAGGCAATCCAATATTCAATGGATATTTTGCAGAATGTGTCCGGAGTGCCGAAACAGATTATTCTGCACAGCCACAGCGTTACCCTGAAAAATGTCAATGCGTTTGTTGAAAGCCTCAACAAGGCGCAGGTCGAACCTCCCCAGTTAATCCGGGTAGGCTACGCGCAGGTGGGTTCGGAAAGCGCGTGGCGCCTGGCCAACACGGAGTCGATTCAAACCGCGGCGCAGCAGTTTGGGATTCAGCTTTATTATGACGACGCGAACCAATCCCAGGAAAAACAGATCGAAGCAGTAAGAAATTTCATCGCAATGAAAGTGGACGTCATTGTTATTTCTCCGGTAATTGACAGAGGCTGGGATGAAATCCTGAATGAAGCAAAAAAAGCGGGCATTCCCGTAATACTGTCCGACCGCGAAATAACGGTATCGGACGAAAACCTGTTTTTAACATTTATCGGCGCCGATTTTGTGGAAGAAGGCCGGCGCGCGATGCGCTGGATCAAAGAGAACGT
>JAEWUH010000254.1 GCA_023397245.1 Bacillota bacterium | reverse complement strand
GCGTAACCCGGGAGTTTCCGTCCACCTTAAGCACCGAGGTGCGCGGGGTATTGCCGCTGTCCTCCGCATCGTATTCCTTATAAACGATATATCGGCTGTCCCCCTTTTTCACATACGAACCAAGGGTGGTTACTTCAACTTCGCCGGTCTGATCGTCCACCTGCTGGCGTCCGATGATCGAAATCAGGTAATTTTCCTGCATTTGTCTGCTCCTTAATACTTATTGATGTCTACGTGGCTGACGTCGCTTTTCAGGTCGCACCCCAGGAAGATTTCCGCAATCTGTGAGAATCCTTCGGTCTGGTCGCTCACGTAAAACGAGCAGACGCCGTCGCTTTTCCTGTCGCTGAGCAGTTCCTGCTCCTTTAAGACCCTTGCGCAGTAAAGGGCGGTTTCGCGTCCGCTGTCGATCAGGGTTACCCCGCTTCCCATCACGCGGGAAATAATATGCCGGATGATCGGGTAATGGGTGCAGCCAAGGATGAGTGTATCGATCCCGCTTTCGCTGAGGGAGGTAAGGTAGCGTTCGGCAACCAGCCTCGTTACCTCTTCGCTGTCGGCAATAAAGCCGTTTTCCACAAGCGGGACGAAAAGCGGGCAGTCCCGGTCGCATACTTCGATTCCGGGGTCAATGGCGGCCAGCTCCCGCCGGTAGGAACCGCTGCGTATCGTGGCGGTGGTCGCGATCACGCCCACCCGCTTGTTCCGGCTGGCTTTTGCCGCCGCCGCAACGGTCGGCCTGAGTACACCGGTGTACGGGATTCCCATGTTTTCGCCGAGGTCGCCGGCAACCGAGCTTACGGTTCCGCAGGCGGCAACGATCATTTTTACGTCGTTTGATTTCAGGAAGGCCGCGTCCTGCTTCGCGTATTTCGTAATGGTTTCCCGGCTGCGCGAGCCGTAAGGCACGCGGCCGGTATCGCCGAAATAAATAATGTTTTCATGAGGCATGATTTTAATTAACTCTTTTACCGCGGTAAGTCCGCCGAGACCGGAGTCAAACACGCCGATCGGTCTGTTATCCATTCTGCTGCATCGCTCCAAAATTTATGAACTTTATTTTATGATTGCCGCTTTATGCTTAATATTTCGGCTTTATTTCAAAGGAAAACTCAATCAGTTTGTCGAGCAGTTCGCCGTAGGAAACGCCGCAGGCGTCCCAAAGCTTGGGGTACATGCTGATGGAGGTAAAGCCCGGCATGGTGTTCAGCTCGTTCAGGATGACTTCCTTTCCGTCCCTTACAAAGAAATCCACGCGGGTAAGCCCGGTGCAGCCGAGCATGCGGTACGCCCTTGCCGCCACTCTGCGGATTTCCTCAATGACCTCTTCCCCGAGGTGCGCGGGGATATAGAGCTGCGATTTGCCGGAATTGTATTTGTCGTCATAATCGTAGAATTCGGCGGAAGCGGCGATTTCTCCCACGGTGGAAGCCTCCGGCTCGTTGTTGCCGAGTACGGCGCACTCCACTTCCTGCCCGACGATGGCTTCCTCCACAACGATTTTGTCGTCCTCGCGCGCGGCCTTGGCAACCGCCGCGTCCAGCCCGGCTTCGCTGTGTACCTTGGTGATCCCTACGGAGGAGCCGGCGTTGGCGGGCTTTACAAAAACGGGGTAGCCCAGCCGCGCTTCGATTTTGACCTTGATCTTTTTCGCTCCGGCTTCATCATATTTATTTGCGTAAAACCAGAGATAATTTGCCTGATGGATCCCCGCCGCGGTCAGCAGGGTATGGGTTACGGCTTTATCCATGCATACCGCGGAGGCAAGCGCGCGGCAGCCCACAAACGGAATCCCGCTCATCTGCAGAAGACCCTGAATGGTGCCGTCCTCGCCGTTTCGGCCGTGCAGTACGGGGAATACGCAGTCCACTCCGATGATCTCAAAGCCGTTCTCGCCGCCCACCGCGATGCCGCCCGCGCCGCGGTCCGGCGAAAGGAACGCGGGCTTGTTGAGCGGGTTCTTTTCCCAGCGGCCGTCGGCGATTTCTTCCACCGGGCCGGAAAACAGGTACCAGCGGCCGTCCTTGGTGATGCCCACTAAGACGGGCTCATACTTATCCTTGGGCAGATTATTTATTACGGATGTCGCGGACAGGCGGGAAACCTCGTGCTCCGAAGAACACCCGCCGAAAATGACAGCGATCTTTTTTTTATTCATCTTTGATTCCCTCCAGACGAAGCGCATTTTATCAAAGGAACGCATAATACTTGAATATATATCATACCATAATGCCCGTATATGCGCAATTAAAAATTTAATAAATAAGTATGGTGACAAACAACTCTTTATGTAGTATAATCATAAACTGGATTGATTTAATCCGAGTTACCGGTTGAATCAGAGCATCTATAATTTGATTTTTAAAACAGTAATTCAAAAGAATTTATAAAGATTCAGGAGTGATATTTTTGGAGCAGAAGGCGTTTGACCTGATTTCCGAAAAGGTTGGAGCGGCGCTGGCGGAGCAGGGCTTTGTTAAAGCGGACGGCGAATGGAACGACGAAGACGGCCGCGCGGCCGTTTTTACCGCGGAAGAAGCCGCTTACAGTGTATATTATAATGAAAATAAGAAGCGTTTTGAACTGCGTACCTGCGAAATGGACGACGGCAAACCGGACGGGCAGTGGAAGTCCATTTCCATCTGGCTTTTTGACCCGGAGACGGACAGCAAGTCCGAAGCCGAAAGCATCCTGAACGACTTTGTCGAGACCATACAGGGCCCCAAACGCGTTACCGAACTCAAGACGAAGAAGAAACGCAGGAAAGACGACGAGAACAACCCGGACCCGATCTTCTTTTTCAACCGTTTCGTCGGCATTTTTCCTGAGTTGAAAGACGAGCTTGCCGAAGAAAAAGCAAAATACGGCGATGTGCGCGCGGTGAACTTTACGCGGAACAGCGTTCTCCCCAGAATTGAAGCCCTGTGCGTGCAGACGCAGAAAAAGGATGCAGTCAAGCGCTGCTGCGACCTTCTGAACGATATGTATGTCACGGGTGATATGAGCGTGCGCTCCATTATTACCATCGTGATCCTCAACGGCATCGAAGACCGGACCGCCCTTGAGAATATGAAGCCGCTTTTCAGCGACGACTTGAAAAAGGGCTATACGGCGGCGATCAAATTAAAAGGCAAAAAAATCAAACCGGAAAAGAAGAAAAAGGAAGCCAGAGTTGTCGCGGACAATCTGAATACTCTGAGAAGATAGTTTTTGCATCGGAAAGCGGGTGGAATTTTTCTGCCCGCTTTGCTGACTTTTTGGCAGGATTTTCTGAAAAAGGCAAAAGGCTTAAACCGGTATTCTTATACGGCTTTGTGAAGGATGAAGTAAATTTATCGCATAATACTTGACAGGCTGTACGTCCGTGTGTTATTATGTTATCACCTCATAAAGGGGTTATTTTTTTGCGCCCATTTAATGAGGGAGGCTGAGGTCTTTTTCAGACCTAAATATTTTTCCGTACAACGGGAGGTGCCGTCATGAGAGTTAAAATTACATTGGCATGCACAGAGTGCAAACAGAGAAACTACAACACGATGAAGAACAAGAAGAATGATCCGGACAGGCTTGAGATGAACAAGTACTGCAGATTCTGTAAGAAGCATACTCTTCACAGAGAATCTAAGTAATCCGGACGGAGGGACAGAAAATGGCAGATACTACCGTAAAAAAAGAGAATATTTTTGTCAAATCCGGCAAAAGCGTCTCTAAGTTCTTCCATGATGTGAAAAGCGAAATCAAAAAGATCGTGTGGCCTACGCCGCAGGCGGTGTTCAAAAATACGGGCGTGGTTCTTGCAACCATTATCATCATCGGCCTGTTTATTTTTGGCTTGGACACAATTCTGATGAATCTGCTTGGACTGATCATGAACATTGCAAAGTAGCATAAGCGGAGGTATTTATTATGCCTGAAGACGCAAGATGGTATGTTGTTCATACTTATTCAGGGTATGAGAACAAAGTTGCCTCCAATCTTGAAAAGACAGTGGAAAACCGCCAGCTCCATGATTTAATTGAGGAGATACGCGTGCCGACTGAAACAGTTACCGAAATTAAGGATAACAAGAAGCGCGACGTTGAGCGGAAGATTTTTCCCGGCTATGTCCTGGTTAAGATGATCCTTACCGACGAGTCCTGGTATGTTGTCCGCAACATCCGCGGCTGCACAGGTTTTGTGGGTCCGTCGTCAAAGCCGATTCCGCTGACCGATGAAGAAGTCGCGAGATTGGGCGTCGAGCAGAAAGAGATTGAGGTTTCTTACCGTGTCGGAGATTCCGTCCACATTGTCGACGGCCCGCTGGAGGGCTTTATCGGTACCGTGGAAGAAGTGGATGTCGACAAAAACCGTGTCCGTGTCACCGTGTCCATGTTTGGGCGCGAAACGCCGGTTGAGCTTGAACTGGATCAGGCTGAAGCGGTGGAATGATCATCGAGGTAATATGCGGGAGACCGCTTATTATGAGGGGCAGTGCCCCTGTGGGAGGACCGAATAAATCCGTTCATTCGTTCCGCCATCTACCACGAATTTTGGAGGTGCAAGAAAATGGCTCAAAAGGTTACGGGCTTTATTAAGCTCCAGATACCTGCTGGCAAGGCAACCCCGGCGCCGCCTGTAGGACCGGCACTCGGTCAGCACGGCGTCAACATCATGGCGTTCACAAAGGAATTCAACGAACGCACAAAAGGCGACGTAGGATTGATTATTCCTGTCGTCATTACGGTTTACGCAGACCGTTCGTTTACTTTTATCACCAAGACTCCTCCGGCAGCCGTTCTGATTAAGAAGGCCTGCGGGATTGAGACTGCTTCGGGCGAACCGAACAAGAAAAAGGTAGCGAAAATTACCCGCGAGCAGGTCAAGAAAATTGCTGAAACCAAGATGCCTGACTTAAACGCAGCTTCTGTTGAGACAGCCATGAGCATGGTTGCCGGCACAGCGCGCAGCATGGGCATTGAAGTCGTAGATTGATCACCCGGGTGGGAGGAACTTTTCTATCCGATTTTACCACTCAATAGGGAGGAAAACCAATGAAACACGGTAAAAAGTATGTCGACGGCGCTAAGCTGATCGACCGTTCCAAGCTTTATGATGCAAACGAAGCGCTTGACCTGTGTGTCAAGACCGGTACATCCAAGTTTGACGAAACCGTTGAGGTTCACGTTAAATTGGGCGTAGACAGCCGCCACGCCGACCAGCAGGTTCGCGGTGCGATTGTTCTGCCGAACGGAACCGGCAAAAATGTGCGCGTTCTTGCTATCTGCAAGGGTGACGCCGCCAAAGAAGCAGAGGCTGCGGGCGCAGAGTTCGTAGGCGCTGAAGAAATGGTACAGAAGATCCAGAATGAAAACTGGATGGATTTCGATATTCTTATCACCACACCGGATATGATGGGTCTGGTAGGCCGTTTAGGTAAGGTTCTCGGCCCCCGCGGTCTGATGCCTAACCCGAAGGCCGGTACGGTTACCCGCGAAATCGGCAAGGCGATTAACGAAGCCAAAGCCGGTAAGATCGAGTACCGTCTCGATAAGACCAACATCATCCACTGCACCATCGGCAAGGTGTCTTTCGGCGGCGCAAAGCTGCTTGAAAACTTTGACGCGCTGCTCGGCGCAATCGTCAAGGCAAAGCCGGCCGCTTCCAAAGGCCAGTATATCAGGAGCTGTGTCGTGGCTTCCACAATGGGCCCCGGCGTACGCATCAACCCGAACAAGGTTGGCTGATAAAAGCTTGACAGACCGTCCGGTCTGTGGTAGTATAATATAAGCTGTACTTTATTCAAAGACAGCAGGCGCATTTGCTTAATGGGTTTCCCAGCCTGCCGAGGATAGAGCTGTAATGCATGAATGTGTTTTTACGCCCTTCCCGCGGTAATCGGGAAGGGCTTTTTTATTGATATTGCGTCGCAGCTCAACAGATGGAGGTGAATACATTTGCCAAGTGAAAAGGTATTAGAGCAGAAGAAGCAGGTTGTTGCTTCTCTTACTGAAAGCCTGAAGAGTGCCTGCACCGGTGTCATCGTAAACTACAAGGGCATTACGGTTGCCGAGGATACTAAGCTCCGCAAGGAACTCCGTGAAGCCGGCGACGAGTATATGGTAGTAAAGAACACTTTGCTGCGTCTTGCACTGAAAGACGCGGGAATCGAAGGCCTTGACCATATTCTGGAAGGTACGACCGCAATCGCTTTCAGCAAGGACAATTACGTTTCAGGCGCGAAGATCCTTACCAAGTTTGCCGATACGAACAAGAAGTTCGAGGTCAAAGCCGGCTTTGTTGACGGCGGAGCAATCGATGCAAAAGGTGTTAAGGAACTTGCCGAACTGCCTTCCAAGGAAGTTCTGGTTGCAAAAGCTCTGGGCGGCTTGAACGCTCCGATCACAGGTTTCGTAACCGTGCTGAACGGTACGATGAAGGGTCTGGTTGTCGCTTTGAATGCAATCGCAGAGAAGCAGGCTGCCAACGCTTAATTCATAATCATTAAAAACAAAATAATATTTGGAGGTAAATACAATGTCTGATAAAGTTGTAAAGTTAATTGAAGATGTTAAATCCCTTACCGTTCTTGAGCTCTCCGAGCTCGTAAAGGCTCTGGAAGAAGAATTCGGCGTATCCGCTGCCGCTCCGGTTGCTGTTGCTGCCGCTGCTGCTCCGGCTGCTGCTACCGCTGCTGAAGAGCAGACCGAGTTCAACGTAATCCTCAAGGCTTGCGGTGCAAACAAGATTCAGGTTATCAAGGTTGTCCGTGAAATCACCGGTCTTGGCCTGAAGGAAGCTAAGGAAGTCGTAGACGGCGCTCCGAAGGCAATCAAAGAAGGCGCTTCCAAGGATGACGCCGAAGCAATCAAAGCAAAGCTGGTTGAGGCCGGCGCAGAAGTAGAAGTTAAATAATTTCTGCTCAGCTGAAATTAAAATCCCTGCTGCTTTTTTAAGCGGCAGGGATTTTTTGCTCTGTATAAGTTGTTTATTCGATAGTACACAATTCTCTGCGGACGAAGCAGAATTACAGTATGGACTGCAGAATCGTGCTGGGAATCCCGAATTTTTTCATGATTTCCTCCAAACCCTCCCGAAC
>JAEWUH010000068.1 GCA_023397245.1 Bacillota bacterium | reverse complement strand
CTCAGGCCGGGCAGGCCCTTACTTTCGTTCCGGGACGAAAGTAAGCAAAGTCCCGGCAAGGGGGATTGGTAATTCCCGGCGGGAGGGCTCCATCCAATCCCCCTTGCATCCCCCGGGGTATCCTCATGCAACTCAGTTGTGTCAATTTTCTGTAGGGTCTTCATTGACGGCTAAATGTTGGCTTTTCTTACCCCTTAGCCTCTCCTGTTAAGGAGAAGGGGACCGCGTTAGCGGTGGAGAGATTTTAAGCTTTCAGGTGCAGCCAACGCAGTATTGCGTAATTTCTCAATCGGCTTTGTTCCACCGGAGCACGCAGGCGCCGGTGGTAAGACCGCCGCCGAAGGCGGACATGGCCAGTATGCTGCCGTTTTTAAATTCTCCCGCGCGGTTGAGCTCATCCAAAAGAATGGGAATGCTCGCGGAGGAGGTATTGCCGAAGCGCTCAATATTCATGCGGTAACGCTCCGGCGGGATTCCGAGCTTTCCCTTTGCCGTTTCGATAATTCTCATGTTTGCCTGATGCGGCAGTACAAAATCGATATCCCGCACGGTAAGCCCGGCCTCGCGGATGACTTCTTCCAGATCGCCGCACATGGCGGATACCGCGAATTTATAAACTTCCTTGCCGTTCATTTCAAGATACGGGTTTAATTCCGTTTTCTCCCAGAACGGGCTGTTCCCGGCGGTGCTGTCAATCTTTAAGAAATCTCTGGAGCCGCTGGCGCTGAGCTTGATGGAGAGCAGCCCATCGCCCTCCGCCAGCACCGCGGCGCCCGCGCCGTCGCCAAAGAGCACGCAGGTGGAACGATCCTTCCAGTCCACCTGCTTGGACATGCACTCCGCCGCAACAACCAGAATCTTTTTCGCCTTTTTCCGGGCAAAATAGCCGAGCGCCACGTCCAGCGCGTAAAGGAATCCGGTGCAGGCGGCGTTCACGTCAAACGCGGGACAGGACGCGCCAAGCTCTTTTTGAATCATACAGGCCAGGGACGGCGTGATATAATCGCCGCGTATGGTGGCACAGATGATCAAATCCAGCTCGTCCGCGGCAACGCCCGCATTTTCCAGCGCAAGCCTTCCCGCGCGGGAAGCATATTCCGTCATGGTCTCCGTTGTGGAAACGTGCCTGCTTTTGATTCCCGTCCGTGTAGAAATCCATTCATCCGAGGTTTCTACAAACTGGGAAAGGTCCTCGTTCGTTTTGGCGCATTCGGGATAGGCGCTCCCGGTTCCGATAATATCAAAAGTCATTTTAACCTCCGTTATTCCGCGTCCTTACGTGCGATATAGGCCACCCCGGCACAGCCGGGGCCTGCGTGGGTACCCACCACGGAGCCAAGCTCAAAGTTTACGCTGCCGGAAAGATCGGTATGCTTTGCAATGGATTCCTTCAGCAGCGCGGCCAGCTCCGGGGCAACGGAATCGCCCAGCGCGATTTGGCTGGCGGCATCCGGCCTGTCCTGCTCCATCTTCTGCGCAATAAACTCCGCGGCGGCCTTCAGCCCTTTTCGCTTTTCAATGGCGACGACCTCCCCTTCCTGAAACGTAACGATCGGCTTGATGTGGAGCATCGTGCCGAACAGTGCGGAGGAAGCGGAAAGTCTGCCGCCCATCTTCAGATATTTCAGCGTATCGATGACCGCATAAAAGCGCAGCCGGCCGATAAGATCGTTTACTCCCCGGCAGATTTCCTGCGCGGTCATTCCCGCGTCCCGCATCCTTACCGCCTCCAGCACCAGAAGCCCGAGGCCGAAGGTCACGCAGCGCGAATCGATGAGCGTAATGTTCCGCGCTCCCAGCAGGTTCTTCGCAATTCCCGCGGACTGATAGGTTCCGCTCATCCTGCCGGAAAGAAAAATACCGATTACTTCGTCGTCCGGGCTGTATTTGCCGAAAATCTTCTCAAACCTTTCCGGGTTGACCTGCGCGGTGGTGGGAAGCTCCCGGCAACCCGCGAGCTTTTCAAAGAACTCCTTTTTGGAAAGGTTTACCCCGTCCAGATACTCTTCACTGCCGAAGCGCACACTCAGCGGAACAATCTCAATTCCAAGCTCCTCCTGCCGTTCGAGCGGAAGATCGGAGGTGCTGTCTGTAATGATCCGGATCGCCATATCCATTCTCCCCTATCTTTTGCTTCCTTCCAGAAACTGCTGTACAGCTCCTAATCCCTTGACGAACATTGCCAGCTCGTCGCCCTGCAGTACGGACATAATGGAAGAAACCATTTCGTGGTGAAAGGATTGATGCACCTCATTGGCAGTTTTCCCTTTTTCTGTTGGAAAAATTCTCACCACGCGTTTGTCCGTATCGTCGCGGTGACGTATGACATAACCCTTTTTCTCCAGAATGCTGATCGCTGTTGTAAGGGTTCCCGCCGTAATTTTCTGCGAAAGCGCGATTTCGGAAGCGGTATTCTTTTTGTTTTCCGTGGCGTCGCACACCGCTTCAATCACATGCATTTCACGCACGGAAAGATTTTTGAATTCCTTTGTTTTCAGGCTTGCTTCTTCTGTTCTCAAAATTTCATTGAATACCGTCACCAGAAAATTATTGATCGCCGAATACTCCTTGCTCAACACATTTCACCACCCTGTAATTTGTGAAGTATAAAAAATTACTCTTTTGCGATGTAGGTCAGTCCCGCGCAGCCGGGGCCGCCGTGGGTGCCGACCACCGCGCCCATTTCCACCAACTCGCTCTCCGCTCCCTGTACACGAGCGTTCAGGGCATCCTGCATCATGGCGCAGAATTGAGGCGCAACGGAGCCGCCGAATACGACTTTATGCTTCAGGTCGGGCATTTCCCGCTCCACGTTCTGCATAATCCATTCCATGGCGGCTTTCTGCCCCTTTTTCTTTTCCAACACCACAACGGCGCCGTCCACGACGGAAACGATCGGCTTGATATGGAGCACCGTGCCCAGAAACGCGGAGGAGCCGGAAAGCCTTCCGCCCATTTTCAGATATTTCAGCGTATCCAATACAATATAAAACCGGAGCTTTTTAATCAGGCTGTCTACCCCATCGCAGATCTCCTGCGCGCTCAAGCCGCTGTCCCTCATTTTTACGGCCTCATACACCAAAAGCGCCAAACCGAAGGTCACGTTGCGCGAATCGATGATATGGATTTTTTCTGAGCCCAGCATATCCTTTGCGATTGCGGCGGACTGGCAGGTGCCGCTCAGCTTGCTGGAAAGGAACATCCCAATGATTTCATCGCCTTGGTCAAGATATTTCTTGAAAATTTCCGTGAACCGGTCCGGATTGACCTGCGCGGTTGTGGGGAGCTCCGTGCATTCCGCCAGCTTTTGGTAAAACTGCGGCTTGGTGAGCGTTACCCCGTCGATATATTCCTCGCTGCCGAAGCGTACACTCAACGGGACGATTTCAATTCCAAGCTCTTCCTGCCGCTCGAGGGGGATATCCGAAGTACTGTCCGTGATGATTTTTATTGCCATAGAAACCTCCATCTCGCCGCTTTGCGGCGCTGATACTTCCAGAGATCAAATTATTGGATAATTATAGCACCAGATTACATAGTTTTCAACTTTAAATTTTCTAGTCTTTAGAACCACTATGCATCGATTCCAAGTTAATCATGGTTTCTTTATAGAAAAACGAAAGCTCATTTCCCGTATACTTCCGGATTTTCCGGGTCGGCCATACGGCAACCTAAGCTTGCTGCGGATGTCTGATACTTTGATAATCAAAGCTTTTTGTATTTTAGCAGAATTGAAATCTCTTGTCAACTGTTTTGATGTTCAAAGTATCTGCAAGATTCCACCGAATTTTTACATTTTAGACAAATCCGGCTCTGTTTCCATCTTATCGACTTCCTTCCCTATTTATTCGGCCGGAAATTTTCTAAAGAAAAACGGTTCCGTTAGAAAAGCGAAACCGTTTTGAAAGTAAATTGTTATTTTGTAAGTTTTTCGAACAGAGCCAGAAGCTCTTCGATTTTTTCCTCCTCGTTTCCCTGCTCAAAGGCTTCCTTTACGCAGCAGCCGAGGTGTGCGCGGATAATTTCCCGGTTTGCCGTGCGCAGGATTGCCTGCGTGGCCATGATCTGGTTGGAGATATCCACGCAGTACCGGTCTTCCTCCACCATCTTCACCAGCCCGTCAAGCTGGCCGCGCGCGGTTTTCAGCAGCCGCGTAACCTTCGTTTTATCCGCTTTCATTGGGTTCCTCCCTGTTGTTTTTAATTATGTAGCGGGCGAATAATCGCCCGAAGTCAGGCGTTCTCCACCGAGACCGCCTCGTAACCGGCGTCATTTACCGCGTTTTTCAGCGCGTCGTCCGCTACCGGCTTGTTCAGCACCACCGTGGCGGTGTTGGTGCTCAGGTCAACCTTTGCCGCCACGCCGTCCACGGCGTTAAGCGCCTTTTCCACTCTTGCCTTGCAATGCTCGCAGCTCATCCCGTTTATCGTGATAATTTTTTTCATTGTAATTTCCGCTCCTTTATTTTTGTTGATAGGATTATTGTTTATGGATTCATTGCTATTTATACTCACACGCTTCGGCTTGAAAAATTTCAGCCGCAGCGCGTTGGTAACAACACACACCGAACTCAGGCTCATGGCAGCGGCGGCAAACATGGGGCTAAGCTTCCAGCCCAAAAGGGGATAAAACACGCCCGCCGCCAGCGGGATGCCCACGCTGTTGTAGAAGAACGCCCAGAACAGGTTTTCGCGTATATTGCGGATGACCGCCCTGCTGAGCTGCACGGCGGTTGCTGCGTCCTGCAGGTCGCTCCGCATCAGGACGATGTCCGCGGACTCAATCGCGATATCCGTCCCCGCCCCGATGGCGATTCCCACATCGGCGCGCGCCAGCGCGGGCGCGTCGTTGATGCCGTCGCCCACCATTGCCACCGTTTTGCCGCTTTCCTGAATCCGGCGGATTTCCTTTTCCTTATCCTGCGGCATTACCTCCGCCACAACGCGGTCAATACCGAGCTGCCTGCGGATGGCCTCGGCCGTGCGCCGATTGTCGCCCGTGAGCATTACCGCGTCGATGCCCATCGCTTTCAGCTCCTGAATCGCCGCGCGGCTGGTGGGCTTCACCACATCCGCAACCGCGACCACGCCGAGCAGCTTCGTTTCATCCGCAAAGTAAAGCGGCGTTTTCCCGTCTTCCGCGAGCGCCTCGCAGACTTCGCGGAACGCGGAGGAATCAATCTGATTTTCCTCCATGAAAGCGAGGTTGCCCGCGCGGTACGGTTTTCCTTCTATTTCGGCGGTTACGCCGCGTCCCGCAACGGAAGCGAAGCGCTCCGCTGCCGACAGCGTGATTCCCATCTCCTGCGCTTTTTGAACCACCGCGCCCGCAAGCGGATGCTCGGATGGATTTTCCAGCGCCCCGGCGACGGTTAGCAGCTCCGTTTCGTTTACGCCCTGTGCCGGAACGATATCCGTGACCTTCGGCCTGCCCTCGGTCACCGTGCCGGTTTTATCTAGCACAACCGTATTGATTTTATGGGCGGTTTCCAGCGCTTCCGCGGACTTAATCAAGATGCCGTTGGAAGCACCCTTGCCCGTGCCCACCATGATTGCGACGGGCGTAGCCAGTCCAAGCGCGCAAGGGCAGGAAATAACCAGCACCGAGATTCCGATGGAGAGGGCAAATTCAAAGGACTGCCCCAGCGCCAGCCACACCGCCGCGGAAAGCACGGCGATCGCGATAACCACCGGCACGAAAACGCCGCTGATTTGATCGGCCAGCTTGGCAATAGGCGCTTTTGAGGAGGAAGCGTCACGCACCAACTCAATAATTTTCGCGAGCGTGGTGTCGTCGCCCACCTTCTGCGCCCGAAATCGGAATGAGCCGGACTGGTTGACGGTCGCGGCGGCGACCGGGTCGCCCGGCTGCTTTTCCACCGGAATGCTTTCCCCGGTCAGCGCCGACTGGTCGACGGACGAACTGCCCTCAACGATCACGCCGTCCACCGGGATGCTCTGCCCCGGCCGCACGATTAAGAGATCGCCGATCACGACCTCCTCCACGGGGATTTCCGCTTCCTGTCCCCCTCGGAGCACCGTGGCGGTCTTGGGAGCCAAATTCATCAGCTTGGCAATCGCCTCGGTCGTCCGGCCTTTCGACCTTGTTTCCAGATATTTGCCCAGCGTAATCAGCGTCAAAATCGTGGCGGAGGATTCAAAGTACAACTCCATCATATAACGTTCCGCGATATCCGTCTGATTATGCCCCAGGCCGTAACTGATTTTAAAAATGGCATAAACGCCGTAAACCAGCGCGGCGCCGGAACCGATGGCAATCAGGGAATCCATGTTCGGCGCGCGGCGGAACAGCGTTTTGAACCCGACCTGAAAATACTTTCGGTTTACGTAGGCAATCGGCAGCACAAGCAGGAATTGAAGAAACGCGAACACTCCCGCGTTTTCCGCCCCGTGCGTCCACACCGGAAGCGGGAACCCCAGCATATGCCCCATCGCAAGGTACAGGAGCGGAATCAGAAACGAGAAGGAAACAGCCAGCCGGGTTTTCATCGAGCGCAGTTCGCTTTCCACCGGATTTACCGTTTCGCGCTTTTCCGCCTTTCCCCTGCGCGCCTGCACCGAAGCGCCGTAGCCCGCGCTTTCCACCGCTTTGATGATCTTGGCATCGTTCGCCTGCGCGTCATAATCTACGGTCATACTGTTCGTAAGAAGATTTACATTTACCGATTGGACGCCCGCCAGCTTTTTCACGCTTTTTTCCACGTGAGCGGAGCAGGCCGAGCAGGTCATACCGGTTACGTCAAACTTTTGATTCATAGTTACCTCCACACCCCTGTGGGGTGTATAATTACTATAATCCGTTTTCCGGGATTTGTCAACAGGTAAAGTGTACTTATTTTGTCTAAATTGGTTTTGACTTCGTTCGCCCGGAGCAGGGATGAGCTTTTCGCTGCATTACAAAATTTATTATTACCCCAACCGCGTATTCAAAACACACAGGTATTTGCGGCGGGAAGCATCTGTGTTATAATGAAGGCAATTCTGAAAAAAAGGACCTGCAGCTATGAATGACGTTAAAATCCGCCTTGCCCAAGAATCCGACGCAGCCACGCTTGTGGCGATCTACGCGCCGTATATTCAGACCACCTCAGTTACCTTTGAATACGAAGTACCCTCCGTGGAAGAGTTCGCCGCGCGCATTGAGAAGGTTACCGAAAAATTTCCCTGGCTCATCTGCGAGATCGACGGCAAAATCGCCGGCTATTTTTACGCCGGGCTTTACAAGAGCCGCGCAGCCTTCCAATGGGACGCCGAGTTAAGCGCATACCTTTCCCCCGATTACCACCGCATGGGGATCGCTTCCGCGCTGTACTCCTGCTTTGAGGCCATCCTTAAGGAGCAGGGTTATTTAAACCTCTACGCGCTCATCACCGTAACGAATTCACAGAGCATCGGATTGCTGAAAAAGCAAGGGTTCCGCTCTCTGTGCGTTTATCCCGGCGTTGGGTTCAAGCTCGGCGAATGGCACGATCTGACGGTACTGGAAAAACGGCTTGCCCCCCTGCCGGAAAACCCGCAGCCCTGCCGAACCTTCCGCGAAATTGACCCGGCGTTTTTTGAGGCGCAAATAAAAAAAGCGGAGGAGCGGATACGCCAGTCGCTTACGGCCAAAACTGCGCGGCCGCTTTCCCGCTGATTATTCCATCTGCTGAAAAAGACCGGCCTGCGGGAGTGAACCGCAGGCCGGTCTTTAAATTTTTATGCAAAAATGTCCATTTTGTCCGTATCGCTGTCATCGGCTGCATCCGCAATGCCGGTCTGATCTTTATAGTTTTCCACTGCTCTTTCCTGAGCTGTTTTTTCCTCTGCGGAGGATGCCGTCTGATCATTTCCGCTTACTTTTGCGGAGTCCTGCATCTCTTTTTCGATATTCTGAACTTTATTTTCAAGGCCGTCCGCTCTGGCTTCCAGCGAAGCATATTTTTCCGGGTTTCCTGCCGACGCATTACTCGGCTTGTAGGAAAGCGCTTCTGTTTTGAGCAGCTTCTGTGCGGACTGCACCGCTCCGATATACTCCTGCGCGCTCTGTTGGGAAACAAACGATTCCATCGTTTTCTGGGCGGAATCCGCTGCATTACTGCCCATTCGGGACACAGCCCCGTCCTGATTTGTCTTGCTTTTCCCGGAAGCCGCGGTGCCGCCACTTTTGCTGGCCGTTGCCTTTTTACTGTCTTCCTGCTTGATTTGAGCAATCTGCTGGTCGATCTGAGAAATCTCGCTGTCATATTCGGCAAGCTGAGCATTGATTGTCTGCTGATCCAGCCCCCTGGATTTTGCATCCTGCACATACTCCGCCCTGCGCGACTGGATATCCTGCCTGCGCGATTCCAGATTTTCTATGCGCTCCCTGCTGTTCGCGGCTTTTTGGGGATAGCTTTGAATCGTGCTTTTTAGAGAACCGGATTGCTTGGTCTTATTCTCATTTTCCTTTGAAGTATCTGTTTTCTTATGAAACGTCATTTTGGGCTGATTGCCGGTAAGATGAATATTTGAGATTTGCATGCTGCTTTGCCTTCTTATTATGAATTAATATCTATAACTATATCGTCCTCTTCTTTATTTTCTTTAGCGTCGTTATTGCAATTAAAAAAGCCGGAGGAAAAATTCCCTCCGGCTTAATTATTTCAATTATTCTTTCGGCTTGTTGGTGTTTGCGATAAAGCCGTTGCTTGCACGCGGGCGGTCTTCGCGCGGACGGTCGTCGCGGCGGCGATCGTCTCTGCGGTCGTCACGGCGCGGGAACGGGCGGCGGGGCGCGTCGGAAATTTCGTTTTCCGGCACCAAGCCCTCAACCTCGATCAAAGCGTCGCGGCGGGAAAGGTTCAGCCTGCCCTTGTCGTCGATCTCCAGTACCTTGACCATGACCTCGTCGCCGACGTTGACCACGTCCGTCACCTTTTCGGTGCGCTTTACGTCAAGACGGGAAATGTGCACAAGGCCTTCCTTGCCCGGGGCGATTTCAACAAACGCGCCGAAATCCATGATGCGGGTGACCTTGCCGTTGTAAATCGCGCCCGGCTCCGGGTCGTTTACAATCGTGTCGATGATCGTCATCGCGCGCTTGCAGTTCTCCGCGTCAATGCCGGAAACAAAGACGTTGCCGTCCTCTTCCACATCCACCTTTACGCCGCACTCGGCGCAGATTTTCTGGATGACCTTTCCGCCCGAACCGATAACCTCGCGGATTTTGTCAACCGGAATCTTGGTGGAAAGCATCTTGGGCGCGTATTTGGAAAGCTCCTTGCGCGGCTCGGGAATGGCCTTGAGGATGATTTCATCAAGGATATAATCCCTCGCCTTGTGGGTTTTCTCAAGCGCTTCCTTGATAATTTCCGGGGTTAAACCGTCTATTTTCAAATCCATCTGGATTGCGGTGATGCCTTCGTGAGTACCGGCAACTTTAAAGTCCATATCGCCGAAGAAATCTTCCAGACCCTGAATATCCACCATGGTCATCCAACGTTCACCCTCGGTGATCAGACCGCAGGAGATACCGGCAACCGGCGCCTTGATTGGCACACCGGCAGCCATCAGTGCAAGCGTGGAGCCGCAGATGGAAGCCTGCGAGGTGGAGCCGTTGGAGGACAGAACCTCGGAAACAAGGCGGTACGCGTACGGGAATTCCTCTACGGAAGGAATGACCGGCACAAGAGCGCGCTCCGCGAGGGCGCCATGGCCGATTTCACGCCGTCCGGGGCCGCGGCTCGGCTTTGTTTCGCCGACCGAGTAGGACGGGAAATTGTACTGGTGGATGTAGCGCTTGCTCTCTTCTTCGTCGATTCCGTCAAGAAGCTGGCAGTCGCTTACCGGGCCGAGCGTTGCAACGGTGAGAACCTGCGTCTGGCCTCTGGTGAACATACCGGAACCGTGGACGCGCGGCAGCAGATCCACTTCCGCGGCGAGCGGACGCATCTGATCCATCTGTCTGCCGTCCACGCGCTTCTTTTCATCCAGCAGCCAGCGGCGGACAATATATTTCTGAGTCTTGTACATGCATTCGTCGATCTTAGCGGCCTGGTCGGGATAGATCGAGTCGAAATGCTCGTGTACCTTTTCGTAAATCGGCTTTAACCTTGCGTCGCGCACGTTCTTGTCATCGGTGTCGAGCGCAAGCTTGACGTCTTCGGTGGCAAATTCCTTGATGGAACGGAGCATTTCTTCATCCGGCTCGTTGCTGGGATATGCAAACTTCGGCTTGCCGATTTCCGCCTGAATTCCCTTGATGAACTGGATGATCTTCTGATTTGCCTCGTGACCGGCCATGATACCGTTGAACATCACCTCATCGGAAACGATGTTCGCGCCGGCTTCGATCATTGGGATTTTATGCTCGGTGGAAGCCACGGTGACCGCCATCTGGGAAACCTTTTTCTGCTCGGAGGTCGGGTTGATGACATACTGCCCGTCCACATAACCGACGGAAACGCCGGAAATCGGCCCGTTCCACGGAATATCGGAAATACTCAACGCGATGGAGGTACCCACCATTGCGGCGATTTCCGGGGCACAGTCCTGGTCAACGGACATCACAGTGCAGACGACGGAAACGTCGTTGCGCATATCCTTGGGGAACAGCGGACGAATCGGGCGGTCGATCACGCGGGATACGAGGATCGCCTTGTCGCTCGGTCTGCCCTCTCTCTTTAAATAGGAACCGGGGATTCTGCCCACGGAATAAAGCTTTTCCTCAAAGTCAACGGAAAGCGGGAAGAAATCCACGCCTTCGCGGGGCTTGGCGGAAGCGGTTACCGCAACATGCACGGCGGTTTCGCCGTAGCGGACGAGGCATTCGCCGTTTGCAAGCTGCGCCATCTTGCCGGTTTCCACCACGAGGGGACGTCCGGCAAAGTCAGTGGAATAGACTTTGAAATTTTCGAACATATTGTTCCTCCATTTTCTTTTCTGCGGGAGGCAACAGGTTTAGCAATAAAACCAGCCTCCGTCTCTGCGGAAGCTCGTTTCACTGCTAAGTCCCGTCTCTGCCCGCTGTTTTTGGGATACGCAGGGCCTTGGCAGCGCGGTTTTTCTGTTAGTCTGAGGGCAGGCGGCATACGCCGCCTGCCCATACAGACATTATTTACTTGGATTACTTACGGATGCCGAGTTTTGCAATCAGGGTGCGATAACGCTCAACGTCGGAATTCTGCAGATAGTTGAGCAGATTTCTTCTTTGGCCGATCATCTTGTACATGCCGCGGCGTGAATGATGATCCTTGTTATGGGACTTGAGGTGGTCGGTAAGGTCGTTGATTCTCTTGGTGAGAACCGCTACCTGTACCTCCGGGGAGCCTGTGTCGCCCTCGTGGATGGCATACTCTTTGATGATTGAGGTTTTTTCTTCTTTTAACATGATGTTTTCCACCTTTTCTAAAATTACCCTCAGTCGCAGAACAAGGCTGGTGAAATCCCCGTTGGGGCATACTCCATGATCCGGGAAAGGGGCATAATACGGAGTAATTATAGCATATGCGCCATTATTTGTAAATCCCTTTTTATTGGTACGGGTTCCTACAAAATTTTTGTTTTATAAAAGCGGCATACCGGCTTTGCGGAAATATTCCTTTGCCTGCTCCCCGTTCTTTATAATTTCCATTTTCAGCTCATCTAATCCGGAAAATTTACGTTCCGGGCGCAGGAACTGCATTAAATCCACACGGACGACCGTTCCGTAAAGATCGGCGCCGCTGTAGCCGGGCATCCAGGTCTCCGCCAGTGCGCTGGGAGAACCGACCGTCGGCTTGACCCCCACGTTTGTTACGCCGACATACGCCTTATCCCCGAGGATAACCCTTGAGGCGTAAACCCCGAAGCGCGGCAGTACAAAATCCTGCGGAATCGCCTGATTGAGCGTGGGCGTGCCAAGCTCCCGGCCCAGCCGCCTGCCGTGCTGCACCGCCGAGCAATAGCCGTACGGCCTGCCCAGAAGCTCCGCCGTCCCGGCCATATCGCCGGCGGCAATCAACCCGCGGATACGCGTGGAGCTGACCGGTTCCCCGCCGGAAAGCACGGCGCCGGTTATCTCCGCCCGGATGCCGCGCTGCGCACAGAGCCGGGCAAGCGTTTCGCTTCCTGCCCTGCCGCCGCTGCCGAAGGTAAAGTTAAAGCCGCAGCACACCTCTTTGGCGCGGCAAACCTTTACCAGCACTTCATCCGCAAATTCCTCCGGCGATAAGTTCTTAATCGCCGCAAAACGCAGGATATAGATCTGTTCCACGCCGAATTCCTCAAGCAGGGCGATTTTCTGCTCCTGCGTGATGATCTCGCCGCCCGGCCTGCCGCCCAGATTCGCAAGCGGATTCGCGGCAAACGTAAGCACCGTGGGCAGAAGCCCCTGTCCCCTTGCGGAAACCGCCGAGGCGATCACCTTACGGTGCCCGAGGTGCAGCCCGTCAAAGCTGCCCAGCGCAACGGCGGAGTCGCCGGCGGAGGGCGTTAAATCATAATAAACTTTCATAAGTATTCGCCTCAAAAAAGCAATCCCCAATAATTAAACCTATCACAAATCTCTCCACCGACCCGGTCCTACACCCTTTTGCCGCTTTGCGGCATTTCCCCTGTTAGGGGAATCACTCCCTATCAGAAGAGGCAGGGGATGATGCAGGTAGTTTCTGCTTCCTTGTCTCCCTTGTTAAAGGGAGATGTCATCCGCAGATGACAGAGAGATTAAAACAGCCGCAGCACCCTGAGTTCCTCTTTGGCAAGGCTCACTTCCCCCAGCCCCAGAAATTCTCCCTCCGGGGATTTTACGCGGAAAACCGCGCCGTCTGTGCAGTCCTGCCGCAGGGCGGAAACGCGGTCAAGGCTCAGGCCGCCGCCGTTGCCGAAGCGCCGGGCCTGCGCCGGGCTTACCGTAAGCGCGGGGCGGTTCTGAAACAGGGTTTCCACCGGCAGCACTTTGCTTTCCAGCGTTCCCTGTGTCGACAGCTCTCGTGCTTCATCCAGCGTAACGGAATCGGCAAGAGTGAACCCGGCGGCGGCAGTCCTCCGCAGGGAGGACATCACGCCGAAGGTGCCGAGCGCTTCGCCAATATCCGCGCAGATAGTACGTATATAAGTGCCCTTTGAGCAGCGCACGTTCAGGCGGCCGCTCTGGACTTCTTCGTCAAAATCTGTAAGTTCAAGCTGATAAATTGTGACCGGACGTGCCTCGCGCGCAATCTCGATTCCCTGCCGCGCAAGGTCGTAAAGCCGCTGTCCGTTAATCTGCACCGCCGAATACATGGGCGGGGTCTGCAGAATCTCCCCGCGAAACGCGGCCAGCGCCGCTTTAACCTGCTCCCGGGTTACCCTTTGGCAACTCTGCCGCAGCGTTTTCCCCGTCGCATCCTGCGTATCCGTGGAATATCCCAGCCGGAACCCCGCTTCGTACTCCTTGTCCGTATCCTCTAAAAGCGAAGCCGCCCGCGTCGCTTTTCCCAAAAGCAGCGGCAGCACACCGGTAGCCATCGGGTCCAGCGTCCCGGTGTGGCCGATTTTCTTCTGGCCGCAGAGCCGCCGCATCACCGCGACCACATCAAACGAGGTAAAATCCTGCGGCTTGTCCACAATGATTACGCCGTCCATAATTCTCCCCGGTTCAGATATTCCCCAATCGCTTCCACGATCTGCTTTTTCGCCTCGGCCAGCGTGGTTTCAAACGTACAGCCCGCCGCTCCGGCATGGCCGCCGCCGCCGAATTTCGCGCAGATTTCCGAAGCGTTTGCCGGCGGCTGTGCGCGCAGGGAAACCTTGAAAACGCCGTCCTTCTTTTCCTTGATCATCACGCCGATGCGCACGCCCTCGATGCCGCGGGGAATGGAGGCAAGCCCCTCCATGTCGTCCTCGGTCGCGCCGGTTTCCTCCACCATAGCGCGCGTAACCGAGATCACGGCGACGCGGTCGTTGCAGAAATATTCGAGCGAATCGATTGCGCGGCGCTCCAGCTCCATGCGGGCGCGGGTTTTGGTGTCAAACATCGTGCGGTTGATCGCCGGAGCGTCGATGCCTGTTTCCACAAGGTCCGCCGCGATGCGGTAGGTATCCGGCGTTACGTTCGTATATTTGAAGCATCCGGTGTCCGTGGAAATGCCGGTATAAAGGCTAGCCGCAATGTCCCGGTCGATTTCCACATCAAGCAGCTTCAGGATACGGTAGATGATTTCGCAGGTCGCCGCCGCTTTGGCGTTCGCGTAAGTATGCTTTGCGTACTGCGTGTTGGAAGGGTGGTGGTCAATGCAGAGGTCGACCCTGTCTCCGTAAAGGCTGCGGTTCGGTTCGCCGAAAAGCGGAAGGTCGGCGATATCCACCGCCACAATATACGAGGGGACAAAGTCCTCGGACTTAATCCCCCCAAACAGATACCGGAACTTCGGCGTGATTTCGTCGGAGCACTTCACCATGGCGTGCTTGCCCAGCTTCTGCAGGCCAAGGCACAGCGCCGCAGCCGAGCCGAGCGTGTCCCCGTCCGGGCACTGATGGCTCAAAACGAGTATATGGTCGGCTTCGCGCAGGAACCCGGCCGCCTCATTCAGGCTTATCATCTTTATCACTCCTTAGGTCGTTGAGTATCCGTGATATATTCGCGCTGTATTCAATCGAATCGGTCGCCCGGAACGTCAGCTCCGGAACGTGCCGGAGCTCCAGCCGGGCACCAAGCTCATGGCGGATAAAGCCGGCGGCGGATTTCAGTCCCGCAACCGCCTGCTTTGCCTGCTCCATGCCGCCCATGGCGCTGATATAAACCGTGCAGTAAGACAGGTCGCTGGTAACATCCACGCGCACAATGCTGATCAGGCCCTGAACGCGCGGATCCTTGAGTTCGCGGAATATCGCGGTAAGTTCCCGTTTGATATCCTCGGTGGTACGCCCCATTCTGTGGCTGGCCATAGTATTTCTATCCTCCGTTTTACGAAAACAGTTGGTATAATCTCTCTGTCACTGCGGTGACATCTCCCTTTAACAAGGGAGACAGGGAAAAGTGAATTTTTCCCGTATTACACCCTGCCTCCCTTGCCAAAGGAAGGGGGACCGGGTCGGTGGAGAAATCCGTTTTAAGCCGCAGATTTCCTTTTAAAGGCATGCGCTGCAGCGAAAACAATCTCTCTGTCACTGCGGTGACATCTCCCTTTAACAAGGGAGACAAGGGAAAGGATTAATCTTCTCTAAGCCTCCCTTGTCAAAGGGAGGGGGACCGCCGCGGCGGTGGAGAGATTTCCCCTGGAAGGGAAATGACGCGAAGTGGCAAAAGGGTGCTGGACCGGGTCGGTGGAGAGATTTACTTTAATCCCTGTATTCTTCCATAATAAAGGCTTCCATAATGTCCCCGACCTTGATATCGTTGAATTTCTCCAGTCCGATACCGCAGTCGTAACCGTCGGCAACCTCTTTAACGTCGTCCTTGAAGCGCTTCAGGGAGGCAATCTTATCCTCGGTAATCACGATGCCGTCGCGCACAATACGAATCTGCGCCGCACGGGTAATCTTGCCGGAGGTCACATGCGCGCCCGCAATGGTGCCGACGTTGGTGATCTTGTAAACCTCGCGGCACTCGGCCTTGCCGAGCGCAACCTCGCGGAATTTCGGCGCGAGCATGCCCTTCATGGCGGACTCGATTTCGTCGATGCAGTCGTAAATGACGCGGTACAGGCGTAAATCCACGCCGTCACGCTTCGCGTTTTCCTCCGCGACCGGGTCAGGACGTACGTTAAAGCCGACAATAATCGCGTTGGAAGCCGCCGCGAGCATCACGTCGGATTCGCTGATGGCACCTACGCCGCCATGAATCACGTCGACGCGTACTTCCTCGTTGCTCAGCTTTTCGAGCGACTGGCGAACCGCTTCCACGGAGCCCTGTACGTCGGCCTTTACAATGATCTTGAGCTCTTTCATTTCTCCCTGCTGCATCTGCTCAAACAGATTGTCAAGGGTGACCTTGGTGCGGGAGTTGAACAGTTCTTCCTTCTGCTCCGTCTTGCGCTGGTCAACCAGTTCTCTGGCAAGGCGTTCGTCGGTAACGGCGTTAAAGATGTCTCCACCGGTCGGAACGTCGTCCAGTCCGGTAACCTCAACCGGCACGCTGGGGCCGGCTTCCTCAATTTTTCTGCCGTTTTCGTCCGTCATGGCACGCACGCGGCCGACCGCAGTGCCCGCAACGACGATATCGCCTGTGCGCAGGGTGCCGTTCTGTACGAGCATGGTGGCAATCGGGCCGCGGCCCTTGTCGAGCCTTGCCTCGATGACGGTTCCTTTGGCCGCCCTGTCCGGGTTGGCCCTGAGCTCTTTCATATCGGCTACAAGAATAATCATTTCAAGCAGTTCCTTGATACCCTGCTTGGTTACGGCGGAAACGGGGATACACGGTGTTTCGCCGCCCCACTCCTCCGGTACAAGCTCATACTCGGTGAGCTGCTCCATAACGTGCTGCGGGTTCGCGCCCGGTTTATCCATTTTATTGATTGCGACGATAATGGAAACGTTGGCCGCTTTGGCGTGGTGGATGGCCTCGATGGTCTGCGGCATGATGCCGTCGTCCGCGGCGACAACCAGCACGGCGATATCCGTTACCTGCGCGCCCCTTGCGCGCATCGTGGTAAACGCGGCGTGGCCCGGGGTATCCAGGAAGGTGACGTCACGGTCTGCAAGTTTTACCTGATAGGCACCAATGTGCTGCGTAATGCCGCCCGCTTCGCCCGATGTTACGTTCGTGTGGCGGATGGCGTCGAGCAGGGAGGTTTTGCCGTGGTCGACGTGGCCCATGACCACAACGACCGGCGCGCGCGGAACGAGGTTGTCGTCCTTATCCTCGCTGTCGTCGATGATCTGCTCCTCGATGGTGACGACAACTTCCTTTTCCACCTTTGCGTGGAATTCCATTGCCGCAAGGGACGCGGTATCAAAATCGACCACGTCGTTTACCGCTGCGAAAACGCCAAGGCCCATCAGCTTCTTAATCACCTCGGCGGCGGTCGCCTTTAAGCGCAGAGCAAGCTCGCCCACGGTGATCTCATCCGGAATCTGAATGGTGATCGGCTTTGCCTTGCGCTCTAAAGCGATGCGGCGCAGACGCTCGGATTCCGTCTCCTTGCGGGAGTTCTTCGGCTTGCCGCGGTACTGGCTGCTGCGCTGCGTAAGCTTCTGCTTCTGCACCGTGTTGGTGGTGTTTATTTTTTCCGACGCCAGACGGTCGTATTTCTCATTGTATTTATCCAGCTCCACATGGGAAGAGCGGGTATCCACGATTCTGCCGGCCGGCCGCTGGATGGTGTTTGAATCGGCGGAAGCCCCCTGCTGGGGCTGCGGTCTTCTCTGCGCGGGCTGCTGCGGTACCGGCCTTTGCTGCTGCGGGGGAGCCTGTACGGGCGGCTTTGGCCTTACCGGCGTAATCTTGCCCGGCTTTACCGCCTTGCGCACGGGCTGCTGGCCCTGCTGCGCGGCAGGCTGAGCCGCCGGCTGCGGTGCGCGCTGCGCGGGATAAGGCTGTGCCGGGGCCTCCGGTCTGGGAGCTCTTTCCGCCGGCTTCTCCGGCTGTATGACAACGTCGGGTTTCTCCGGTTCTATTACAGCCTTCGGCTCGGAGGCCTGCGCAAAGTAGTCGTCCAGGCTCCCGGTGCTGTTCTTCTGGGTAAAGGTTTCAAAGACAATATCCAGTTCGCCCTCGGTAAGAGCGGTCATATGTTTTTTGGTTTCGCCCGTATATTTCTGCAAGGTTTCGATGACATCCTTATTCGGTATGTTCAAATCCTTTGCGACCTCGTGGACTCTGTATTTAATCATCATATAATAAGATTCCTCCTCATTCATCCGCGCTCAGCGCCAGCAGCTTTTTTGCGAACCCCGGATCGTTCACCGCAACAACTCCGGTTCGCTTTCCAAGAGCCATGCTGATATCATCCATGGTCGCATTGATTCGCACCGCCGCAACCCCTTCTTCCTTTGCCGCAAACCCAACCCCTCCGGCTGTTCGGGGCGAAAGGTCGCTCGCGAACAGGATGAGCTGCGTGTGTCCCTTTCGCAGGGCTTCCACCGCGGCCTCATTGCCGAGCGAGAGCCTTCCGGCCCGCCGGGCAATGCCCAGAAGATGCAATAGCTTTTCATTCATTTTGGCTGATTTCCTCCTCCATCCGGTCATAGACCTCGTCGGGAATTTTGCAGGAGAAGGCTTTTTCAAATCTCCTCGCTTTTCGCGCGGCCCTCAGGCAGTCTATGCTTTTACACACATATGCTCCGCGCCCCGGTTTGCGCCCCGTCAGGTCAAGGGAAATCTCCCCTTCGGGCGATTTTACCACCCTGACAAGTTCTTTTTTCGTTTTCATTTCGCCGCACCCGGTACACATACGCATCGGTACACGCTTTTGATGCATCGCACACACCGCCTTTTCTGAATTCGCAGCCCGATTATTCCTCTCCGGATTCTTCCGTAGCCGGTTTGTCTTCGCCGAAGAAGCCGCTTTCGGGTTTAATATCGATCTTCCAGCCGGTCAGTCTGGCGGCAAGGCGGGCGTTCTGCCCCTTGTTGCCGATTGCCAGGGAAAGCTGGCTGTCCGGAACGGTTACGCGGCAGGCACGGCTTCCGTCCTCCGCGGGAACCACAGCGACGACGTCCGCCGGGGAAAGCGCGGAAGCGATAAACTTCGCGGGATCCTCGTTGTATTCCACAATGTCGATCTTTTCGCCGCCCAGCTCGTTCACGATATTGGTAACACGCGCGCCGCGCGTACCGATGCAGGCGCCGACCGCGTCGACGTCCGGGTTGTGGCTGACCACCGCAAGCTTTGTGCGGGAACCCGCCTCGCGTGATACCGCCTTTATTTCAACGGTGCCGTCGTAAATTTCCGGCACTTCGGTTTCAAACAGTCTCTTTACCAGATCGGGGTGCACGCGGCTGATGATGGCGCGCGGGCCCTTTTCGGTTTCCTTTACGTCCACCACGTAGACCTTGATATGGTCACCCTCGGTAATTTTTTCGTCGCCGACCTGTTCGCTCTTGGGCAGAACCGCCTCGGCCTTGCCGATGAGGAGCGTTGCCGCCCCGGTGCGCGGGTCTACGCGCTCAACCAGCGCTGAAACCAGCTCCTGATGCTTGCTCTGGAACTCGTGGAGCATCTGTCCGCGCTCTCCGTCGCGGATGCCCTGGCGGATGATGTTGCGCGCCGTCTGCGCGGCGATGCGCCCGAACTCCTTGGTGTTGAGCTGTACGGGTACGATGTCCCCCTCCACCGCGGCGGGGTCGATTTTGCGCGCGTCCTCAAGCAGGATTTCTTTTCCCTGCTCCGTTATGTCCTCAACGACGGTCTTGCGCAGATACACATCGAACGTCCCCTTGGCGGTGTCCATGTTGATTACGCAGTCCTCGTTGCCGTAGCTGTTTTTGCAGGCCGTAACAATCGCCTTTTTGATCCGGTCGATCATAAAATCCACCGGGATGCCCCTTTCCTTTTCCAGTAATCCAAGGGCCTCAAACACTTCGCTGTTCATTCCTCAATACCTCCAACATAATCATCTTCCGCCAGCCGCACCGACGAAACGTCCTTCTGGGCAAGCGCGGCCGTTTCCCCTCCGTCCGTCCGGAGGGTGATCACCCCGTCTTTATAGTCCTGCAGCGTACCGGTAAGAACCCTCGCGCCGTCTTCCCGCGGACGTATCAGCTTTACCTGTACCGCCGCGCCCGGATAAGCGGCAAAATGCTCCGCGCGCGTCAGTTCGCGGTTAATCCCCGGGGAGGATACCTCCAGACAGTAGGACTGTTCAATCGGATTCAGCTCATCCAGCGGCGCGTCGATTGCGCGGCTCATGGCCTCGCAGTCGTCAATCCCGATGCCGCCGGGCTTATCGATGAAAATCCGCAAAAACCAGTCCGCGCCCTCTTTTACAAACCGGACATCCCAAAGGGAAAGCCCCAGACCGGCCGCAATGGGTTCGGCGAGTTTTCTGACCGCCTCCACCGTATTACCGCCCTTTTTTGAATAAGCCAATCCTTTTCACCTCATAATACAAACAAAAGAGCGGGTCGCCCCACTCTTTCATCCTTCATAATATTACTTTGATTATAATATCACAATACAAACGCAAATGCAAGGGCTATTGACAAAAAACCGAAGCTAAGAAAATCCGTCCCGCCGGGGCGGTCGGCGCTATCCGGCGGGCGGGTTTAAAGTTATTCTTCCATCTGCTTGCCGAGGAACGAAGCGGCGACCTGCGCCAGCTTGGTTTCGGTCTGGTCGGGAGTGCCGTCATCCTCGCCCTGAAGCAGGACGACCGCCCCGGTCACATCGCTGGAAGCGATAATCGGGCAGACCACGGACGCCGCGCGATCCACACCCTCTACCGGGTGGAACTCGGATTTCCCGGCGCTGACGAAATTTTTGCGGTTCTGCATATACTCTTCCAATTCCGGCGTGATCCGGCGTTCAAGATATTCTTTGCGGGAAACGCCCGACGCCGCAACAACATGGTCGCGGTCACAGACGAGAGTTGGCAGGTTGATGCACTTGGATAGTACATCTGCGTACTGTGCCGCAAAAGCGGAGAGCTCGCCCACCGGCGAATATTTTTTAAAGATCACCCCACCCTGCGAATCGGTAAAAATTTCAAGCGCGTCACCCTCGCGGATACGGAGGGTGCGGCGGATTTCCTTTGGAATGACAACGCGTCCCAGATCATCAATTCTTCTGACTATGCCTGTGGCTTTCAACGTTTATACCTCCTGTCGGTGATGTCAATCTTATTATCCGCAGGAAAGGCTTTGCTATACAGCTTTTTACAAGGGTGTTTCTGGAAAATTATCTGCCGCAAATCTTTCGCTTTTCTGAAAAACAAACCTCTTTTCCGCCGGATGGGGCGGTTCCACTTGTAAACGGCAAAAAGCCGTATTATAATAAATCCATGTTGCAAACAAAAACGTTATAGAATTATTATGCCGATAAACAGGAGGATTTACTTTGAAAAAACTGTTAAAATTCTGCGCCGCAGTCCTTGCGGCGGCCGCCGTATTTTCCATGGCAGGCTGTTCGGCCCGTTCGCCGATCACCGCCGATGAATTCTCAAAGCAGGCCAAGGCCGCCGGCTTTACGGTGCAGGAGCAAACTACTTCCGCCGAGGGCGTGGACAAGGTTATTTCCGCGACCAAAAGCGAATCGGGCACGGAAATCGTTTATCTTTCATTCAAAACAGATTCTTCCGCCGAAGATATGTACAAAACCATTAAGGAAAATATTTCGAAGGGCACATCCGGCACCTCCCACACGCTGGATTCCGCGTCTTACTGCAAGTATACGCTGGTAAACGGCGAACTGAACCACACGCTTGCCCGCATGAACAAAACCATCGTTTACGGCAAGGCGACCACCTCGGTCAAGGATCAGGTGGACAATTTCTTTAAAACCATAAAATACTGATTTGGAAAAGGTGGCTTTATGGCTGATTCAGAAACGATTTTTACCGTCAGCAAGGATAAGGCGCTGCTGCAGACCGGCCGGGTAATGGAGCTGCTCGGGCAGAGCTACTGGGCAAATAACCGGACCAGGGAAACCGTTGAAAAGTCAATCGAGAATTCCATCTGCTATTCCGCTTTTGCGGACGGCGTGCAGGTAGGGTTTGCCCGGGTGGTTTCGGACTTTGCGACGGCCTTTTATATCTGCGACGTGATTGTTGATCCCGCCTGGCGCGGCAGGGGGATAGGAAAGCTGCTGATCCGCACCATTACGGAGGATGAGCCGTTCCGGCCGCTGCTGGGAATCCTGCTTACCACGGACGCCCACGGGCTTTATGAAAAATACGGCTTTGAAAAGAGCGGCCCCAAGTTTATGCTGAAACCCAGAAAAATTAATTACGAACAAAAAATCAGCGCCCCGCAGCCGGGACGCTGATTTTTTATTGCCTCTTTTTAAAACAGTTTCCCGCCGGTCAGGCCGGCAAAAGCAAGCGACAAAATTCCGATGTAGAGGAAGGCGGCCGGCATTCCGCTGAACGCCTTCGGCATATCCTCGCCGCGGCAGCGGCCGGCACCGTAGCTGATTAAAACGGTGGCAAGAAAAAATGCGGCCCCCGTACCCACTGCAAACCCCGCCGCTTCCGTCAGGCTGAGCTTAAAGCTCTTCTGCGCGTACGGCATGGAAAGCACGATGGTATTGATTGCCGAAAGGGAAAAAGCCGGGCCGTATTTTTTATAGAAACCAGCCGCAAGCGCTTTCAGAGCCACGGCGGTTACGGCGTAAACGACCACAATACAGGCGGAAAATACCGCGGGGCGCACAAAGAGCAGCAGGTCACCGTCCTGAAAGAACGGGTATAAGCCCGCGCTGATCAACATGGCAATCATGGAGTACAGGGCAATCAGCACGGAATACAGCCCAATCAGCTTTGGCTTGCGCGCGGCGCGCAGCACGCGGCTGAACCCGATGCCGCCGGAAAACAAAACGTTCTCGGTCGTAACAGCCGCCAGCGCGGCAAACAAAATCTGCAGAAAAACCGTCATTCGTGCGTCACCCTCCTTTTCTCCGCCTTTTCCTCCCGTTTGCGGTTCACCCAGCTGACAAACGCGGCAAAAAAGCCCAGCAGGATAAAGCCGAAAAACGGAAGCGACACCCCTTTGTCGGATGTGCCGTAGATTCCGGTGTTGGTGTGCCACAGGCTGCCCTTGAGCCAGAATTCGCGGATCGCGGCGCTCAGGCAGATCACCAGGGCAAACCCCACCGAACTACCGAGGGTATCCGCAAACACCGCCCAGGCAATGTGCGTCGGCGCGTAATCCGACGCGCGGAAAATAATCACGGAGTTGCAGATCATCAAACCTGCAAACATGCCGAGCGCGGAGATTGCGCCGGGTATCAGCAGCTCTGTGAGCCAGGCGGCCGGCAGATAAAATACCGCGGAAATCAGCAGCGCGGTCGACGTGCGGAAACGAACCGGCACCAGCCAGCCGATGAGGCAGGAAAGCAGACATGTGGGTACGGCAAGGAGCAGAAACAAAACCGAAAGCTCCACCGCGTTCCTCATATTGTAGCCGGCGGCCACCACGGGATACAGCCCGAGCGCGCCCACCAGCACAGGGTTTTTATAAAATACGCCGTTGAAAAAGATTTTGAGGGTTTCGCGGAGCATTGCCCTTTTAAGCTTCATCCGGTTCTTCCTCCCACTTCTCCATACCGCAGATCAGGCCGTCAATGGCCGGCGAGGCGGCGTTGGCAATCAGTATCGCAAAGCCCGCGCCCTGTTCAAACGCGCCGAAAAAGCGGAACAGCATCACCATCGCGCCCGCAAGCGCGCCGTAAACACAGCGCCCCCTGACCGTATGCGGCGAAGTCACCGGGTCGGTCGCCATAAAGACGGCGCAAAAAAAGACGGAGCCGGACATCATTTCATATTTTACCGAGGTTAGCGGGCTGCAGGCGATCCGCGGAAAAAACGCCGCAATCAGCACCGCCGCCGCCAAAAAGAAGAACATAATCTCCCACCGCGCGGTCCTCTTTAAAATGAGGAACACTCCGCAGGCGGCAATCACCAGTATGGCGGTGGCGCCAATCGGCCCGGCAAAGTTCCCCCAGAGCATATCCAGAGGGAGCACATCCGGCTTCAGCCCGTTTTTCAGCACCGCAGCGGGAGACGGAGCCGTCTGGACGGCGCAGTCTGCAAGGGCGGGCAGCGCTGTTTTGTAAGCCGGCTGGGCATAGCGGAACACCAGGTCCGGCCAGCAGATTACCGCAAAGGAAAACCCGGCGGCCGCCGGATTGAACGGATTGTGCCCGGTGGAACCGAACGGCCCTTTTGCAACAACGATGGCAAACACCCCCGCCGCGCACGGGAGCCACATAGGCGCGTTCACCGGCATCAGCATGGCGATGATCATTCCGGTCACCAAAGAGGAAGCATCGCTGATCCCGGTCGTCCGGGTCTGCACCAGATTGAACAAGATCTCGCTGGCGCCGCAGACAAGGGCGGTCAAAACCGCCATAACGGCCGGTCTGGGCCCGTAATGAACAACGGGAAGCACCAGCAGAACGGCCAGGGTAAAAAGCATATCCCGCATCATGGAAGAAACGGATGCCTCGCTTCTAATAATCGGGGTTCCGGCTGCGTTCAAAGTCAATCAAATTCACCGCTCTTCCTGATTGCCGCGGCTTTCGCCACGACTCCCGCCAAATCGATTCCGGAGGGGCATACGATGGAACAGGA
>JAEWUH010000048.1 GCA_023397245.1 Bacillota bacterium | reverse complement strand
CTCAGGCCGGGCAGGCCCTTACTTTCGTTCCGGGACGAAAGTAAGCAAAGTCCCGGCAAGGGGGATTGGTAATTCCCGGCGGGAGGGCTCCATCCAATCCCCCTTGCATCCCCCGGGGTATCCTCATTCATCTCGGTTATGTCAATTTTCTGTATGATTTTCATTGACGGGTAAACCATTAACTTTCCACATTCCCTGTCTCCCTTGTTAAAGGGAGATGTCATCCGCAGATGACAGAGAGATTCTCATTCTTCCTTCGCGCGGATCTGTATGGCCAGAGCGCGGTTGAAATAATAGAGGATGGGCATGACCGCCACCGTATAAAGGTAACGCGGCAGATAATGCGCCGACAAAACATAGAAGGGTTCGCCGTAGCTGGACATCAGGTAGAAAAAGATCCACTGCAGAAGGAGAATTCCCCCTGCGATAAGAACGATGGCAATCATCGCGGTAAGAAAATTCGTGCGGATCAGGTTTGCCGCGAGCATCGCAAGGAAATAGCAGGAGAGGATGAGCAGCAGCGCGTGGAAGCCGAGCGTCTGCCCCATGCCGAAATCCGTCAGCAGACCGGCAAAAAGCCCGAAAAACAGGGAAGCCCTTTCATTTTCGAACAGCGCCACGGAAACCGCGGCGGGGATTAGCAGCACAGGCCGCGCCCCGAAAACGGCGGGAACCAGCCCGGGCGTCTCCTGAATCATAAAAATCGCCAGAAATTCAAGGGTATAGGCGAAATAGCGAAGCCATTTATAATTTTCCATATTATTTCGCCCCGGAAGACGCGGCGGAAGCGGCAGAAGAGGAGGAATCCGCAAGAACCTGACCCTGTCCCCGGAAGGAGGTGATCACCATGACGTCCCGGACGGTCTTCACGTCCACAAACGGCGTTACCTCGGCGTAAAGGGATACGTCGTATTCCTCGTTGGCAACCTTGTTTACCGTGCCGATGGGCAGGTCGCGCGGATACACGCCGCCCAGTCCGTTGGTGACGATCAGGTCTCCCGCTTTTACGGTGGTGCCGGCGGTAAGATAGCCCAGCTTCACCACGCCGCGGTCAGCCAGCCCGATGCTGCTGCTGATAACCCCGGAATCGCGGTTTACCTTGTCGATGGCGCTGATCCGGGTATCCGGCGAAAGAATCGTGGTCACGCGGCTGTAGCTCGGGCTTACGCTGGAAACCCAGCCGACCACGCCGCCGTCCGTGATAACGGGGTCGT
The DNA here is from genome assembly GCA_023397245.1 of Bacillota bacterium. Classification (GTDB taxonomy): domain Bacteria; phylum Bacillota; class Clostridia; order Oscillospirales; family Acutalibacteraceae; genus DATAML01. The sequence continues at coordinate 19,624 of JAEWUH010000048.1, read as the reverse complement.
TGACCTTGACCCCGGAATAGGTGCCCTTATCGATCTGGAAATTGGAAAACAGGTCATTCGGGTCGCGTCCGATTACGGCGGCGGAAACCGGCTTGAAATCCGGGTTTTCGCTTTTCAGCTCCAAAAATTTTTTGAGCTGCGCGTTTTCCTGCTGATAGGTATAGTAATTGACCAGCTTTTTGTTGAGTTCCTCGATCTGCTTTTTCAGGGCGGCGTTTTCCGCGGAAAGCTCGTCGTTGGAACGGGTGGCGGACTGGGCCGCCACGGCTGCGTTATTGGTTACCACCGAACTGACCTTCTGCATGGGCGCGGATACAAATCCGAGCACGTCGGAAAAGACGGAACCGCCGGTTCCCGAAGAATAGAGCATCAGGCCGAAAAGGATGAAGACCACCGCGATCAGAAGCTTAAAGCTGCTGGAATGAAAATAATCCTTCAACGCAGCACACCACCTTTCATTATACAATAGATACCGGACGGTTATTTGTCAGAGGGAATTGGTAAAGAAAAAACAGGCGGAGAGTAGTTTACCCTCCGCTTTTTGCCAAAAAATCAAAACGCTTTTGCCGGGAAATAAAACCTGTTCAGGTTACAGACAAAACGTCCGCGCAGCGAGCAAAATGATACCGCAATTTTGCGGGCGCGACTCTGCCGTCCGTCTGAAAATTATCTTTTGTTATTCTTGTAGTAGGCCGCAGGCATGGTTACGTCAAGCTGCTTGCCGGTTCCGTTTACCACGCAGTCCAGCGGGCTTTCCGCAACGTGTACGGGCATGCCGGTTTCCTGCTCCACAAGCTGGTCCAGGCCGCGCAGCAGAGCACCGCCGCCGGTCAGCATGATGCCGTGGTCGATGATGTCCGCGGAAAGCTCCGGAGGAGTCTTTTCCAGCGTGGACTTCACCGCGTCGATGATCATGGAGAGCGGGTCGCTCAGCGCCTCGCGCACTTCCTCGGCGGTGATGGTCACATTCTTCGGCAGGCCGTCCACAAGGTTGCGCCCCTTGATCTCAATGGAGGCGTCGCGGTTGTCGTCGGTCGGGAACGCGGAACCGATCTTTATCTTGATTTCCTCGGCGGTACGTTCGCCGATAAGGAGGTTGTATTTCTTTTTCACATAGGAGATGATGGATTCGTCGAACTTGTCCCCCGCCACGCGCACGGAAACGGAGGTAACGATGTCGCCGAGGGAGATTACCGCGACTTCCGCGGTGCCGCCGCCGATATCGACGACCATGCTGCCGGTCGGCTCGTTTACGGGCAGGCCCGCGCCGATTGCCGCGGCCATCGGCTCCTCGATGAGCTCAACGTTGCTTGCGCCGGCCTGACGGGCGGCGTCCTCCACCGCGCGGCGTTCCACTTCCGTTACGCCGGACGGGATGCAGATGATGATATGCGGCTTGGAAAACGCGTTGGATTTGATTGCTTTCTTTATAAAATGCTTGAGCATGGTTGCGGTAATATCAAAGTCGGCGATCACGCCGTCCTTCATGGGGCGCACCGCGATGATGGAGCCCGGAGTACGGCCGATCATTTCCTTTGCCTGCGCGCCTACGGCCAGCACGGTGTCGGAGCGGACGTCCACGGCCACAACGGAAGGCTCGCGCATGACAATCCCTTTGCCCTTCATATAGACCAGGGTGTTGGCGGTACCCAGATCGATTCCTATATCTTTTGAAAACATGAGTTTTTCCCCTTTCAGAATCGCGCAATTTTAAAAACACCTATATAGATTACATTATAACCTTTCGGGCACAATTTCTCAACTGTTAATTTCGGGAACCGCGGAATAAATTCCGGCAGGTCAGAAGCTTCTCAGAATGCGGTTGATCCGGCCGATCGGAAGCCCCATTACATTGTAAAAATCGCCGTCGATGCGTTTTACCAGCAGCGCGCCGCGGTCCTGTATTCCGTAGGCGCCGGCCTTGTCCATCGGTTCTCCGGTGGCCACGTACGCGTCGATATCCTCGTCCTTAAGCCCGTAAAATTCCACGGAGGTGCACTCGTGGCCGGTGAGGATTTTCGTTCCGCTGATCACGCAGTAGCCGGTGTAAACCTGATGTACGTTTGCGGAAAGCAACTTGAGCATCGCCTTTGCCTCGGCCTCGTCCTTCGGCTTGCCGAGGACGCGCCCTTTGAAAACCACCAGCGTGTCCGCGCCGAGCACGGTATCCTGCGGGTGCTCCTTAACGGCGGCCTTGGCTTTGCGGGCGGCAAGCTGTTCCACCACCTGCATGGGCGGCGTGCCGTGGAGGTATTCCTCGTTTACCTCGGTACCGGCGGTGATAAACTCGTAGCCGGCCATTTTCAGCAGTTCAATCCGGCGAGGGGAAGTGGATGCGAGAACTAACATGTTTCGATACCTCTATTCTATATCCTTATTTTTACGTAAGTCAGAATCGCTGCCAGCAGTAAAACCGCCTGGGCAACGTTGATATTGACCATGACGCCGAGGGTGAAGCTCAATACGGAAAGGTTCACGCTGAACGGCGAAAACCCGAAGCCTGCGCCCGCGCCGAGCCATGCCGCGTATTTCAACCCAATACAGGCGGCACCGATTATTTTACCCAAAACCACCGCTAAAAGAAGCAGGATGATCAATAAAAGCGTTCTGATTAATTTATTTTTCATATTGAACTTCCTTTAAGGAACCGCTGAATAAATCTTGACGCCCATCCGGATTTAATCAGTGCTTCCGTTCGAATTCGGCATACGGAAAATGCGTAAAAACGCTGAAATCTTTTCTATTATGTACGAAGAACGCGCCGAGTGCAATAAGAAATTGAATTTTCTTACGGATTTATTTTCCGGTTGAGCCGAAGCCGCCCGTTCCGCGCGCTGTCTTGTCCAGATCGTCCGTTTCCTCCGGCTCCGGCGTAAAAACCGGCAGCACTACCAGCTGGGCAAAACGCTCGCCGGGGGAAAGCGTGTACGCCTCGCCGCTCAGGTTGCACAGGCCCACCTGCAGCTCCCCGCGGTAGTCGCTGTCGATCACGCCGACCGCGTTGGAGAGGGAAACGCCGTGTTTTACGCCCAGTCCGCTCCGCGCAAAGACCAGCCCCACGGTGTTTCTGTCCGGCAGGGCAATCGCAATCCCGGTGGGAATCTTATAAAGGCCGCGCGGTTCCAGCGTGACCGGCGCCTCGATGCAGGCGTACAAATCCAGCCCTGCCGCCCCGTCGGTTCCCCGCGTGGGCATTTTGGCGTTCGGATTCAGTCTTTTGATTTTTAATGTTTCCATATGAATTGTTTCCAATCTTTAAATCTCTCTGTCATCTGCGGATGACATCTCCCTTTAGCAAGGGAGACAAGGAAAGTAGGATTTATCCCAGCCTCTCTTGTTAAAGAGAGGGGGACCGCCGCAGCGGTGGAGAGATTTTGCCAGAAGGCTCGTTGGACCTAAGCAAAATTGGTAAAGCATTTAGCCGCCCTCAGGCCGGGCGGGCCCTTACTTTCGTTCCGGGACGAAAGTAAGCAAAGTCCCGGCAAGGGGGATTTTCAATCCCGGCGTGAGGGTTCCAAAAAATCCCCCTTGCATCCCCCGGGGTATCCCCATTTACCTAAAAGGTGTCAATTTTCAACATGATTTTCATTGACGGTTAAGCTTTAGCTTTATGGTTCAGTTAAAAGCAGAAGGTCCTGCCTTCTTTTCTCAGTCTCCCTTGTTAAAGGGAGATGTCATCCGCAGATGACAAAGAGATTCTCGCCGTAGGCGCGAAAAGACGCTGTGCGTCATTCAATTCCCCGGTAATAAAGCCCACGGGTGAAGCGCTCCTGTATCGGCGCGCCGGTAAGGTATTTCTGGAGGGTTTCCCCCGCTTCCCGCGCGGACTCCGTGGAAAAGCGAAGCAGGCCGAAATCCTGGTTCCGCACCTCGCTAAGCCGGTCGGCCATGTAGAGCGGCACGGAGTTCAGCACCTCGCTGCACGTGCCGCAGCACTGCACGGGAAAACGGATTTTCCGGCGGTCGGTAAGGAACTGCGTGATGGCGCAGTGCTTGCAGCCGCCCGCGTTCGCGATGGGGCAGTTTCGGGTGAGCATCAGCGGAAGCCTGCCGTAGAGCAGCAGCCCGCGCTTCATCGTTCCGCCGAGCTCGGCGGCCTGCGCGAGCGTAAGCTCAAACGAAAGCTCCGTGTCTTCCAGGCCGAAATCGCGGTACCATTCCAGCGCCGCGGTGTTTGTGATATTCAGCGAGAATCCGCCGTGCACCGTCAGCCCAAGCTCTTTGCCGAGCGCGGCCGCGCCGAGGTTCCCTGCCCACACGTCCGTGATTCCGGCGGCTTTCGCCCCCTGCAGACGGTATTTTAACGTGCTTTCCAGCCCGAAAATTCCGCGCGGGATTTCCAGCGCCACCGGGTAGCCCTGCTGTTTCAATTCGTTCAGTTTTTTTAAATCCGTATGGAACGGAAGATAGACCAGCTCGCACTGCTTCGCGCTTTCCGGCAGTTCGGTGTTGACAAACCGCGCGCGCAGCTTCATCTTTTGCGCTTCATGGTTTCCGCTCTGCGGCAGCTCGCACATTTTAAAATCAACCGGCGCGCGTTTTGCACGCTTTTCTTCCAGTTCCTCCAGAACCGCGTGGCGCAGCCCGTTCAGCGCCGATACGGGAACCGAAAGCCCGCCGTCAATTTCGCAGGAGATTTCCTCCGCAAAAAACGGCGTGCCGCCCGTTTTGTTCAGCTGTTCGCGGCAGCGTTCCTCATCGATGGGACGGTTCACGGCGGCTTCCGGGATTTCCCCGCTCCGGCAGGCGGTAAATCCTTCGCCGTCCTCCGCCATTAAAAAGACCGGTTCCCCCGTTCCTATTTTAAGGGTAAAGCGGACGGGAACCCTCTGATATTCTTTATTGTAAAGACCGTGCAGCTCCGCGAATACCGCGTTTGTTGCGTCGGTCACATCCTCCTTGGAGCGTATGCCGAACATTTCGCGGCCGCGTTTTGCGTCCAGATAGCCGGTGGTAAAGCCGGAGCGCGAAAAGACCGCGCGCAGGTTTTCCATCAGTTCCTCCGGCACGGGCTGATTGTCCGCCGAAAGACGGCAGGCGCGCGCGGCAGCGGCAACGTATTCCGGGCGCTTCATGCGGCCCTCGATCTTCGCGCTGACAATTCCCGCCTGTTGCAGCTCGCCGATGCGTGTAATCATGGATAAATCCTTTAAGCTGAGGTCGTTTCCCGTACCGCCCGGCGCGGAAAACGGCAGGCGGCAGGGCTGGGCGCACTGGCCGCGGTTGCCGCTGCGGGAACCCAGCACGGAGCTGAAATAGCACTGGCCGCTCACCGACATACAGAGCGCGCCGTGCACAAAAGCCTCCAGCTCCACCGGGGCCGCCTTGTGGATTTCTTCAATCTCCTTCAGGGAAAGCTCGCGCGCGAGCACTACGCGCTTTATTCCCGCCTTTTCCAGCGCCGCCGCGCCCAGCGGGGTGTGGATGCTCATCTGCGTGGAGGCGTGGAGACGCAGCCCCGGCGCGCAGTTCTGCAAAAGCCGGAGCAAACCGGTATCCTGCACCAAAACCGCGTCCACCGGCAGGGTACAGGCGTATTGGATAAATTCAAGCGCTTGGGGCAGCTCGTCCTCCAAAAGCAGTGTGTTTACCGCAAGGTAGACCTTCACGCCGCGTGCGTGGCAGTATTCCACCGCGGAATTCAGCTCATCGTCGCTGAAATTCTTTGCGGAAGCGCGCGCGCTGAAGGAACTGCCGCCCAGATAGACCGCGTCCGCGCCGGCGCGCACGGCGGCCTCGAGGCTTTCCCGGGAACCGGCGGGGGCCAGAACCTCAAGCTCAGTCTTCATTCTTTTTCTCAAAAAAGCTGATAAAGCTTTCCTGCTCCGGGGTAACGTCGCGCTGCGGGGCAACGCGGGAATAGCTGCCGGTCTGCGGTCTCTGCACGGGCGCCGCCGGTGCAATGGGCCTTGCGGCGGGCTGCTTTTCTTCCTGCTTCTCCGGTTCCTGCGCCTCTTCGTCCTGTTCGGCAAGGCGGCCGCGCAGGGTCTGAATTTCGCGCCGCATCCGCTCGATCTCCCGCTTGGATTCCTCCGCTTGCGTGCGTGCGCGGGAAGAATCCTCAAGATAGTCTTTGATTTGGGAACGGAGGTTGTCCGCCGAGCCGGAAGCCTTGTGCGATTCGTCGCAGTAGCTCAGCGCGGTGATAATCGCCGCCAAGGTCACGGAAATGCGCTCATCCTTTTCGATGATGCCCTTCATGGCCTTTTCCACCTCATCTCCGATTGAGCGCACATAGCTTTCGCTGTCATCCGAGCCGATTACGCATTCGGAACCGCAAATATTCAATTTAACCCTGTTTTTACTCATGAGGTCATACCCTTTCCCACTTCACGGATTATACTGCTCTTCCCTTTGATAGGAGAACCGTATTCGTCGGTTTTATTATAATATATTGTAGCATAATAGGAAAGAGATTTCCACACTGACGGCAAAAACACCCAAGCGCAAAATTGCTGCAGCTCTGCCGGACGCGGGTGCTGTTCACAATGACGGGAAAACGGGGACAACACGAGCAATAAATTTATCAATTTGTGCATAATCAACAAATATTTGGCAAAAAATCTTTGTAATAAAATTTGAAGGTAAAAAAGTCAGAATTGATAAAAATCCCCGGCACGCCTTTAAAAATCTGTATTATCGTACAGACTTTCTTTCTGTATTGTTATTATTGAATAATTGCGAATATTGGTATATAATGAACACAATAAGATTTGGGATGAGGAGAACGCCGGGGAGACGCGCGTTTTCCGATCGGAGGGAGAACATGAATTACAAACAGCCAGTCAGCAAAATAAAAGAGCTTATCCGCGATAAACTTGACCGTACCTTCGGCGTGAGCCTGGAAAATGCGACCGACGAGCAGTGCTACAAAGCAGTTGCCCTTACGGTACGCGATATGATGACACAGGGACGCAGCGAGTATATGGCGGATACGGAAAAGACCCACACCAAGCAGGTCTATTATCTCTGTATCGAATTTCTGCTGGGGCGTTCCCTGAAAAACAACCTGTTTAACCTCGGCGTGGAGGAGGACTACCGCGAGGCGCTGAGCCAGATGGGTCTGAAGCTGGATTCCCTCTACGAGCAGGAACCGGACGCCGGGCTCGGCAACGGCGGGCTGGGCAGGCTGGCGGCCTGCTTTATGGACGCCCTCGCCACGCAGGGCTACCCCGCCACGGGGTATTCGCTCCGCTACGAATACGGCATCTTCCGCCAGAAGCTGGTGGACGGCTGGCAGACCGAGCTGCCCGATTTCTGGCTGCCCGGCGGAAAAATCTGGATGCAGGCCGTGCCGGAAAAAAGTGTGGAGGTACATTTCCGCGGAAAGATCGAGGAATACTGGAACAACCAGTATCATGTGGTGAACCATAAGGATTATACAAAGGTTACCGCCGAGCCCTACGATATTTATATTGCCGGTATGGACGGCCGCGGAATCAGCCGCCTGCGCGTGTGGGCCGCACATTCCTCCGAATTTGACATGAAGCTCTTCAACGGCGGCAATTATATGCGCGCCATGGAGCAGAACGCAATGGCCGAAGCGATCACCAAGGTGCTCTACCCGGAGGACAACCATGTTGAGGGTAAGAGCCTGCGCCTTTCACAGCAGTATTTTCTTGTTTCCGCCACCATTCAGGATATTATCCGCCGCCACCTGTTCAAATACAGCACGCTGGATAACCTTCCGGATGTTGCCGCGATTCACCTGAACGACACCCACCCCGTGCTGGCGATTCCCGAAATGATGCGCGTGATGCTGGACGAGTGCGGCTACGGCTGGGACGAGGCCTGGGATATCGTGACCCGCACCGTCGCCTACACCAACCATACCGTGATGTCCGAGGCGCTGGAGTGCTGGGGCGAGGACCTATTCCGGCTCCTGCTGCCGCGTATCTACCAGATCGTGCAGGAGATCAACCGCCGTTTCTGCGAATCCATGCACAATAAGGGCGTGGACGGCTACAAGGTGGGCCGAATGGCCCCGCTGAACGACGGTTATGTCAAGATGGCGAACCTCGCGGTGATCAGCAGCCACCACGTAAACGGCGTGTCCGGCCTGCACAGCGAGATTTTAAAGAATTCCGTATTCCACGATTTTTATACCGAAATGCCGCAGAAATTCACCAACGTGACGAACGGCATCGCCCACCGCCGCTGGCTGAACCAGGCGAACCCGGAGCTTGCCTCCCTGTTTACCGAGCTCATCGGCGAGGGCTATATCCGCGACGCTTCGCAGCTCATCAATCTGATGAAGTTTAAGGACGACGCCTCCGTGCTGGAAAAAATGGCAAAGATTAAACGCGCGAATAAGCTGCGTATTGCCGAATATATTAAGAATGAGAACGGGCTGGAGATCAACCCCGATTCCGTCTTCGACGTGCAGGTAAAACGTCTGCACGAATACAAGCGCCAGCATATGAACGCGCTGGAGATTCTCTCCACCTACCAGTGGCTCCGTGAAAATCCGGACGCGGATTTTACCCCCCACACCTATATTTTTGGGGCAAAAGCGGCGCCTGGCTATTATTTTGCCAAGCAGATCATACGGTTTATCGCCAATCTGGCCAAGACCATCAACAGCGACCCGCGCGTAAACAAAAAGATGCAGGTCATCTATCTGGAGGATTACCGCGTAACGCTGGCCGAAATGCTGATTCCCGCCGCCGATATCAGCGAACAGATTTCCCTTGCGGGAACGGAGGCATCCGGTACCAGCAACATGAAATTCATGATCAATGCGGCGGTCACGCTCGGCACGCTGGACGGCGCGAATGTGGAAATTCATGATTCCGTGGGCGACGACAACATCTTCCTGTTCGGTATGACCACGCCGGAGGTCAACGCGCTGCGGCCGAATTACTGCCCGCGCAACCAGTTTGACCAGAATCCGGTCGTCAAAAAGATGATCGAGGAGCTCAACACCGGCTTCTGCGGCGTAAGCTTCCGCGATATCGGCGACGCGCTCCTGACCTACGATTCCTATATGGCCCTCGCGGATTTCAACTCCTACAAGCAGGCGCGCGCCAGAGCGGTGTCCCTTTACCGCGATACGGCGGTGTGGCAGCGCATGTGCCTTGTAAACGCCGCCAACGCGGGACGTTTTGCGGCGGACCGCGCAATCCGCGAATACGCCGAAAACATCTGGAACGCAAAGCCCCTGCCGCCGCATAAGGAAGAAAAAGCGGCCGTAAAAAAAGTGGAGATCGTTGTTCCAAAAGCCGAGGAACCCGCCCCGAAAAAGAGCCGCTTTTCCAAGCGCAAGTAAGAATCTCTCTGTCATCTGCGGATGACATCTCCCTTTACCAAGGGAGACAGGAGAAGCAGAAATTACCTGTATAACCCCAGCCTCCCCTGATAAGGAGAGGGGGACCGCCGCAGCGGTGGAGAGATTAATGAATTTTTAGGAGAATCATTATGTTCAATTCCCGCAATCCGGCATTCCGCTATCCCACGGGGGCGGTTCCCGACTGCCTGCCCGTGCACTTCCGAATTACCATGCCGCGCGACCTGAAATGCTCTGCGGCAAGGCTCATCGTAAAGAACGACGCCACGGGCGCGGAACAGACGATGGGGATGTTCTGGTGCGGGATGAACGGGGATAATTACGAGTGGTGGGAATGCCATTTTGCCGCAAGGGAGCCCGGCCTTTATTTTTACTGGTTCAGCGTGGACACCTGGCGCGGCACGCTGAAAATGACGCGCGGCTTCGGCGGGGAAGGTACTCTGCTGGATGTGGGCCGCGTGTGGCAGCTTACGGTCTACGACCGCAGCTTTACCACGCCGGATTGGCTCGCGGGCGGAACCATTTATCAGATTTTCCCTGACCGTTTCAATCAATCGGACGAGAAAAAAGAAAACGTCCCCGCCGACCGGAAAATCCATGAAAACTGGGGAGACCAGCCGGACTGGGCGCCGGACGGACAGGGAAAAATCACAAATACCGATTATTTTGGGGGCGACCTTAAGGGAATTGAGGAAAAGCTCGGCTATCTTAAATCGCTGGGCGTTACCTGCATTTACCTGAACCCGATTTTCGAATCCCATTCCAATCACCGCTACGACACCGCGGATTATTCCAAAATTGACCCTCTGCTCGGCACCGAAAAGGACTTCAGCCGCCTCTGCAAAACCGCGCGGGGCATGGGGATACGCATTGTTCTGGACGGCGTTTTCAGCCATACGGGCAGCGACAGCGTCTATTTCAACCGGGAAAAGCGCTACCCCACCGAGGGAGCGTACAATTCGAAGGAATCTCCCTATTATCCGTGGTACACGTTCCGCAGATGGCCGGACGAATACGACTGCTGGTGGAACTTTATAACCCTCCCGAACGTAAACGAGCGGAATCCGCAGTATAACGAATATATCAACGGAAGGGGCGGCATTATCCAGAAATGGATCGCCGCCGGGGCCGGCGGCTGGCGGCTGGACGTAGCCGACGAGCTGCCCGATGAATTTATTGACAACCTGCGCGTAGCCGCAAAATCAAGAAGCAGCGACGCGGTAATATTCGGCGAGGTCTGGGAGGACGCCTCCAACAAGATGGCCTACGGCTGCCGGCGCAGATACCTGCAGGGCAGGCAGCTGGACAGCGTGATGAACTACCCGTTCCGCAGCGCCATCCTCGGCTTCCTGACCGGAGCGAACCCCGCGGATATGATGGAAATCATTTTGGACGTGATTGAAAACTATCCGCCGCAGGTCACGCGTCTGCTCATGAACCATATCGGCACCCATGACACTGAACGCGTCCTCACCGTGCTGGCGGGCGAACCGCTGCGCGGGCATGGGCGCCATTGGCAGAGCACCGCGCGTCTGACGAAGGAGCGCCGCCGCCACGGCCTAAGGCTGCTGCACCTGGCCTCGCTGATGCAGTTTACTCTGCCGGGCGTACCCTGCATCTATTACGGCGACGAAGCGGGAATGGAGGGTTACCGTGACCCCTTCAACCGTGCCTGCTACCCGTGGGGCGGCGAGGAAACGGAGCTGGTGGAATGGTACCGCGGGCTGGGCAAGCTGCGCGCTTCCTGTTCCGCGCTCAAGGAGGGCGGGCTTGTGCCGCTGATTGCGGGGGACGGCTGTATTGCCTATCTGCGTACGGACGCGGACGGGAGCCTGCTCTGCGCGTTCAACGCCACCGGGGGACAGAAGAATCTTTCCGTGCCTTCCGAATGGCAGAATGCCAAGGCGGAAATCGGCAGTCTGCCGGATAAAAACAACAGTCTTTCTCTGGAGCCTTACGGCTGTGCCGCGTTGGTACTGAAAACGGAAAAGCCGGGGACGGCGGAACCGGCCAAACCGCAGGATGCAAAAGAAGATTTAAAATAATGTATTTGCCGGAGCGATTACGGCTCCGGCGGCAGCAATCAAACAGAGTTTGTCGTCAGGCAGAAGAAAGAGGCGGTTCCATGAAGCTTTGCCGCATTCAGCAGATGGAAGCAAACGAGAATATACAGGAGGCACTGGAGCTGGTCTGGAAGGTTTTCCTGCAGTTTGAAGCGCCGGAATACTGCGAAGAGGGCATCAACGAGTTCCACGATTTTATTCAGGCTGACTCCATCCGGCAAAAGCTTTTGAATGAGGAACTCTTTCTGTGGGCCGGTTACGAGGACGACCGAATGGTCGGCGTGATCGCCGTCCGTCCTCCGTTCCATATCAGCCTTCTGTTCGTTGATCCGCAGTTTCACCACAGGGGCATTGCGCGCTCGCTGTTTGAAACCGTTCTGGAAGTCTGCAAAAGAGACGGATATCAGGAAATTACGGTAAACTCCTCCCCTTACGCCGTGAAGATTTACCGCCGCCTGGGCTTTGCCGATACGGACGCGGAGCAGACCGTGAACGGAATACGGTTTGTTCCGATGAAATACATGATTCAGTCATAGTAGTATGATAAAGAATGCGAGTACATGGGCAGACGGCGGCTGGCCGTGCGGGTCAAACGAGCATGCACCAAAAATACAGGAACTGCTTTTTGATTTTGCGGCCGCACGGTTTGTTGTTTGTCTGCAATAGATAAGGAGAGCCCCTGCGGGAAAAGCGCGTTTCGCGCAATCCTGCAGGGGTTCTCGCATTCTGGCCGCTTGCCTGCGGCCGGAGGTGTATTGGAAGAGGAGAATAAAGAAGTAAGCAGATTAAGAATGAACGCGGCGGAGAATCAGCATGTGATCTCCACGCGGTTGCCGTCCGGGTCAAGCACACAGCTTTCATAATACCCGTCCCCCGTGGTTCTCGGCTCGCTTACAACCGGAAAACAGTCCCGGCGGAGCCGTTCAGTCAGGCTGTTCACACCGGCGCGGTCCCCCACGGAGAAAGCGAGATGCGAATAGCCGGTATCCAGCTCCGCCGCCTTGGTCCGGTTTAGGCCGGAGACTCTTGTCATCAGCTCCAACGCGGCGCCCGAATCAAATTCGATGAAGTAGGAGCGGAACCCGTTCGATTTGTTTTCATACATCGGGCCGGCCTTGCCGTTGAAGTAGGTAACGTAAAAATTCCGGAGCAGCTCCAGATTTGCGGTATAAATTGCAGCATGGGCGATATTCATAGAAAATCCTCCTTCTATTTCATGAACGGCAAAACCAGCGGATTTGCGCCGGATACCGTATATTACGGATCGCTGAATCAGCTTATCGCGGCGGCTTTCAGCCTGGCCGGGCTGTATTTTTTGCAAAGATACAGCGAATTTATTACGCCGCGCACGATCTCATCCGTCAGGAGTGTGATATAAACCGCCGTGATATCCATCCCGCACACGTAAACGAGAAAATAGGCAAGAACGGAGACAAAGACCGCGCCGAAAATCTGCGTGTACAGCATCCATTTTGTATCGCCGTAAGCGCGGATGCCGCATCCGGCCTGCACGTTCACAGACTTGGGGAGAACCGATACGCAGATAATGATAAAGTACGGGACGGAAGCGCGCACCAGCGCGCGGTCGGCGCAGAAAAGCGAAAGGATCGGGTTGGCAAATATAATGTAAAGAGCGGTAAGGACTCCTAGGATAACAAGGTTATACAGGGCGGCCTGCAGGATGATTTTTGTGGACTCCTCCATGCGGTTCTCCCCGATTTTATGGCCGATCAGCGTAAGGCTTCCCTTGCCGATTCCGTCCGATACCAGGAAGGTGATTGATTCGATCACCGTAATCAGGGTGTACATTCCCACAGCGGAATCGTCCAGATTGTTCATCAGCCGGACTAAAAACAGGTTGCCGATGTGCCAGGCCGCGATTTCCAGTCCGGCGGGCAGACCCAGCCGCATGGCTTCCCGGTATTTTTTCGGCTTAGGCCGCAGGGAACGCCGGGTTCCCTCTGCCGGCCGCAGCTTTTTGGAAAAGCAGACATACAGGATCAGCAGCAGGGCGGATGAAATGTTTGCCGCGGAGCTTGCAATCGCCGCGCCCGTCAGCCCCAGTGCGGGGAAGCCGAGGTTTCCGAAGATCAGGCACCAGTCCAGAAAAATGTTCATTGCTACTTTGTAAATTCCGGCGTACATGATCGGTTTGGTTTTCCCCATCCCCTGCAGCGCCGCCTGTATGGAGATATCCGTGCCGAACAGGAGCAGGTAAAGCCCGATGATTTTCACATATTGGTCGCAGTAGCCGATCAGCCTTGGCGTTACGCCCATCAGCAGGAAAATGAAATCCGAAAAGAAGTACCACAGGAAAAAGAGGAGAAAGGAAATAAGCGTATTGAAAAAGATGGAGGTATCCATATGCTCGCGCACTTCCCCGTAGTCCTTTGCGCCCGCCTTTCTGGAAATCAGGATGGTAAGCCCTATGGTGGCGGAGGTGACCGCCGCAAGCGTGGCCTGATACGGGGCCGTCGCGTTGCCGATCGCGGTGAGGTATTCGGTTTTCAGGTTCCCCAGAAACGCCCGGTTGATCAGTGTCTGCAGCTGGAACACCATACCCTGTATGATAATGGGCACGGCGATTGCAAAAATATCTTTGAAATAGCGGTTCTGCGCTTTCGCGGCGGAGCGGCTGTACATAAATTCACCTCCGGGCTTATGACCGTAAAACAGCAGGCAGATATGTTTGATACTTTTAAAAGATTACAACAAAAGTATATGCCGATCTACGGGTTTTGTCAACCGGATATTATAAAATATTTTTCCTCAAAAAGAAAAACGCCGGAGCGCCCGCCTTCCCGAAAAAGCAGGCGGGCAAAATTTTAACCGTCATCCGTTCGCTAGGGGCCGCGGCGGGAGGGCAGATTCCCGTCCGCCCGGGACAAAAATGGTTGAATGGGGGGCGCTGAGCGCCCCCCATTCAGGTAAGGAGAAGTATATGTCAAATAAGTAGGGAAAGCTAATTAATCTGGATATAGTCCGCTTCCTCCAGAAGATACTTTTTGGTATCGTTGAGGTAGGTGCGTTCCGGCAGGCAAATCAGCACCGTTCCGTCATGATGGACGGGGTACGGCGCACCGTGCCAGACGCCGGCGCGGAAGACGACCATTGTGCCGGCGGGAATCAGGAACGCCTTGAGCTCGTCGGGCCTGACTGTGCCGTCGTTGGCCGGGCCGGCATACATCACCATGTCGTCGTCCAGCGGCATCATAATTTCAACCGTATCGGAATGGTATTCCACGTCGGTAATTACCATCGGCCGCTTTGCGGCTTTCAGGGAGCCGAAGGCAACCGGAGCGGTGCTTGCAATCGGTGCAAGCACCATATCCCGGTGGAATACAACGGGGTAGGCACCCATGCCGTAAGCCTCCCCGGGTTCCGTGATGTTGGCAAGGTAGCCGTAAGGTGCCCAGTTTTGCAATGTAACGGGTTCCGCTTTTATTGTTTTCATCGTAACGGCCTCCCAGAATCAGTAGGTGTAGTTGTCGACATCCACCTTGTCGATTGCCTGGAACGGGGCAAGGGTGGAGATCATTTTAACCGTCTTGTCGTAATTGTTTACCACATAGTGCACTTCGCTTGGCTCAATATGGATGAGCTGCCCCGGCTTCATATGGTGCGCAACACCATCCACAACAATGTCGACTTCTCCCTCGAGTATGTAGAAGTCTTCTTCCATGATGTTGTGGTAATGGGCTTTGAAATCCTGCTTGGGCTGAAACTGTACAATGGCAAAGTTCATGCGCGGCCCTTTCATCAGATATTTCGGGCCGCTGTCGCCAAAACGGTATTCTTTATCCTGTTCATTGATAATATACATTTTAACATTCCTCCGTAACGAATTTAGAGTCCGGGTGCGCTCCACATGCTTTTTGTAAGCCCTTGGTTGCACAAATCAAGCTGGGCGGCGTAAACCTTGCGCCAGTTTGCGTAAATTTCACTGTAAACCTTATGGTTTTCCATGTTCGGCTGGTAGGTTTTATCCCACTGTACCAGCTTTTGGGCGGCTTCGGCAATGCTGCCGTAAATGCCGACTCCGTATCCCGCGATGATCGCCGCGCCGAGGGCGGTGGCTTCCTTTACCACGGGCACCCTCAGGGGCAGCCCCAGCACGTCGCACAGAATCTGGCACCATACGGGGCTCTTGGAAGCACCTCCCGCGAATACGACTTCGTCCGGCATATTCCCGGTGGCTTCCTTTACAAGGTCAAGATGTCCCTTGGTGACCATGGCGGTGTTTTCAAGAATTGCTTTATAAAAGGTATAACGGCTGAATTTCCGGGGATCGAGCTCAAAGTTGGTAAAGGTCGGAGAAGCGTGTTTCCAGCTGATAAAGTTCATTACATCCGAAAACGCGCACAGCATTCCGTAGCTGCCGGCCGGAATTTTTTTCGCTTCCTGATCCATCAGGTAATAGGGGTCTTTTCCGGTTTCCTCCGCCTGCTGCTTTTCCAGCTGGCAGAAACCGTCGCGGAACCACCGCATCACAAGGCCCGGCTTGAACGCCAGTGCTTCATACTGCCATACTCCCGGAATCGCGTGGCAGTTCACGCGCACGCGGCACTTGGGGTCTGTTTTTCCGTTGGCCGTGTTGAATTCATACTGCCAGAAGCTCCCGCCGAAAATAGCCGCCTGGTTCGGGTTCACAACGGCAACGCCGATGCTGCCGAGCTGTGCGTCTCCGCCGCCCACCACAACGGGAGTGCCGGGGGCAAGTCCGGTTTCCGCGGAGGCTTCCTCCGTTACCTTGCCCGCAATGCTGCCGCTTTCCCGTACCGGCGGGAAAATATCGGTGCGCAGGCCGCACCTGCCGGCAATGGAGGAATCCCAGTCCCGCTTCTGCAGGTCGAAAATTCCGGTGGTGCTTCCGTTGCTCGGTTCCAGCGCGAGCACGCCGGTCATCTTATAAATGAGCCAATCGTTGAACATGCCGAGCGAAGCAACTTTTTCGTAAATGTCCGGCATTTTGTTTTTGATCCATAAAAGGCGGGGCAGCGCGTCCAGCGCGAAGGACTGGCCGGATTCCAGATAAAGCTCCTTTTCAAGGTTCGGGTCCATCCGGATCAGCTGGCCGACTTCGTCGGTACTGCGCGCGTCCACGTTGGCACAGGCCCAGATTTCACGGCCCTGAGCGTCATAGAGGACGATGCCCTCGCGCATACAGGTGGTGGAGACTGCCGCAATATCGGCCGGGTCGATTTTTGTTTCGGCCAGGACGCCCTTAATACAGTCCCTGGTCAGCTCCCAGTTATAAACCCAGTCAAAATCCATGCTGCCGGGATACCGGGGGTCCTCCCTGTGTTCCCATTCGTGCTGCACGCAGCCGAGCTGGCGACCTTCAAGGTCAAACAGAACCGCCCGGACGCTGCCGGTGCCCGCATCCACGGCCATCAAATATTTTTGCGACATTGTACTTCCTCCTTTATCGGTCTTATACCGCTCAGGCGTTTTCTGCTCCGTCAATCAGCTGCAGGGCGGTATCTTCGTCGGTGATCAGAATATCCAGATATTTTCCGCGCAGCGCCGCGCGGATAGAATTTACTTTGGACGGCCCGGCCGCTACGCCGATGACGTTGTCCAGTTCCCTCAGGGTTTTCAGCGAGGTGCTGATCAGGCGGTCTTCCACGTCGGTCTGCACCGGCGCGCCGTCCTTGTCTATAAAGTGGCTGAGAACGTCGCCCACCGCGCCCTGCATGGATAAATACAGGAAATCGTTCTTGCTGAGGATGCCGTTTGCAAGAACGGTGGCGTCGTCGCCCATTCCGCCGATGCCTACCAGAGTCATGGACGCCAGCCGCACCATGCGGAAAATTTCACTTACGGAAGGCTCTTCGCGCATCGCGGTCACCATTTCCTTGGAAGAAACGAGCAGCGGCGCGGGAATCAGGTAAAGTTTTGCATTAAATGTATGGGACTGCGTGTTGGGCAGATAATAACTAACACCGCCGGTCAGCGAAACGACCGAAATCGGAAATTCGTTCATGGTGGCAAGCTGATTCAAAATCCGGCTGAGCGTGTCGCCGTATCCCATGTTTATAAAACAGTTTTCCGAGATTCGGTGGCTAATATACATTGCGGCGGCCTTGGCAATCGTTTCATTTACGTTTTCCCCCGCGTGCGGGGTGGGAACCACAAAGGTATCCTTCAGCCCCCAGGTTTCCGCAAGCTGACGCTCCACCTGCATATGCTGTTCGCCGTCCTGCCGGATCTTGAACTGTATAATTCCTTCCTGCTTGGCTTTCTCCAGAATCTTTATGACGCGGATGCGGGAAATTCCGAGCTTTTGGGAAATCTGCTGCTGCGTCATGTTTTCCATATAGTAATACCAGGCTGTTTTTACGGCCAGTATTTCTTCATAATTCATTGGGACGGCACCTCCGAAATTTTTATTTTCATTATAACACGATATTTTCCCGCAAAGAAACTGGAAAATCAAAAACAGTGCAAATTTCGACTAAAACCGGGAATTTATTTCCGCATCCGCGGAGCCTGCCGCGCTGCCCTGTGCACCTTGCGGCACCCATGCGCTTAAAAACAGTAACATTTGTTTGCCGAATATGAAAATTCACCGGAACAAATGTTATCTTGTAAATCTTTTGTTTGCGATATAAAGTATATCACCATTAACTTTCCGTGTCAATTATTATTTCTCATATGCGTTAAACAGTTTTTTACATGTGCTTTTTATTCAAAAAATCCTGTGAAATATACTATTAGAAAGGATTTTTGATATAATTTATTGGCGTTATTTCACACTTAAAAAAATTTGCACTAAAAAATAATCGTAAATCCAACAATAAAGTGTTGACAATTCTACGCAAATATCGTATGATGTGGTCACGGATAAAAATTCAGTGTCGAAACTTTTGTAAAGATTTTAAGTCCAGAAATGCACTCGGCGCTGTAATCGATATTTTTTGTGGATGGAGGGGAAAAAATGGAAGTATCCCAAAAAAATCCTTCAAATCAAATGATGATTTCTGTCCGCGGGATTTACAAATCGTTTGGCCTGAACAACGTATTGAAGGGCATTGACCTGGACGTCCGTTCCGGCGAAGCGGTCGCTTTGATCGGCGGAAACGGCGCAGGCAAAAGCACCCTGATGAAGATTATTATGGGTATCCATCAGCCTGACAAAGGCGAGATTTATGTCGCCGGCGAAAAGGTGAATCTGAATAAGCCGTCTGTGGCGCTTGCAAAGGGAATCTATATGGTGCCGCAGGAGCCGCTTCTTTTCCCGAATATGACGGTGGAAGAAAACGTTCTGATTGGCTTTAACGCAAACGCGGCGGAGCTTCACAGCCGCCTTGTAAAACAGATCGAGGATATCGGCTGGGACTTGGACCTTACCCGCAAGGCGAGCAGCCTTTCCATTGCGGAACAGCAGCTGGTGGAAATTCTGCGCGGCCTTCTGCGCGACTCCCGCGTGCTCATCTTCGACGAGCCCACCAGCGCGCTGACATTCGACGAAGTGGAAAGCCTGTTCCGGTGTATTACCGGCCTGAAGGAGAAGGGTATCGGTATCATCTATATTACGCATCGTCTGACCGAAGTTTTTGAGATTGCCACCCACGTAGCGATTATGTGCGACGGCGTTATCACCCTCAACGGCCCGGTCGGCAACTTTACCCGCGAAATGCTGGTAAAGGGACTGCTTCCTCCGAATATGGAGGAGCGCAGCGCAAAACAGACCGCGGCGTATAAGGAAATTGATTACAGCAGCCTGAAGCCGGTCTTTGAACTCAAGGATTATTCCGGCTACGGCTTTAACCATATCAATATGGAAATCTATCCGGGCGAAATTCTTGGCGTGGCCGGCGTAGTCGGTGCGGGGCGCACCGAGCTGGCAACCACGATTTTCGGAATGGATAGGGTTCTGGGCGGAAAAGTAATGCTGGACGGAAAGGACATTACGGGCCTTTCCACAAAACAGGTGCTGGAAGCCGGCATCAACTACGTTCCGGAAGACCGCCATCTGGCGGGCCTGTTCAAAATCAGCGATGTGGCGGTCAACACTACCTCCGCCATGCTTTCCAACCCGGCGATGGGAAAGGTTTTCCTGAACCGGCAGGCGGAATATGACCTGACGCAGAAATATGTGGATGACTTCCGCATTAAAGTAACGGGCCAGGATCAGCTGACCGGCAGCCTCTCCGGCGGCAATCAGCAGAAGATCGTAATCGCCCGTGCGCTTTCTACCCAGCCAAAGCTGGTCATACTGGATGAACCGACCCGCGGCATCGACGCGGCGGCTCGCGGTGACGTTTACAGC
>JAEWUH010000046.1 GCA_023397245.1 Bacillota bacterium | reverse complement strand
CGCTACAACTTTGGCAGCGACTGCGTGGACAGCGAAAATACCGACATTAAAATATGGCGGCGCCATATCCGCGACGTCCTGAACCGGCAGGACATCATCGCGTCCTACGGCGAGCATCAGGGCGAACGCGCGCTGCGGGAGGCGCTCTCTGCCTACAGCTACGGCGTGCGCGGCGTGGTTTCCGTGCCGGAGCAGATTGTCATAGGAGCAGGCACGCAGCCGCTTTTATCGATTCTCTGCGGTCTGGTGCACGATTACGGAAACCGCGTCGCGCTGGAGGAGCCGGGCTTCCCTCAGGCGGAGCAGGTTTTTTCCGATTCCGGGATCAGTGTGGTACGCCTGCCCGCGGACAACGACGGAATTCGCATGGACGCACTGCGGGCAAGCGGGGTGCGGCTCGTTTTTGTCAGCCCGTCCAACCGTATCCGAACCGGAACCAGCATCCCGATGAACCGGCGGTACGAACTGCTCGAATGGGCGCGGAAAACCGGCGGCATTGTAATCGAGGACGACTACAACGGCGAACTGCGCTACAAAGCAAGGCCCATCCCGGCCATGCAGGGCATGGGCGACGGGCGGAGCGTCGTCTATATCGGCTCCTTTTCCAAGCTGCTTCTGCCCTCCGTGCGCATCGGTTATATGGTGCTGCCGCAGGAGCTTTACGGACGGTACCGCGAACGCGCGGGGCGCTACAACCAGACCGCCTCAAAAATCGAACAGCTTGCGCTGAGCCGCTATGTAAAAGACGGCCAGCTTGAGCGCCAGCTGCGCAGACTCAGAAAGCTCTACGCCGCGAAAAGCGCTGAACTGACCGAAGCGCTGGAAAACGCGTTTGGGGACAAGATCCGCCTTATGCTGCAGGAAACGCCGCTTTCCGTGGTGCTGACGGTAATAACCGAAAAATCCTCCCCGGAGCTCTGCGCCCTGGCCGCAGAAAAGGGCGTGCGGGTGATGCCGATGGACGGAGAACCGGCAAGGGTACTGCTCGGTTTTGCGGGAATCCCCTTAGAGGACATCCGCCCCGCGGTCGGCCTTTTAAAGGAAGCGTGGCACGGGCTATAATCTTATTGTTATTTCCTCTATAAAGGAGTAAAATAAATTTCGGACTGACAGCAAAACCGCGCGGCCGCAAAGCGCCAGAATTCTGGCCGATTCCTGTAGTCTGCAAGTTTATCCGCAGCCTGATTACAATATAAACACTTTTTAAAATAGGAGTTATGAAACATGAGAGCATACGAAAGACTTTTGAAATACGTAACGTACGACACTACTTCCGACGAGAGCGCGCCCGAAACCGTCTGCCCCAGCACGGAAAGTCAGAAGGTTCTGGCGCTCGCGCTGGTTGAAGAAATGAAAGGGCTGGGCATGAACAACGCGCGGATGGATGAACACGGCTATATCTACGCCACGCTTCCTGCCAACTGCAGCGCAAAAGTGCCGGTCATCGGTCTGATTGCCCATATGGACACCAGTTCCTCGGCAAGCGGAAAGAACGTGAAGCCGAGAATCGTGGAAAACTACGACGGCGGTGAGATCGTCCTGAACGCGGAGCGCAAAATTGTGATGAGTCCGGAAAAGTACGAAAGCCTTGCCGATTATAAAGGCAAAGACCTCATCGTAACCGACGGCACCACGCTCTTAGGCGCCGACGACAAGGCGGGCATCGCGGAAATTCTGACGGCAATCGAGAAGATAAACAAAGACGGTATAAAGCACGGAAAAATCGCGGTCGCATTCACGCCGGACGAGGAGATCGGACGCGGCGCGGACCGGTTTGACGTAAAGCGCTTCGGCGCGGATTTCGCCTACACCGCAGACGGCGGGAAGCTCGGCGAAATCGAATACGAAAACTTCAACGCGGCGGCGGCGGTTGTTACCGTAAACGGTGTGAACATCCACCCCGGCGACGCGAAAAACAAAATGAAGAACGCGCTGCTCATGGGCATTGAGTTCAATTCCATGCTGCCCGCAAACGAAACCCCGGCCTGCACCGAAGGCTACGAGGGCTTCCATCACTTAAGCCATATGGAGGGCGACGAGGAGAAAGCCGTGCTGCGCTACATCATCCGCGACCACGACGAGGCAAAATTTGCGGAAAAGAAGGCGCGCTTTGAAAAAGCCGCGGCATACCTCAATGAAAAATACGGGGACGACACCGTAGAACTTGACCTGTGCGACTCGTACTACAATATGAAAGAGAAAATCGAACCGCATATGTTCCTGATTGAGAACGCAAAAAAAGCGATGAAAGACGCGGGCGTGGAGCCGGAAACCGTGCCAATCCGCGGCGGAACGGACGGCGCGCGGCTTTCGTTCATGGGGCTGCCCTGCCCCAACCTTTCCACCGGCGGGCACAATTTTCACGGAAGGTTCGAATACATCCCGGTGCAATCGATGGACAGCATGACGCAGGTGCTGATAAATATTGTAAAAGCACCGTGATTTTCTGTCGCATTTTCTTCAGGAATATGTTATAGTAAAGTGATAAAGCAGCCGGCCCGCTGCTCTGTGGCTGCGCGGCTTTCGGTCTGCGGCATTCCGGTTGAAACACCATACATTTCATGGTATAATTATACTTTATAAAAAGAAAGCGTTTAAAGGGGAATAAGGGAAAATGATTTGTGTCAATCAATATCGCACGCATCTGTGCGGTGAAGTCAGCGAGAACGATATCGGAAAAACAGTGCGCGTAGCGGGCTGGGTTGAAAATATCCGCGACCACGGCGGAATCAAGTTCATCGATCTGCGGGATCATTACGGCGTGGTTCAGATCGTCGTTTATGACGATAATCTGCTCAGGAACGTTACGAAGGAATGCACCGTCACCGCATCCGGCACCGTTGTACTCCGAGATGAAGACACAGTCAACCCGAAAATCGCCACCGGCACGGTGGAAGTAAAGGTCGCCGCTCTTACGGTTCTGGGCAAAGCGCTCTCCAATCTTCCGTTTGAACCGGACACCTCCAAGGAAACCAAGGAAGACGTCCGTTTAAAATACCGCTACCTCGACCTGCGGAACCCGAAGGTCCATAACAATATTATCCTGCGCTCACAGGTGATTTCCTTTCTGCGCCGGAAAATGTCGGATATGGGATTCCTTGAAATCCAGACTCCCATTCTTTCCGCTTCCTCCCCGGAGGGCGCGCGGGATTATCTGATCCCCAGCCGCAAGCACGCGGGCAAGTTCTATGCCCTGCCGCAGGCGCCGCAGCAGTTCAAGCAGCTCCTGATGGTTTCCGGCTTCGACCGCTATTTCCAGATTGCCCCCTGCTTCCGCGACGAGGACGCGCGCGCGGACCGTTCGCCGGGCGAGTTCTATCAGCTGGACTTTGAAATGGCGTTCGCTACGCAGGAAGACGTGTTTTCCGTTGCGGAAGAGGTGCTGAGCGAAACCTTTGCCAAATTCTCCGATAAAAAAGTCTCCCCCGCCCCGTTTGTCCGCATTCCGTTTGCAGAGTCCATGCTGAAATACGGCACGGATAAACCGGATCTGCGCAACCCCCTGGAAATCATCGATATTACCGATATCTTTGACAATACAACCTTTGGCCCGTTCAAAAACAAAACCATCCGCGCAATCAGCGTACCCGGCTGCAACAGCCAGCCGAAGAGCTTCTTTGAAAACATGCTCAAATTTGCGGAAAGCATCGGCATGAAGGGGCTCGGTTACATCAGCGTGACCGACGGGAACGAGTACAAGGGTCCAATCAATAAATACCTGCCGGACGACAAACGCGAGGAACTGATCCGCCGCGCGGACTTAAAACCCGGCTGCGTCATCTTCTTCATCGCGGACGATAAGGAAAACGCGCCGAAGCTTGCCGGCCAGATTCGCACCGAGCTCGGCAAGCGTCTGAACCTCATCGACGAGAATTCCTTTAAGATGTGCTTTATCGTCGACTTCCCGATGTACGAAATCGACGAGGAAACCGGCAATTACATCTTTACCCACAACCCGTTCTCCATGCCGCAGGGCGGAATGGATGCGCTTTTGAACAAGAAGCCGGAGGACATTCTGGCTTATCAGTACGACATTGTCTGCAACGGCGTGGAGCTTTCCTCCGGCGCCGTGCGCAACCATGACAACGAAATCATGGTCAAGGCGTTTGAGATTGCGGGCTACACGGAAGACGACATCAAGAATAAATTCACCGCCCTTTACAACGCGTTCAAATACGGCGCGCCGCCGCATGCCGGTATGGCACCGGGCGTTGACCGCATGATCATGCTGCTGACCGGCGAGGAGAATATCCGCGAGGTGATCGCGTTCCCGATGAACTCCAACGCGCAGGACGTGTTAATGGGAGCGCCAAACGAAGTCAGCGAGCAGCAGCTGCGCGAGGTTCATATTAAGCTGAGAAAATAACCGAGAAGGAGTGCTTTCCATGGTCACCCATGAGGAGATACTGAAAATCGCAAAGCTGGCAAAGCTTTCGGTCAGCGCCGACGAGCTTGTGCGGCTTACCAAGGACATGAACGAAATCATCGGGTTTGCCGACACGATCAACGCGGTCAG
>JAEWUH010000194.1 GCA_023397245.1 Bacillota bacterium | reverse complement strand
GTTTTTTGGTGCGCTCCAGTTCTGCCAAGCGGTGGGGAACAAGGCATCAAGGAAAATACAGTATTAGTCAAGCCGCAGCAGACCAGCCGCGCTGCGCCAATAAATATTCTCCTTTTCGGAACTGCTGAGGTGCGTCTTTTCGATATATTCGAACTCGTCGCAAGAACGGCTCCACGGGCAGTCGCTTGCAAACAGGATACGCTCCGAGCCGTGCTTCCTCACAATCCGCTCGAACTGTTCGGGCGGGCAGAGCCTTGCACACATCGCGGTGTCAAACCAGATATCTTTGCCCGCAAGAAGCTCCTCCGCTTCCTCGTACATCACCATGCCGCCAAGATGGGCGGCTATTATTTTCATTTTCGGGAACCGTTGGGCGGTTTTTGCAACGGCGGCGGGGGAGGCGTGAACCGTATCCGGTGATACGGGGTCGCGCCCGGTGTGAAAGGCAACCGGAAGTCCAAGCTCGGAAATCGCATCATAGATTTCGTCCATCTTTCTGTCGTCAATAAAAAAGCCCTGATAGTCGGGATGAAGCTTCACACCGTGCAGCCCGAGCTGCTTGATCCGGTAAAGCTCCTCCACCGCATCCAGCGCGTCCGGATGCACGGAGCCGAAGCAGAGGACGCCTTTGCCC
Source organism: Bacillota bacterium (assembly GCA_023397245.1). Classification (GTDB taxonomy): domain Bacteria; phylum Bacillota; class Clostridia; order Oscillospirales; family Acutalibacteraceae; genus DATAML01. The sequence goes on along the minus strand of JAEWUH010000194.1, from coordinate 4,132 downwards.
TGAACGGAAACTGCCCAGTTGTTTACGGCGGTCTGCTGGGTTGGCTTTGTTGCGATATTCAGGACAGCGCACTGGTCGACGCCCCATTCGCGCAGTTTTTCGGCGGTACCGTCTGCCGTTCCGTCGGCATAATATGGGGATTTGCAGATGCACGCGAGATTACGCAGCGCCCTTTCGGCTATTTTATTGGGGAACATATGGACATGCATATCAATCAGCATTTGAAACCTCCGGTAGATAACAATTTTAAATATAGAAAGAGCGGGCGCAGCGTGCACCCGCTCTGAACGTTAAACTGCTGACAGCGAAAGGATTGATCAGTCGCTGCTGAATGGAAGCAGTGCAAGATGACGCGCACGCTTAATCGCGATGGTCAGCTCGCGCTGATGATGTGCACAGGTGCCGGTTACTCTGCGGGGCAGAATTTTCGCCCTCTCGGAAATAAAGCGGCGAAGCTTGGCAACATCTTTATAATCGATCGTGTCGATTTTATCAACACAAAAACTGCAAACCTTTTTACGGGTCTTGCGTCCGCCGGGGCGGCGGTCACGGTCTTGTCTGTCGTTTCTGTCATTTCTGTCGGCCATGGCAGGAAGCCTCCTTTTCTCATCAAATTCTTGGTAAATGGAATTTTAGAACGGCAAGTCGTCGTCCGAAGGAATTTCTTCAAAGTCGCCTGTATCGCCGCTTGCGTAGGCGGGAGCAGGCTGCTCGGCTCCGTTTTCGGTTCTCGCATGATAATTGCCCGGCGCCGTAACGCTGTCGCGTTTTGACTCAGCAAAATGAACATTATCTGCAACAATTTCAAAAGCCTTGCGTTTATTTCCGTCTTTATCGGTATAGCTGCGTGTCTGGATAGCACCCTGCACGGCAACCAACTGCCCTTTACGGAAATATTTGCATACAAAATCGGCCGTGTTGCGCCATGCTACGATATCGATAAAGTCGGCCTGACGGTCGGCACCCGATTTTACATACGAACGGTCAACAGCAATCGTAAAACTTGTTACGGAAATGTCGTTCGCTGTGTGCCTGAGTTCAGGGTCGGCAACAAGCCTTCCCATTAAAACAGCGACATTGAGCATACAGATCACGCTTCCTTCTTGGTTTCTTTCTTTATGATGAGAGAACGAAGGACACCATCGGTAATTTTGTAGATTCTGTCGAGTTCTGCGGTAAACTCCGGAGCGCTTGTAAAGCTGATTAAGGTGTAATAACCGTCGTCCTGCTTATTGATGGGGTATGCAAGTCTGCGCTTGCCCCACTCATCCACGCTGTCGATTGTACCGTTCGATTCAATCAAAGTCTTGAACTTCTGGACCATTGCTGCGATTCCGTCGTCACCCAGTGTTGAGGAAAGGATGAATACGGTCTCATAAGAATTCTTTACATCTGACATTTGTTTGCACCTCCTTTTGGACTTTAGGCCCCGGAATGAATCCGGAGCAAGGATAGAGAAGCCGAAATTACGGCTTAACAGAACAATTATATCAGCATGACCATGTTTCGTCAAGAACGAATTTACGCTTAAAGCGTATTGCTGAGTTCTTTCAGATACGCTTTGAAGTCTTTGCCGATTTCGGGATGCTTCAGCGCTACTTCGACCTGTGCCTGCAGGATGCCCAGCTTGTTTCCCATATCATAGCGCTTGCCGGTGTATTCCACGGCGACCATGCCGGTGCTGCGTGCAAGGGTACGCATGGCGTCCGTCAGCTGAATTTCGCCGCCCGCGCCGGGTTCCGTTTTATCCAGAATATCAAAAATATCCGGCGTAAGAATGCAGCGGCCGAGTATGGAGTACAGCGACAGAATCTTATCCGGGGACGGCTTTTCGATCATATCCGTGCAGTTGAAATAGTTGTCATGGATATTTTCCACTTTCAGCGAGCTGTACTTTGTAATTGCTTCCGGCGTGACCTTCTTTACGCCTAAAACGCCCTTGCCGAATTCTTCATAAGCCTTGATCAGCTGGCCGCAGGCGGGGTCTTCACCGATGATCACATCGTCGCCGTAAAGAACCGCAAAAGGCTCGTTCCCGACAAAGGAACGTGCGCAGTTCACCGCGTGGCCAAGTCCGCGCGTTTCTTTCTGGCGGACAAAATAAATATTGGCGAGGTGCGAGATACCGATAATATCATTCAATATTTTTTCTTTTTCCGGTCCGCCGCTGGTAAGCCTTGCTTCAAGCTCGGGCACACGGTCAAAGTGGTCTTCAATCAACCCCTTGCCGCGGTTTGTTATGATCAGGATATCGGTGATGCCGGAATGAACCGCTTCCTCAACAATATACTGGATGGCCGGCTTGTCCACAATGGGCAGCATTTCCTTTGGCATCGATTTGGTGGCCGGCAGAACGCGCGTGCCAAGTCCGGCCGCAGGGATAACGGCTTTTGTAACTTTTTTCATTTTAACAACTCCATTTATTATATTGATGATATGTAAACGAGGATCATGTAGCAGACTAAAAGACAAATCGCAAGGGGCGTATTTACGCCGCCGTGTTCCTGAAACTGAATGGATATCTCCGTGGGCGTTGAGGTGCTTTGGTGAATCTCGTCGATCTTTTCCACACAGTGCTTCAGGTACCACCGGTTTCCGTTTGCTCCGACCACCAGCATGATGACCAGTTGGATTATGGCGACGATGGGGGGAATACAGAATAGCAGAATCTTTTCCGGGGGCTGTTGGGCCAGAAGCTCGGAAGCCTGCAAAAGCTGAGCGTAGGTAAACGAAGCCGATTCCGAGTTGATTCCCACCTGCGCAAACAGCCACTGCTCAAGCGGCGCGGTAAAGTTTACCGTTACATAGATGGAAACGAGGTAAAGAAACGCCATGACCGAGGTAATAATGGATCCCAGTTTATATTGCTTCCGGTAAAGCATCCAGCCGCCGGAAAACAGAAACGCGCTGAAATTAAAGCGGCTCCGGTTAAAACGGGTCAGGTTCATAAAAGTGGGGAGAAAATACTGCGTGTTGCTTTGAACCAGCTTGGCGACTTCTCCCGCGGGAATATGGTCAATGGGCTCGTTCGGGTTTACGCCGCCCATCGGGTCAAAAATAAACGGAACGGGTTCTCCGGGGAAACCTCCCGGCACATTATTGCCCGGCTGGTTTGGGTTGAACGGCATTCCGCCTTGCGGGAACCCTCCGTACGGAGCGCCGCCCTGCGGGAATCCCTGATGATCCGGCTGGTCGGCAGAAAGAAGCAGCCCGCAGTGTTCGCAAAAAATCGCGCTCTGGGAATTGACCGTACCGCATCTGGGACACCGTTTTGTATTGGAATCGGAGCTGTCCGGGGCCGGTTCGGCTTTCGGCGGCGCCCATGCTTCCGGTGTGTCGTGCTTGTCTGCAAAAACACAGCTGCCTGCCTGTGCATAGCACTCGCGGTGGTACGGAGCGCCGCATTTTGGGCAGACTACAATATCGTCATTAGCGGTAAAAGCCTTTCCGCAAACCGGACATTTTATACCGGTATAGTCAGTCATAGCTTATCCTCCTGTAAAATAAACGTAGCATACATTTTATTGTATCGAATTTTCGGAAAAACTTCAATGTTTTCTCAATAAGTTTTCATCTCATTCACAATTTTCGACCAAACGTGCCGCCGCATACTCCGCTGAAACCGGAAATTTTTCTTTACAACAACAGGGAAATAATTTATAATCAATAAGTTAAGAATAAATTATTATGATGCTTTTTAAAGGATGATACGATGCTGCAATTTGAGGAATTAAGGCTTTCACTGGAAGAACTTGAACCGGGCCTGAAGGATTTAGCCGAGGCGCTGGGGCTTGAAAGCATGCGCGAAGAAATCGCAAAGCTGGACGAAAAGGCTGCCCAGCCGGGATTCTGGGATGACATGAGCGTGTCGCAGAAAGTGCTGCAGCGCTCCAGCATGCTGAAAAATAAAATTGCGGCCTATGAGCGTTTAAAAAGCGCTTATGAAGATACGCTTGCCTTAATCGAGCTTGCCAACGAGGAAAACGACCTTTCCCTTCTGCCGGAGGCGGAAGAGGAGTTTGAAAAATTTAAAAATGAACTGGAAGCGCAGCGCCTTTCCACTCTTCTGACCGGCGAATATGATGCTAAAAACGCGATTCTCACCTTCCATGCGGGCGCGGGCGGCACCGAG
>JAEWUH010000105.1 GCA_023397245.1 Bacillota bacterium | reverse complement strand
CTTTTGCAGGGCGTGAGCTGTTCCAGTATATCGACGCGGTCGCATCCGCCGATATTAAATCTGTGCATGACCGTTTTAACAGACAGCTGATGCCGGAATATTCCGCGCTTTCCATTGTAAAACCGATCGATTAATTTGTATTTAACCGGCCGATGATTCCCACGCGAAGCTTTGGCCGGTTCAATAATAAAATTCGTACGCGTGGAGAAATGGCGGAGAAAATGTATCATGTTCAATTCCCGAAATTAAACATCAATATTAATATTAATCCCACAGCCTTTACCATTGGCAATTTTTCGGTTTATTGGTATGGCGTTCTCATCGCGCTGAGCTTTTTGCTGGCCTTTTTCTATGCAATGTCGAGCTGCAAAAAATTCCGTATGGATCAGGACAAGCTTATTGACGCGATCATTGTCGGAATCATTGGCGGTATCATAGGAGCAAGAGCTTATTTTGTGATTTTCAGTACCAGTGACGAATACATTAAAAATCCGCTCAGCGTGTTTTATATCCGCTCTGGCGGCCTTGGTATCTACGGCGGCATCATCGGCGGCGTACTTTGCGGCGCTTTGGTTGCCAAACTGCGTAAAATCAATGTCGCTACGGTTTTGGATTTGGCGTCCCTTGGATTCCTGATCGGCCAGTGCGTCGGGCGCTGGGGTAATTTTGTCAATCAGGAAGCTTTCGGCGTAGAAACCAACCTTCCCTGGGGTATGTTAAGCGAAAACACTGCCAGAGTAGCAAGCGGTCCGGTTCATCCGTGCTTCCTTTATGAATCGCTCTGGTGCCTGCTTGGTTTTGTGCTCCTACATATTTTCAGCCGCAGGTTCAGAAGATATGACGGACAGGTATTCATTCTTTATTTGATTTGGTACGGAGTGGGCCGTTTCTTTATCGAAGGCTTAAGAACCGACAGCCTGATTACCCCGATCCTTCCCATAAGAGTATCCCAGCTGGTCGCCGCAGTAACGGTTTTGACCGGCGTGATTTTGCTGATCATTTTCCGCAACCGGACCGCGCTGGCCGGATGCGGTTCCAGAAAAATCATGGAGCTGAACGGCATTGTGGATGACGTACCGGAGGATATGATCGAAGACGACGGTACCAGCACGATTTTTGATAACGACGAGGTTTCCGTGGAAAACAGCGATGCCGAGGAAACAGACGCTGCGGCTGCCGAAGAAAAAGAGCCGGAGATTAACGCTTCGGAAGAATCTTCGGATGCAGCAGACGAAGGTACCGAACCGGAAGCAAAAGAGGAAGAAGCTTCTGAAGAAAAAATTCAGGAGGATCATAATGGCGAAAATAATTGACGGTAAAGCCGTATCTGCCGAAGTACGGGCAAAGGTCGCCCTTGAAGTGGAGGAGCTTGTTCGCAAGGGCATTCAGCCCGGGCTTGCCGTCGTTATCGTGGGGGATGATCCCGCTTCCAGAACCTATGTAAACAATAAGAAGAAAGCCTGCGCGCAGGTAGGTATTTATTCGGAAGAATATGCCCTTCCGGCAGCCACTACACAGCAGGAACTGATGGATTTGGTCGAGAAGCTGAATCAGAAAAAAGAGATAAACGGTATTCTGGTTCAGTCCCCATTGCCGGACGGTCTGGATGAAGAGGCGGTTGTGGAAGCCATTGACCCGGAAAAGGATGTGGATGCATTCCACCCGTCCAACGTAGGCAGAATTATGATCGGAAACTTTCATTTCCTGCCGTGCACTCCTGCCGGGGTAATCGAACTTCTGCGCTCGCAGAATATTGAGATAGCGGGCAAAAACTGCGTTGTAATCGGGCGCAGCAATATCGTCGGAAAACCGATGGCAATGCTTTTGTTACATAACAACGGCACCGTGACGATTTGCCACAGCAGGACGAAAAATCTCGCAGAAATCTGCAGAAACGCAGACATCCTTGTGGCTGCGGTCGGCAAGCCAAAATTTGTAACCGCAGATATGGTAAAGCCGGGCGCGGTCGTCATTGATGTAGGGATGGACAGGAATGAAAACGGAAAACTCTGCGGGGATGTTGATTTTGCCAATGTTGAAAAAATCGCGTCTTATATCACCCCCGTTCCGGGCGGCGTTGGCCCCATGACCATTGCCATGCTCCTTAAAAATACCATCGCTGCTGCGAAACGCCAGAATTCCATAGAATAAAACAGCAGGGCAGTAAGTACTGGACAGAGGTTTTTGAATGGACAGCCTTTTAAATAAAATTGATTCACCAAAGGATTTACAAAAGCTGACTTTGCCCCAGCTCAATACTTTATGCGATGAAATCCGCAATAAAATCATTACCACTGTTTCAAACAACGGAGGCCATCTTGCTTCCAATCTCGGTGTAGTAGAACTTACGGTTGCACTGCACAGGGTATTCGGTTCTTCGGATGATAAAATCGTCTGGGACGTGGGGCATCAGTCTTATACGCATAAAATCCTGACGGGCAGACGGGATAAAATATCGACCATCCGCACAAAGGGCGGCCTTTCGGGCTACCCAAACCGCGCGGAAAGCACGTTTGATCCCTTTAATTCCGGACACAGCAGCACGTCTATTTCCGCCGCTTTGGGCATTGCAAACGCAAAAATGCTGACCGGAGAACCAGGGCATGTGATCGCGGTAATCGGCGACGGCGCACTGACCGGCGGCCTGGCATACGAAGGCTTAAACAATGCCGGGCGTTTTAAAAAGAATTTTATCGTCATCTTAAATGATAATAAGATGTCTATTTCACGCAATGTGGGTTCCATGGCGCGCTATCTGGCTCATATCCGCACAAAACCGGGGTATTTCCGGGTTAAGGGAAATGTGGAGAATACGCTGGATCATATTCCCCTTGTGGGCAAACCAATGCACATCGCGATTTCTAAGTCTAAGGCGGTGCTCAAGCAGGTTCTGTATAACAGCACCATATTTGAAGATATGGGATTCTATTATTACGGCCCGTTCGACGGTCATGATTTGGAAAAACTGATCGACGTATTGGAAAATACGAAAAATATAGACCATCCGGTTCTTCTTCATATCCTCACCCGCAAAGGCAAGGGGTACACCTTTGCAGAACAAAACCCGGGTGCTTTCCACGGGATTTCCAGTTTTAATATTGAAACGGGGAAGACGGTTCCCTCCGGCGAAAACTTTTCCAGTATATTCGGGAACAATCTATGCGCACTGGCCTCTCAGGATGATAAAATATGCGCTATCACCGCGGCTATGGCAATCGGAACCGGACTTTCCAACTTTGCAAAACAGTTTCCTGCGCGGTTCTTTGACACCGGTATTGCGGAGGAACACGCCATTACGTTTGCGGGCGGGCTTGCCGCCGGCGGGATGATTCCGGTTTGCGCCATCTATTCTTCCTTTCTGCAGCGCGGTTACGACCAGATCATTCATGATATGGCGCTCCAAAGAGTAAAAGCAGTTCTGGCCATTGACCGGGCGGGCGTTGTAGGGGAAGACGGTGAAACGCATCAGGGCATTTTTGACGCCGCGTTTCTGAATACGATTCCCAATATCACCGTATACTCGCCAAGCTACTACGATGAGCTTTTTATTCATTTTAAACAGGCTATTTACGAGAACGACGGCATATGCGCGGTTCGTTATCCGCGCGGCAAGCAGATGTTCCGCCCGTTTGATTTTGAAAGTAGCTGTAAAGCATATGACATTTACGGAGATAATGATGCTGAAATTGCGATTGTAACTTACGGAAGGCTCTTTTCATTCGCCTGCAAGACGCGTACCCTGCTGGGCGACGAGGATATCCCGGTTCAGATTGTAAAACTGAACCGAATAAAACCGATCGATAAAGACGCTGTATCCTGTGCAGCGAAAGCAAAAAAGGTATTCTTTTTTGAAGAGGGGATCGAGCAGGGGGGAGTCGGCGAACATTTTGAATATCTGTTGGCTTCCGGGGGTTTTTCCGGGAAATATTATTTGCGGGGAATCAAAAACTTTGTCCCGCATGCCACTATGCTTCAGTCTTTGGATGAGCTTGGACTGAACGATAAGGGAATGGTTAATATGATTAAGACGGAGTGCGAAAAGTGATAGAAAAGAAGAGGCTGGATTGCCTGATTTTCGAACGCGGGCTTGCCGAAAGCAGGGAAAAGGCCAAAATTATGATCATGATGGGCAATGTTTACGTGGATAACCAGAAGTCCGACAAACCCGGCACAATGCTTCCGCCCGACACAAACATAGAAATCCGGGGCGAAACCCTGCGCTATGTCAGCCGCGGAGGACTGAAGCTCGAAAAAGCCATGAAGCTTTTTCCCATCGACTTAAAGGACAAAATAACGATGGATATCGGCGCATCTACCGGCGGCTTTACAGACTGTATGCTCCAGAACGGCGCAAAAAAGGTCTATTCGATTGACGTCGGTTACGGGCAGCTTGCTTGGAAGCTTCGGACGGACGAAAGGGTAATCAATCTGGAGCGTACCAATG
>JAEWUH010000101.1 GCA_023397245.1 Bacillota bacterium | reverse complement strand
GCACAGGAATCCCCGCCATGTTGATCGTGTCTATGTCGCGGTAGATTGTGCGGGGTGAAACTTCAAATAGATCAGCGAGCTCTTGTGCGCCAATCCGCTCTTTATCAAGGAGTATCATAATAATGCTAACAAGCCTGTCAACTTTCATCGGATAGCCGCCTTCTAAGATTTCTTTTTATGATTATAGATTGTTGCCATACTGTTGTCAACGATTGCAAGGTATAATAAAAACAAAAAAATCAATCTGACTATCAATGAAAGCGGGAGAAAATTTATGTTTACCATCTATGTTTATGTTCTTGATACTTTAGCCGACTGGGAACTGGGGTATGTGACTGCGGAGCTGAATTCTGGTCGGTTTTTTAAAAAAGGTGTGCCAAGTGTATCGCTTAAAACAGTCGGTGTATCCAAAGAGTCGATCAGGACAATGGGCGGGCTGACAATCGCACCCGATTGCTTAGTTGATGATATGGTTATGAGTGAAACAAGCGTGTTGCTGCTACCGGGCGCAACTACATGGAACGACCCGAAGCATGGTGCGATCATCGGAAAAGCAAGCGAATATCTCTCTTTAGGCGCTTCGGTGTGTGCAATCTGTGGGGCTACCGCTGCGCTTGCCAATGCGGGGCTGCTCAATAACCGTCCGCATACCAGTAATGGACCGGGATTTCTTGAATTTGCATCTCCTGATTATAAAGGGCAAGGTTTTTATATTGATATGCCCTCTGTGGCGGATAACAACCTGATTACGGCAAGTTCCACCGGAGCTTTGCTGTGGGCGAAACAAATTATTGAGCATTTAGGTGTTTTTGAGTCAAATACACTGAAAGTCTGGTATGAATATTTCAGTACCGGTGAGGCTCAACATTTCTTTGCCCTCATGCAATCTTTGCCGTCTAGTAATGAAAAATGATCCACATTTGTCATCAACAGGACATGGCCTGCAAGCCGGTCTATAACTTCAAGGCGGCTGAGAGCGATCGACGCAAGCGTTAATTTTAAGGGTGTAGCAGTAACTATGCTGCCCGTTCTCATTCCTCCAGCCAAGCTCTGTCCACTATGTTATAACGCGAGGGCTTCGAAAAATTCCGGCTCCTATATTCTTCGCGCACAGCCTCGCGTAGATTCAGCCAGATCTGATGATCGCAGTCATCGTCATTGATCTTCCCGCTTTCCCTGTCATCGAGATACCACTTTATGTCGTTGATGATGTTGACCAGCCACTTTTCATTGAACACTGAGAGATTATCTTTTATAAAACCAGCAACCAAACTGACCTCATGAGATTTTCTGCCCAGCGCGTAGCGCATGGCGGCATCGAGCATAAAATACAAGTTGCTTTGTGTTCCGTAGACTTCGTGTATTTGCTTTTCCTGCATTTCCTCGCTTCTTATTTCAGCCTTTCGGGCTCTCTCCTCGGAAAAGCACTGCATAAAACACTTTTTTGAACAATGCCGCTGTTTGTGGTTTTTCGTTGTAAACGATTTTCCACAGTACACACAGATGCCGGTTATCATTTTAGGATGGCTGTTCCACCAATCAGTTCTGCATTTTTTGCTGCAGAACTTTTTACTCGGTCCGGGCTTATCTTGAACGAGAGGTTTGTTACATGTTAGGCAAAATTCATACAATGGCTTGGGCTTGGGCGCGGGCTTTGGTTTGGGTGGCCTTCCCGGTTTTTTCTTAGGCTGATTGAGGTCAACCGGTGGCTTTGGCTTTTTAATTGGATGTAATCCTTTCCTCCAACAATAGGTCTTTATCGTGTTTCTCTTTAGATTCAAGGACTCCGCGATTTCTCTATGATTTAAACCTGATTTAATCATCTGTGCGATCATACGTTTTTGGTCATCGGTCAAGGGGCAGACCTCCTTCATAGGATTTTACCTATTAACGCTCTGTGTCTGCCGCCAGTCAAGTGAAGAATCAAGCTGCCTAGAAAAAAAGGTGAAAAATGTGCGAATGCAACCGGTTGAAGGATATAGACGGGCTTCTGCATTGCAGGTTATCGAATCTCGTCGTTTTTAGCGGTTTCAAATTTTCGGTTTCAAGAGGTCGCGTTTTATCGTGCAACCGGGTCCATTTTCAAGGGATAAACGGACAAGTTTTTCAACAGTTTTGAAACCCAAATAAAGTAAAATATAGCCTTTGTTTACTTATTTTGGTAGTTAACCTTGTGAGCCAATATAAAAGCCCGGAAAGCCGCATGAATGCTAGCTTTTCGGGTTTCTTTTTTTGAATATTAGCTTAAATGGGGTTTATTTGGGGTTTACGGGGGCGTCTATATATTCTGACGTTCATGCAACCGTATTTCATATAACAGTCATATGTCAGAATTTTGACTGGATTTTCCGTATCCTCTTTTGAAGATTTTGTGTTATACTTAACTCGGATTATTTGTATTTTGAGAAAGGTTATATCATGGAGCATTACAAATCGTGGACAGGTCTTAATAAGCAACTAACCGAAACCCTATGCGATGAATTAACTGATAGGATTACATATTTTCTAACACGATATCATGATGTTCATAACTCTTATGGAAGGGCAGCCATTCGGTTGGATGGTAAGGAACTTGTCTGTTTTTCGTGGGTAGAAATATGCTATCAGGAAAACGACATTTCTCTTTTATGCAAAGAAGAACAAAAACTCTTTTCTGAAGAGATGATCACAAAATTAAAACCCAAATGGGATGCTGACTGCACTTATTGTGAGATGGATTTTTTACATGCTGTACTTCAGTTTCGTAATATGCCCATTCAAGCTGCGCTAGAATCCGAAAACTACATAATCAAGATATTGGCAATCATGGACAGACGCATTGGCAAAAGAACGCTGTTGCGAATTGCCGACGAAAAAGAATATGAAAAATATCCGGCTTGGGTACGACAGTTTTACGAATTGCGACTGTTGAAACAATAGTAAAATTATGAGCATAGTCGCAAACGATGGCTTATTTCTTTTTTGACCAGACTTATCACTGAAAAGCCCGAAAAGCCATTTGAATGTTGGCTCTTCGGGCTTCTATAATAGATAGTAGGTTTTTGCTTACGCGTGCGACTTGAGTGGCAGTGCCGCCGCGATAGCGTCCGATGCGTCTGCTTGAACCTTGGCAAAGGTGTGAGCGTAAATATTTGTGGTGGTGGAAACCTGCGTGTGTCCGAGCGCGTTTGAAACGGTTTTTACATCAACTCCGCTTGTGATAAGCAGCGAAGCATTCAGGTGACGGAAACTATGTATTGCAGACTTTGCCCTGCGCATCCCAGTGCGCTCACAGAACCGGCAAAGCCATTTATATGGAGAGTTAGGGTTTACCGGCTGTCCATCCCAACCAACAAACAACCTATCATAGTTTATCCACTGGTCACCCATCTTCAAACGTTCTGAGTTTTGTTCTGCTCGATATCTCCGCAAAATATCAATCACGCCGACAGGAAGTTTTAGGCTTCTCTTGGAGCTTTTTGTCTTTGTGGTGTCGGTAAAGGTACCTTGGTCTTTGGTATAAAGCGAGGTGCGTTGAATGCTTATGACGCAAGTGTTAAAATCAATGTCCTTCCATTCCAAACCGCACAGCTCACCTCTTCGATATCCTCCGTAGATAGCCAGTGTAAAAAATGCCTGATAAAAAAGCGGTTCCTTTGCGAGTAAATCTAAAAATTGTTGAGCTTCCTCTAAAGTATAACAATCCCTGTCTTCGTGTTCGCCTAATGCGACGGTAACTGCGTGACACGGATTTTCTTTTACAACACGCATTTGTATTGCATAGGCAAAAACAGAGGAAACAAAGGCTAAATAATTTTTAGCTGTTTTCGGGCTTAACGCGCGGTTTTTACCATCGCCTTTTAACAGTGACTTGACGAACTTTTGAATTTGAATTGGTGTGATTTTATCCATTTTTAAATGGCCAATAGCCTTATATGTTTTCTTCTCCATGCGGTGGTATTCGGTGGCGGTTCTGATTCGTAAATTCTGTACAACATAATTATCGAAGTATTGCTTTGCGAATTCTTCGAATTTCATGCTCTTTTGAATCACATAACCGCGCCTGCATTCTTCCTCAAACAGCACCGCCTGACGCTGCAGCTCCTTCTGAATCTGCCGTTCCGTCATGCCGGGTTCGGGTTTCCATGTCATGCGCCGTTTTTCCTGCGTACCGTCCACGTCATAGCCGCAGGAAGCCATAATGCGGTAACTGTTTCCGCGTTTTTCAATGGTTGCCAATGGATTTTCCTCCTTGTTTTTGGAGGACTGAGCCAGTATAATAATCTTGGTAGTTTTTTACCATACTGTCAGCCCTGCTGATGGTGTCCGCTCTTCTTGGTGCCAGCCAAGAGGGGCGGATTTTTTTGCATTTCTACTTCTATTTCGTTGATTGATTTTATAAAGATACCTTCTTCTTTTTGTTTGGATACCGGCATGAATTCAATGTTTTCCAGACTAACGCCGGTCAGATACTGGTAAATCTCGTACTTTAAACTCTCAAACCTGTAATAGATTACTTCATCCATAACCTGAAAATCTTCCGCTAAACTTGCCCGTAAAGTCTGAATGTCCTGCGGCGATTTCATTTTCTGAAACGCTACTTTTATTTTCGGGAAAAGCAGCCGGTATGGAACATGCAGTTCAGCGGAGCCTTCATTTGCCTGCCATTCGAGAAACGGGTTATGTTTCAACATTACTTGCTCAAAACTGAAATATTGTATTGTCTTACTGCGATGCAGAAATAAGTGAATCAATTCGTGTCCGCAGGTAAAACTCTGTTCTTTTTTGCAGAGCTTTGAATTCAGCAGAATAACATCTTTCTCGCCGTTTTCATAATAAGGAACCGCCATGCCCCGTGTTCCGGTTGATTTAAACGGGGCTTCTCCAATTTCAACAAAACCCTTCTCTAGGCAGAAATCAACCATATCCAGCGGATACCGGTCATCGCTGATTCCCAAGTCTTTTCGCATCTGCTCAATTTTATCGTATAACGCCTTTTTTCTGTTATACTCTCCCATAAAACCTCCTGTTCTACTTGTCCTCGCCCTTTATTTTTCGAATTGTTTCAAGAGCCAGTTTAATGTCGTCTGGGTCAACTCCGCTTTCCTGCGCTTCTTTTGCAAAGTTGAAGTACACTCCGGCCAACTCGTCATCTTTCTCCGAACGGCCAAGAAGATAATCCATCGATACATTGAAAAAATCTGCTACTTTTTGTAGTTTGTCCGTATTGGGGGCGCTTTTGCTCCATCGGCTGATGGTTCCGTTTCCAAGTCCCAGCTTTACTTCCAGATTCGGAAGACTAAGGCC
>JAEWUH010000059.1 GCA_023397245.1 Bacillota bacterium | reverse complement strand
GATTACGCGGTAGCCTTTGCCCAGCGCGGCCAGCGCAATGCCGATTCCCGCGTTGCCCGCGGTGGCTTCCAGAATCGTGTAGCCCGGTTTTAATACGCCGCGTTCTTCAGCGTCTTGTACCAGCGCGGTTCCCATCCGGTCCTTCACGCTTCCGCCGGGATTGAACAGCTCCAGCTTGGCAAATACGTTCCTGCCGGGTGCAAAGCCCATATGGTTCAGCTTAAGCAGCGGGGTGTGACCGATCATTTCCCGCATATCGTTGTAATATTTCATGTTCATTCCCTCACAATCGATTTTTCAAACGCCTGCTCCAAATCGTCCGCAATTTCCTTTTTATCTTCGATGCCGACCGAGAGCCGTACCAGATTGTCAACAATTCCGACCTTCTGCCGGATTTCATAAGGGATGGACGCGTGCGTCATGCTTGCGGGGTGGCATACCAGCGATTCCACGCCGCCGAGGCTTTCGGCAAGTGCCACCAGCTTTACGCTTTGGAAGAACCTGCGGATGTCATACCGCTCGGAAAGTACGAACGAAATCATCGCGCCCGCGCCGGACGCCTGCTTTTTCTGGATATCATAGCCCGGAAAATCCGCAAAGCCCGGATAATATACTTTGGTAACGCCGTCGTGGCTCCGCAGGAAATCCGCCAGATAAGCCGCGTTTTCCAGGTGCCGGTCCATACGCACGGAAAGCGTTTTGATCCCCCGGATGAGCAGCCAGGAATCGAACGGCCCAAGAACTCCGCCGGTGGCGTTCTGCAGAAATCCGAGACGCTGCGCGGTTTCTTCCTCCTTTACCACGGCAAGGCCGGCTACAAGGTCGCTGTGGCCGCCGAGGTATTTTGTTGCGCTGTGCACCACGATGTCCGCGCCAAGCTGCAGCGGCTTCTGCAGGTACGGCGTCATGAACGTGTTGTCGACGATCACTTTCACGCCGTGTTTATGGGCGATTTCCGAAGCCGCCGCAATATCCGTTACCGTCAGAAGCGGGTTTGCCGGGCTTTCGATGATCAGTGCTTTCACATCGCTGCTGATTTTGCTTTCAAGCAGATTCAAATCGGAGGTATCCACGATTTCGTAGGTCAGGCCGAAGTTCTTGAACACCTTGTCAAGCACCCGGAAGGTTCCGCCGTAGACGTTGCTGGAGATAAGGACCTTATCGCCGCTTTGAAACAGCTGCAAAACGGCGGTGGTCGCCGCCATGCCGGAACCGAACGCAAATCCTGCGGCGCCGCCCTCCAGTTCGGCAATCAGCTTTTCGAGTGATTCGCGCGTCGGGTTCCCGGTACGGGAATATTCATACCCGCTGTTTTCGCCCAGTCCCTTCTGGCGGTAGGTGGAGGTTTGGTAAATCGGAACGCTTACGGCTCCGGTCTGCGGGTCTCCGTCGATTCCCCCGTGAATCAGTGTCGTTGTAAAGCTCTGCATGATGACTTCATTCCTTTCAAAAAATACACTTTATTTGTACAGATTAAAATGGGCAGAAAAATACCGGGCGGCAATTTACCGCCCGGCCTTTATTTGGGACAAAAATCCCGTTAAGAAAGGTTACGACAGCAAATCAGCCATTTTTCATTGCACGGCAACGCAGACAGCAACAACACGCTGCCGCCCCGAATCCGCACGAAAAAGACTGGCTTGCCATGATGCCGATCCCCTTTCTACAATACATAGTATAAATATATGTTTAACGTTAAGATTATGTTACACCTTTTTCTCCGCTTTGTCAAGAAAAATTTCACTTGACACTTTAAGAGCTAAAATATATTATACATATATAAATAATATGTAATTTTTCCGACGAAGCTCCGCAGCCGCAAAATTATAAAACCGTTTTACACGTTCCGTGCCGTCTGCGGCGCAAATTCCGGTTACCCACAGAAAACAGGCTTTTCCGTTTACGGCGCTTGCCGCCTAACCCGCAGCGCGACACAAACATTGGAAGATTTTACATACAGCGAGGTGCTTAAAGTGAAAACACAAATCAATACTTACGATAGAACGGATTCCCCGGCCGACCTGAAGGGCTTTGTCATTCCCGCGCGGAGCGGGGAACGCATGTATGCCAGTCTTTTTACGCCGAGGGGCCGCGGCCCGCGCCCGACCATCCTGCTGCTGCACGGATACCCGGGCGATGAAAACAATTACGATCTTGCCCATGCCTTCCAGCGCGCCGGTTACACGGTGGTTGTGTTCCATTACCGGGGAACGTGGGGGAGCGAGGGGCTGTTCAGTGTGACGCATCTGCTGGAAGACGTGTCTTCCGCGCTTGCGTTTATCCGGGAACATACGGGGGAAGAAACATACCGGTTCGATGCGCAAAGGCTGATTTTGATCGGCCACAGCATGGGCGGCTTTGCCGCGCTGCAGACAGCCGCAAGGGATACCCGCCTGCTCGGTGCGGCGGCCGTTGCGGCCTTCGACCTTTCGCTTGCCGCCCAAAAGCCGAACCTGTACGCCGCGGTTCGGCGTGAGTTTGCGGACTGTGTGCCCATCCGCCGGGTTGAACTGGACAGCCTGATGAACGAGATCGACGAAAACGCGGAAAAATGGAGCTTTCCCGCGCTGGCACGTCGGCTGTCCGGAATGCCGGTTTGCCTGGTCGGAGCCTCGGAGGACGAAATTTCACCGCCGAGGCACCACATGGGGCCGCTCTGCCGGGCGCTGCGGCAGATTCCGGGCGCGCGGGTGACCGCCCGCCTGCTGAACGACGGGCACTGCCTGAGCGACACGCGCGTTGAGCTGGAAGGAATACTTACGCAGTGGGTTGAGGGGCTGCTTGATCCGGAAACAGAAGCGTGACATACATGAAAAAAAGCTGTTGATCTGTTATGGGCAGATACAACAGCTTTTTACTTGTATAATTAAGGCTTCCTGCTGTTTTGGAACTTACGTTCCGGGCCAGGTCAATCCATCCGGATATCGGAAAAGTCGTGGAGCGCGCTGATATTTTCGGTTGCGGTGCGGCTGTCCGCCTGCGCAAGGAGCTTGCTCCGGTTCTTCTTGATATTCCGCAGGGATTCCACGCCCGCGGGCCCCGCGATGCAGCCGCCTTCACAGGCCATCCCTTCCACAAAATCCTCGGGCAGCCGGCCCGCATTCAGGATGGACAGCACCCGTTTGCATTCCTTTGCGCCGTCGCAGGCCGCGCAGGTGAACGGCGTTTTGGACGCTTCTTCCGCCAGCACCTTTTTTACCGCGCCGGCTACGCCGCCGCTCTGTGCAAAGCCTTTTCCGGCAAGGCTGCCGTCCTGCTCGCTGTCCGCGGCTTCTTCCGGGTCAACATTTCTCGCTGCGAACATGGCGGCAAGTTCCTCAAAGGTGAGGACATAGTCCGCCGTATCCTCGGTAACCAGAATTTCCTGCTTTTTCGCTGTGCACGGCCCGATAAATACGACCTTCATCTCTGGGCTGCGGGAACGGATATACCGCACGACGGCGGTCATGGGGGACACGGTACCGGAGATATTTTCCATAAGCTTGGGAAAATGCTTCTTAATCATTTCGACAAAGGCCGGGCAGCAGGAAGTCGTCATTTTCTTTCCGGCCGCAAGCGCGTCTTTCAGCTCGTGCGCTTCATGCGCCGCAACGGCGTCGGCTCCCAGAGAGACTTCAACGGCGTCGGAAAAGCCGAGTTTTTTCAGGGCGCTTTTGAGCATGCCGACCGTTGCGCTCCCAAAGTGGCCTTCGATTGCGGGCGCGAATACGGCGGTTACAGGCGCCGGGCTTTTTATCGCTTCAATCACTTCCACCATCTGAGAGCGGTCCGTAATGGCGCCGAACGGGCAGCCCTTCATGCAGGCTCCGCAGCTGATGCAGCGGGAATAATCGATGACGGTGCGGTGGTATTCGTCGTTTCCCACCGCGTCAACAGGGCAGGCCCGCACGCACGGGCGCAGGGTATCCGAAATGGCATTGTACGGGCAGGCGGCGGCGCACTGGCCGCATTCCTTGCACTTTTGCGGGTCAATGTACGCGCCCTTGGGTGTAATGGAGACCGCGCCGAAGTGGCAGGCTCCCTTGCACTGGTGGGCAAGGCAGTTCTGGCAGTTGTCCGTTACCCGGAACCGGCTGATCGGGCATCCTTCGCAGGCTGCGGGCAGCACGCCGATGACCGCGTTTTCCGGCTGGCCGGGGAGGCTGCGTCCGCACGCGGAGATCAGGCGCTCGCGGATAATTTCGCGTTCCTTATAAATGCAGCAGCGGAAGCTGGGCAGAGGGCCCGGGATAATATCATAGGGGATATCCTGTTCCTTTTCGTGCAGATTCCCTTCATAGGTGTATTGAGCAGCCTTTGTCAGCGCTTTAATTTTCAGATGCTTTGCTTCATTGTCAAACTTATATACCATATTCTTTCCTTTCGGCCATTTAAAAATAATCAGTAAAAAACCACGAACAACGCCGTATTCTTACGGATTCCCTTCGTGGTTTATTTTTATATCATTTTTTGTTGTCAGTCTTGAAAGCCTTCGTGGCTCCGTTTGTCAATATCTTAACATAACGTGCCGGAGAATGTCAACTTACAAGCAGACTTAAAACTTATCGGGAAAACAGTAAATTATTAATCTGCCGAAACTGTCCGGCTGGAATCCGTCGCTTTAAAGAATCATTTGACAACTTGATGAAAGCGTGTAGAATCATAGACAAATAGAATATTTTGTAAGAGGGAAGGAGCGCATAAAGTGAAATACACACTAAAAAATGAGGACTTAACCGTACAGTTTAATACATTCGGCGGCGAGCTGGCCTCCATAAAAGACCGGGAAGGGACGGAATATCTCTGGCAGGGGGATAAAAAGTATTGGGGCGGGCAGGCGCCGGTGCTTTTTCCGATCGTAGGGAGCCTGCGCGATAAGAAAGCGGTGATCGGCGGCAACAAAACCTGCTTTATGGAGCGCCACGGGGTTGCGCGTAAGATGGAATTCGATATGACCGAAAAGACGGAAGACTCCATCACCTTTACGCTTTTCTCCAATGAGGAGACCCGCCGCAGATATCCCTATGATTTTCAGCTGAATATCCGGTATCTGCTGTCCGGAAAAAATATTATAAACGAATATACGGTGATCAATAAAACAGATGAGGCCATGCCGTTCCAGATTGGCGGGCATCCGGGCTTCAACTGTCCCATCGGCGGGCGGGAAACGTTTCAGGACTATGAGGTGGAATTTGAACAGGAGGAAACCGCCGACTGCCCGGCGCTTACGTCCGAGGGTCTGGTGGATGTTTCCAAACGTACCCGAGTCCTTGACGGCGGCAAAACCTTAAAAATGAACCATCGGCTTTTTAAAGCGGACGCGCTGATTTTTGAGGGGCTGAAATCCAGAAGCGCGAAGCTTTACAATCCCAAAACCGGCTACGGCATACAGGTCAGCTTTGCGGATTTTGAAAATCTGCTGCTTTGGTCAAGCGCAAACGACGGGCCGTTTGTTGCGCTGGAACCCTGGAACGGGCTGGCAACCTGCAGCGACGAGGGCGACGTCTTTGAGCAGAAGCGCGGCGTGCGTACTCTGCAGAGCGGAGAA
>JAEWUH010000047.1 GCA_023397245.1 Bacillota bacterium | reverse complement strand
CCGGCATGAGCCCGTGGAGAATGATGGAAGAATGGGGCATCCCCTCCATTTACCTGCATTCCGCGGCCTGCGAGTTTGCTTCCGTCCTTGCCGCGAAGGGTGAAAGGGTACCCGACCTGGCGTTTGCCGGCGGCTTCAGCTCGGAGGACGGCGTGTTCAAGGCTCTGGCGCTCGGAGCTCCCTACGTAAAGGCGGTCTGCATGGGCCGTGCGCTGATGATTCCCGGCATGGTCGGAAAGAACATCGAGCAGTGGATGAAGAACAACGACCTGCCGAAGACGGTCAGCGAGTTCGGCACTACGCCGGAAGAAATCTTTGTCTGCTATGAGCAGGTAAAGGATATTGTCGGCTCTGAGGAAATCAAGAAGATCCCGCTCGGCGCCATCGGTATTTTCAGCTATGCCGATAAGATCAAGGTCGGTCTCCAGCAGCTTATGGCCGGCGCCCGCTGCTTTAACGTGAACGCCATCTCCCGCAGGGAGCTCATGTCCCTTACGGAGGAATGCGCAAAGGTAACGAAGATTCCGTACCTGATGGATTGCTACCGCGAAGAAGCGATGGAGATTCTCAATAAATAATATTAATCAAACAGCGTAAAAATCCCTCCGCGGCCGTTTTGTCGGCTGGCGGAGGGATTTTTGCTGTATAAATTTTTAACGTTTCATGAAATGTTATTTCAAAATGCTGTATCCGGTTTCACCGTTATGATTTCCGTTTTATTCGGGTTCAGGGTCGATTTATTTACGTATAATCCGGATTTATCCCATTTTTCGGGGCGGTACATGATATTTGCGGTTCCTTTCAGAATCCGTTTGGATTTAAGACTGTCTAGATTGTAAATAGTAAGATCGGCGGTTCCGTCCAGTTCCATTTCGATTACAGGCTTGATTTCACGATTTACGGTGGAAAAAGCGGCTGTCTCACTGTCCGGCGCCCACACCATACCCGTATTGCCAATTTGCGTTCTGATTTTAAGGCTTGAAGGATCAAGCACAAATGTATTGTGCTGAACCGCCGTTCCTTCCTCAACGGAAACATATTTATCGTCAAACGACCATTTGGGATCATAGAGATTTCCCTTTTCTACCGCGGGTATGGGAATTTCTTTCTCCTCCGACACGTTCAGCAGGGAAAAAGAGCCCAATTCGTCGTTTTCCCGCCGGATCACCGCAATCAGCATAGAGTTGTGTGATACTTCGTATTGTTCTACGGTTTTGTCATTTTTCAGTTTTTTCACAGTTGAGGCAAGGCGATCCGCCTGCGGCTTTGAATCGGCAGAAGAAGGCGGCGCTTGTTGTATTTCTGATGCCGGAACAGAAGAAACTTTTTCAGAGGCTGACTGCACCTCAGGCTTTGCACGGGTATCGCAGGAAGGGAATAATGTCAAAATAAAAATGCTGAAAAGAACCGCACATAGAATTTTAACTTTCATATGCTGCCTCCAGTTTGTTTCATAGCAAAATTCTGCCAGTACAGCTATTATGCAGCGAAGGAAATCCAATTTCAAGTAGTTCCATGCCGGCTGGCAAATATTTTTTATTATAATCAGCTTTTCTCCGGTAACAATAAAGAAAAACGAAAAAGGAATGATTTTATGAAAAATATATTACCGCCTACTTCAAAAAGGGTTTCCATCAATACCTGCGATGCCGTAAATCAAAAAATCCGGGACCGCACGTTAAGCCGGCTGTATGATTATATTGACACGGATGAAGACATACTAACCTACCGGATTAAGGAACTGGATGAAGAATGGGATACGGAAAGACTGCTGGAAGCGAGAGCAGCGGGAATCGTTCTGGCAGCCTCCGCAGCAGGCTATATAAAAAGTAAACACTGCTGTTTTCTGATGACGGGAGCCGCAGGGCTGTTTTTGCTGCAGCACGCTTTGCAGGGGTGGTGCCCGCCGGTTCCAATTATAAGGAAATGGGGCGTACGTACAGCCGATGAGATAAAAAACGAGCAAATCGTATTAAAATACCTGAGAGGAGATTTTACGGAGGTTACGGACGACGTTGATGCGCTGCTGGATATGGCAGAGAAATAAGAAGGCCCCGCAGGAGTGCTTTCCCGCTTATTCAATCATGCTCTCGTACTTTTGCTTCAGCCAGTTGAGCATATCGTCCCGTCCTTCTTCGCTGAGCGCGAATTCGGCTTCATCCTCGATTTTGCTGTTCTGAAAGTTCAGCGGCCCGTACCACACGCAGGCTTTAATCAGGTTGTCTCCGCTTTCCATTTTATAGCGGAATTCTTTTGCCGCCCGGTTCCCAAAATCGGTAACACTGCCGGTATACTCGCCGCCGTTCTGAAAATAGAGAAGCCCCGGGGTCATGCCCTGCGCCTTCCAGTCGATATTTTGCATTTTTATCACCTTGATTTCAATATAGAATAAGCCGGACACAGGCTTTGTAAGCTGGTATACCACGAGTCCTATAAAAAGCCATACAGAGCCATTATTTGACGTTTATAAAAAATCCGATATGGTACAAAAAATCCCGCCAAACCTAAGTTTTAGCGGGATTAATGGAGCTGCTAATGCGATTCGAACGCATGACCTCATCCTTACCAAGGATGTGCTCT
>JAEWUH010000001.1 GCA_023397245.1 Bacillota bacterium | reverse complement strand
CCGCAACCGCAGCCGCAATCATCCTCTTCATCCATGTCGAATTCAAGAGTCTCACCGCAATTCGGGCATTCCATCTGGCCGTCTTCGATGATGTCCTCGGACAGGCAAATCGTTTCATGGCAATTCGGGCAGGTTACTTCGTAATAGCACTCGCCGTCTTCCTCATCGTCCTCGTCGGAATCCTCTTCACTGTCGTCGCCGTAAAAATCGTCTTCCAAAGAACCAAGGTCTTCGTCGACGGCGTCAATCTGATCCGCCATGTCATCCATATTGTCTTTCACTTCGGAAAGAGAAAGTGCCATATCATCAAGCAAATCGATGATTGCATTGAGAACCTTGACCTCTTTTTTATCCTGATCGAGCTCAAGACCTTCCGCCAAACCGCGAATGTAGGCAACCTTTTCTGTATTTGTCATGATTAAGCCCCCTTTAATTTTGATTCATCAATGTGAACAAACTATAGTTTTGGTTATGCGCGCTCCATATATTCGCCCGTGCGGGTGTCTATACGGATTCTTTCGCCTTCATTTATAAACAGAGGAACCTTGATTTCTGCGCCGGTTTCAACCGTAGCGGGTTTTGTGGCATTGGTAGCCGTATCGCCCTTGAAGCCGGGATCGGTCGTTGTAATGACCAGTTCAACAAAGTTGGGCGGCTCAACGCCGAAAACATTGCCCTTGTAAGAAAGAACCTTGCAGTCCATATTTTCCTTTACAAATTTGAAATTATCCCCTAAAATGCTCTTGTTGATCGGAATCTGCTCATAGGTCTCGGAGTCCATAAAATAGTAAAGATCTCCGTCGCTGTAAAGGTACTGCATGTCCTTACGCTCAATGAAGGCGGTGGGATATTTATCGTTCGGGTTGAATGTTCTTTCTACAACGCTGCCGGTTATTACGTTCCGGATCTTCGTACGCACAAAGGCAGCACCCTTGCCCGGCTTAACATGCTGAAATTCAATGATGGAAACAACATTTCCGTCCATTTCAAATGTTACGCCATTTCTAAAATCGCCTGCAGATATCATGGTATAATCCTCCAATAAATTTTTCCTGTTATTATATCTTATAATATTTTTTGCCCTTTTTCAAGATATTTTTCGTTTCCCGCGCGATCCGCGTAAAAAAATATATCGCGGAATGCCGGGATTTTTCGCGCCAAACATACTACATCAGGTCCCGGAGCGCCGCAAGCGCCAGAAAGTAACTGTTTTTGCCGAATCCGGCGATCTGCCCGGCGCACACAGCCGAAATGACGCTGGTGTGGCGAAATTCCTCCCGCGCATAAATATTGCTCATATGGGTCTCCACAAACGGGATACGCACACAGGCAATCGCATCGCGCAGCGCGTAGCTGTAATGGGTCAAGGCTCCGGCGTTGATCACCGCGCCGTCGTACACGCCTCTTGCGGCATGGATTTTATCAATGATGTCGCCCTCGTGATTCGACTGAAAAATATCGCAGTCATAATCCAGTTTTTTTGCGTTCTCCACGATCTGGAGGTTGATGCTTTCGGCGGTTTCATCGCCGTAAACACCTTTTTCACGCACACCGACCATGTTGAGATTCGGCCCCAGAATGACAAGCACTTTTTTTCTTCCCATAAGAAACACCCTTTATCTAAAGTATTTTGCCCCGCGCCCGGTTATTTTTATCAAATATCTGAGCGGCTTTTCAAAAGCGCGCCGAATTCGGAAGGAAACGGAACTTTCCTTGGCCGTGGGTACCAAAAGGATGGACTTCATGAATGACAGGTTCGCCCCGATTACGTCTGTAAAGATCTGATCCCCCACCACCACGGCATCCCTGCGTCTTGCGCCCATTTTATGTACCGCGCGGAAATAGGCCGGCGGAAAGGGCTTAAAGGCAAGATAAAGAAACGACAGGCCGTATTTTGCGGCAAACGGGGCGACGCGCCTTTTCAGATTATTGGACACAATGATCACTTTTATGTTCTCACCGCGCATCCGCTTAACCCAATCGATGCTGCCTTCCAGAGGCACCTGGGAGCCATGAACCGCCAGCGTATTGTCTACATCAAGAATGATTGCGCTCGCTTTCATTGCGCGGAGCAGCTCCGGCGTGATATCCGTAACGCCGTTTACGGCCACCGTAGGCAACAGCAACGCCAAACGTATCCCTCCGTTTCCTGGGAATCAAAGCTAAAAAAGCGGGCTTAAAGCCCGCTTTCTCAAATTACATACGTAATTACTGTTTACTTAAACTTGCGTTTACGAGCTGCTTCGGACTTCTTTTTTCGCCTGACAGAAGGCTTCTCATATGCTTCTCTCTTGCGAACCTCAGCAATAACTCCCGCTCTAGCACACTGCTTTTTGAACCTTCTCAGAGCGCTATCCAAGGATTCATTGTCTTTAATTCTAATCTCAGCCATTTATCTTCCCTCCCATCCGCCATAAGGCAGGGGTATTAGTAAGTCATATTACATAAAAATAATTATACATATCCTACCCTCATCTGTCAAGCCCAATGTTAGAAATTAAGGCAGGCGGAATAAATTTTGTATTGACACAGTAGCAGGAAAATGATAATATTATAAACGCGGTTTAGAAATACCGCAGAATATAGGGGTATAGCTCAGTTGGTAGAGCAGTGGTCTCCAAAACCACGTGCCGAGGGTTCAAGTCCTTCTGCCCCTGCCAGATATGAAAGCTTGAAAGTCGCAGTATTTATGCGGGTTTCAGGCTTTTTTCATGTCATTTTTTAATTTTGATATATTTCTATATTAAAAATAATTTCTCTACTTTTCCTTAAAAATTACTGCGTTTATTCATTCAAATGGTGTCAAACTGGTGTCAATATCTATTGATTATTTTACATTATAGTAATATAATGATTTACATAAATCGGTATACATAATATTTTTTATGAATGGGTGATAACATTGAAGCCACTCTCTACCGACAATGATAAATCAAAACAGAACAAATATCATCGAAAATCAAATGGCGAAGGAAGTATATTTCAACGCTCTGATGGCCGTTGGTGCGCTAAAATACAATTTGGTTCAAAAGATAATGGAAAGCCAAATACTAAGTGCTTTTATGGTGCTAAAAGGAAGGATGTTGTAGATAAACTTGAAAACTTTAAGAAAGAACATGGTTTAATCGTTGACGATATTGTTAAGATTACTGTTGACGTTTTTATCTCCGATTGGTTGAAGAATTTTAAATCTGCAAGATTGAAGCCAACATCGTATGATAGATTGGAATATACAATTAATAAAAATGTCATTCCGTTGATTGGGTATTTAAAGCTTTCCGAGTTAAGCACAGATCAAATTCAGAAAAATCTAATTAATGATATGATTAAAGAGGAATATTCATATTCTGCAATAAAAAAGGCTTACGATGCTATAAACGGCTGTTTAAAATACGCAATACAAACAAGAAAGTTAAGTTACAATCCCGCAATGGCAGTTGAAATGCCTTCATCAAAAAATTTTAATAAAAAAGAAATACGTTGGTTTAATAATGAAGAAATAAAGAAATTTGAAAATGAATGTATTTATAAATATAAGAATGGTAAGTTTCAATATGTCCTAGGATATGGCATGATTTTTATTATGAACACCGGTTTACGTATCGGTGAGGCATTGGCCTTAAAATGGGAAGACATTGACTTTAAGAAAAAAATTGTTTTTGTTATAAAAAATGTAGAAGAAGCAAAAGACAGGAAAAGTGATTCCAATAAAAAAGTCCAAACTAATCAACCAACATTAAAGTCATCCAATGGTTATCGTTTTGTAAACCTTAATAATAAAGCCATGAATGCATTGAAGCAGCTCAAAAAAGTTCGTTATTGGGGAGAGGATAGTTATATTCTTTGTACTGAATCCGGTAGTCAAAACAAGTATCATAATTTTCTTCGTACCTTTAAATCAATCACTCGAAAAGCCGGCTTAGGAGATGATTACGGACCTCATGTGCTTCGTCATACTTTTGCAACACATTTATTTGCAAAAGGTAAACGCGTTGAAGAAGTCGCTGCTCTCATTGGCGATGATGTTGTAACGGTTCAAAAAACCTACATTCATATTCTAGATAAGATAAAGGCTGAAGACGTTAAAGTATTAGACGACATATAATATCACATAAAAAGAAGAAGCGAAGAAAAAATTCTTCGCTTCTTCTTTTTACTTGGCATACGTCGGTTTACGAGTTTGTTTGTAGATCCATTGAATGAACTGATCTTTCAGAATATAATATCGACTGCCCCATTGAATTGATGGAAAATTTTTTTCTTTAATAAGTTCATACGCCTTATTTTTCCCGCAGTGAAAGTAATCCATTAATTCCTGAACGGTCATCAATTCCGGAAGTTCACCATTGAAAGTTTCGACTTTCATACATTCTTGCAGATCATACTAGATTGGGGTTTACGTTGAAGCTGCTTAACCCCCTTTAATAATATTAGTAGAGTTGCAAAATAAAATTTGCACTATATATAGTATACTCTTGTTATTTTTAAATTTCAAATTTGGTAGTAAGGCTACTTGTTGATAAGCAAGGAACTACTTTTGATGCTTAAATGAACATCATATTACTAAGAATATTAGATTAACCTTCAAAATAACGGTTTCGCCATCGCAATTTAAAGCTGAGCTAAAACTGGACATGAAAATAATCATACTGGCTGTGCTTTTACACTGCCATTTAAGAATTGCCTCAAATGTGGATTATTATTTACATTATAATTTATACAGCCGTATTTTGAACGATAACCTTCCAATCATATGAAACATATTGATTGACAAGCAGTATTTTTTGTTGTATATTGTCATTATAATATGTTGTCATGAAGGCAGCGAGATTGCAGAAGCTAATTTGTTTTATTAATTTGCTAGAGTAATCTAGAATAATAATATTTTTAAGTTTATAATGGTCATGAAGGCTGTTGTACCTGCTTATAAGCAGGTCAACAGCCTTTTTATGTTTTTTTGCATGCTTCGGCCCAAATAAAAGGACGATTATGCGCAAATTTGCGCGTCGTAAATAAAACACTGATACATATTGAAGGAGGAAATTTCTATGGCATGTTTCTTGGCACCTACAGTAGAGGCTATTGTTATGACAATTGTTAAAAAGAGCGTAGAAAAGAAAGAAGCACAAAAGGTAACTCTGAACTCTAAAACCGCAATTTCTGATAACCACGATGAAACCAGTATTCCTTGGAGCCGTAAATTAAGCTGGCTGACAAATCTTTTATGGGGCGGTGCTTTTTTACTGGCTATCGAGCACATCTGGCATGGTGAGGTCGTTCCATGGCCACCATTTTTAACAGCAATGAACAACCCGGCGGATATTGCACCTATGCTGCATGAAATTGCAACGGTCGGCGTGTCAATGGCAATACTGGTTACACTCGTATGGGTTGTTATGGTTATTGTGGCAGACCATATCTATAAAAGAAAATCCGTTATGGCGAACGCGACGCAGGAGGACTAAAAAAATGTGTTTGTTAATTACTTTACTGGCAGCTGTGACTGCTACGGTAGTATGGTATGTTCAGGCGCCCAATAATCTTTACAAGGTCAGCATACTGTGTTTTATGTACTGGGGTGCTTCAATTATGTGGCTGGTAGATGGATTTTTCTGCATTAAAGAGGGAGAACCATTTCTCGAGTTTAGCGTCAATGATGCTTTGTTAGGTTTCACTGTAGTACTTTGTGGACTGGCGCTGTGGGTTATTATCCTTTTGTACAAGGATCCTAAAAATGTATTCAAGTCTTTTCGTAAGGGTTCATTCCAAAACAAATAGAAAGTAATCTCATTGGACTGTATTTTAAAGTAAAAAACTCGTAGGTTCGGCATCCTGCTAAATCTACGGGCTTTTATTATGATTGAGACTTAACATTTTCTGCTTTTTATCAAAAACTCTTGTGGGGAGATATATCATGAAAAAAACAATGACTGTAAACCTTACTGGAACCGCACTGTGTATAGCTCTTGGGCTCGTGTTGCCCACATTCTTTCATATGTTTGGCGCTGGAACAACCTTTTTGCCAATGCATATTCCTGTTCTGCTCTGCGGCCTAATTTTCGGATGGCAATATGGAGCAGTATGCGGATTTATTGTACCGCTTCTGTCTTCAATCGCAACTGGAATGCCACCGATTTTTCCAGTGGCAACTGCTATGATGTTTGAGCTTTGTGCTTATGGTGCATTGACGGGGCTTTTTTATCAGAAATTCAAATGGAACGTTTATCCGGCGTTGATCTGTGCAATGCTTGGCGGACGCATTGTTTCGGGTGCAGCGAATGCTGTCTTTATGAATATGGCAAGTAAACCTTACGGGTTTGCAGCCTTCATCTCAGGTTCTTTTGCTCAGGCGTTGCCTGGAATTCTAATTCAAATTATCTTGATTCCTGTGCTTGTTATAGCTTTAGAAAAAGCAAAAATTATAGTTCGCCAAAAAGTGTAATTTATTTATGGGTGGGAATATAGATATGTCAAATGAAATAAAACAATTTTTTGATAAATACGCTGAGACATGGGATAATAGCTGCAAATGCGACCAGAAAAAGATCGCTGCAATCGTGACTCTTGCAGGTATTACTTCGGGCTCACGTATTATAGATATTGCCTGTGGAACAGGTGTAATGTTTTCTGAAATGCTTTTGCGTAATCCGGCCATGATTTTAGGCGTTGATCTGTCCGATAAAATGATTGCAAAAGCCCATGATAAGTTCGCCGATTCACGTTTGCATTTACTGGCATCTGATTTGTTTGATGTGCATGAAACAGAATTTGACACAGCAATGATATTTAGTGCCTATCCCCATTTCCCAGATAAGACAAGACTTGCTAAACATATATCTAAAATGCTTAAAGTGGGCGGAAGATTCATAGTTGCACATTGTGAAGGCAGGAGCGCCATCAACCACTGCCATTCTGGTAAAATGGTGAGCCAAATTTCCTGGCCGCTACGGTCTGCAAAGGAGGAAGCTGCTGAGTTTTCCGATTTCTTTAACATCGATATGATTGTTGATACTTCTGAAATTTATTTTTTCTCTGGCACCAAGAAAGCAATCACAGAGTAAAGACATGTGGTAAAGGCTATTTATATAAGAATATTAAAATAATTTGCATAGGAAAGGTGAATTAATATGGAAGTCATTATTATGAAAGAATTACTTGAGGGAAATGAAAAACTGGCAGAAGAAAACCGCAGGTATTTCGCTGATCGGCATATATTAGCTGTCAATCTCATGGGAGCCCCCGGTGCCGGTAAAACAACACTTATTTCAGCAATTGCGAGAGGATTGAAAGACATCCCTGTTGGTGTTATTGAAGGCGATATTGCGTCATCCATTGACGCTGAAAACCTTGAAAAGCAGGGAATCCATTCATCTCAAATCAACACCTGCGGCGAATGCCACTTGGATTCACGCGTGATCAGAGACGGAGCCGAGCAGATTGACATGAAGGATGCAATTGTGTTTATTGAAAATGTCGGCAATCTTATCTGTCCTGCCGAATTCGACTTGGGCGAATCTGTTCGCTTGCTTGCCGCAAGTGTGCCGGAAGGTGACGATAAGCCGTTTAAATATGTACCAATGTTCAGCTACATTGATGTTGTTGCATTGACTAAGTGTGACCTTAAGGAAGCTGTCGGATTCGACAGCGAGAATTTTCTCAAGGGCCTTCGTGCAGTATCTCAGGCACCTGTTTTTGAAGTGAGCATTAAAAATGATGTGCCGGAGACTGGCATTGCTGCTCTTTGCGATTATTTGAGAAAAAAATACGAAGAGATGAAATAATCCCTTTTAGAACCAAATTGAAATAATTCTATTGACAGAATTATTCAACTGTGCGATAATCATGAAAATAGGATCATGAAGATCCTACGGAATCAACATTTCAAATTATATGCAATTAATTAAACCCATGAAGGGCTTTCAGCTCTACGTGGGTTTATTTATTTTCATTTTGGGTTATCACAGTACACAATTCAAGCTTTGGTCCTATGCAAATATGATGATTAATAATCAACTAAGGAGTGAATGATTATGTGTGAGGCAAATGTTTATCTGCAAACAGATGACGGAAAAACAAATCTTTTTCTTGATGCGGTAGATACGATAATTCCGCAGGAAGATGGGAAACTTTATCTGGAAAATATATATGGTGAACGAAAAACCATTTTAGCTGAGATTAAAAGGATGGAACTTGTAGAACATAATATTTACTTAAAGCCAACCCATTCGGAAACATTGTGAAAATGGGCAATTGTACTATTATTGAAACAGACAGCCGGTGGGCAGTCTGCATGTAAAAAAAGCGCAGCGAAGGCCTGTACGCGGCAGACAAGATGTGCAGTGTTAAGCGCTCTGAAGAGAATCCGGACATTACATCACACTATGCAGGCCTGCTGAAGGGTAAAACTCATAAGCTTCTGCATGTGAATTACAATCAGCAAAAATAACAGGTTTTATCTAAAATACACGTTATAAAAAGTTCAAGAAAAGCTAGACAAAAAATAATCATTAAGAATTTCATTGTCAATCTTTGCAGCACTAAAACAGTCTAGCATCCAGTAAATTTGCTTCGTGTAATAGTAGGTCTCAATATATTTACCATATGGCCTTGTTCAGGATTGTCATAATTGACATCCTGAACAAGGCCTTTTTTCTATTATAATACTGTCTAAAATTTGTAGAAGATATAAAAATCTAAAAATCAACCTCTCAAATCAGCCGAATGGTTGATGCCAAAATTGAATTTCTCCGGTATCATTCTATACAGGAGATGATTCAAATGGAAAATTTTCTGACAATCAATAATCTGTCCAAAAGCTTTAAGGAAAAGCAAGTGTTAAAAGGGATCAGCTTTGAAGTTCACCAAGGCGAGGTTTTGTGCATCCTTGGTCCAAACGGAGCCGGGAAAAGCACCACAATCAATATCCTTACGGCAGCGCTGGATAAAAGCGGTGGTGAAATCCGTTTCAAGAGCGAAAAAATCGGGCACAAGCTTCGCACCTACAAGCAGTCAATGGGCATAGTGCCTCAGGATATCGCCTTGTATGAAGAACTGAGTGCGGAACGGAATCTCCGGTTTTTTGCTTCCCTGTACGGGCTTCACGGAGTCAGACTTACAAAAGCGGTAAACGAAGCGCTTGCGTTTGCAGGACTGGAGGAACGCCGTCACGATAAAGTAAAGACTTTTTCCGGCGGAATGAAGCGCAGGCTTAATATTGCCTGTGCGATTGCACACCGTCCCGAGTTGGTGATCATGGACGAACCGACCGTGGGAATTGATCCCCAAAGCCGCAACCATATTTTAAGTTCAATCAAAAAGCTGCGTGATGGAGGTATGACCGTCATCTACACGACTCACTATATGGAAGAGGTGGAGGTCATATCCTCACGGATCATCATCATGGATCACGGCTCAATCATTGCTGAAGGGACGAAAGAATCACTCAAGGAAGATATAGAAAATGAACGGCATTATACCATTGAAGTCGAAGAAAACGGCAATTTGAAAGAAAGCGATTTCTATGCTGTTGAGGGAGTAAAATCCGCTAAAATTAATGACGGCATCATAGAAATCACTTCCCTCAAGGGTGTGGAAAATCTCGACCGGATCATTACGGTATTAAGCGACAGCGGCGAAAAAATACGGAATATCACAAGCGAGCCGGCAAGCCTTGAAACGGTGTTTTTAAAGCTAACCGGACGTAAACTGCGCGACTGAATAAGGAGGGAAAATCATGCGCCGATTCCTTTCGGTTCTTAAAATGGATTTGATCAATCTTTTCAAAAATCCCGTACTTCTGGGATACAACACGATATTTGCCGCAGCCTTAATCCTGATCATGGGCTTCCTTTGCGGCGGAAACTACGCAGATGTTAAAGACGCTTATCAATATTATGCGGTTACCTTTCTTATTTATGGTGTGCTTAACGGTGCGATGACGGCTTCCAACTGCTTTATGGAGCGTGATATCAAACGGCCGAACCTGCGTATTATCTATTCACCGGTCGGCCCCTTCCCCATCTATTTTTCAAAAATATTGTCCTCATTTATATTCGACTATTTCCTTCATGTTTTGCTTATTGTAATCCTGTGCCCCATACTCCGCATTACGCTGGGCAGCAACCCCATCTGGTTTATCCTGCTTATGGCGCCGGTAGAGTTCGCGTCAGCGGCATTGGGCGTATTTTTTTGCTGCGTCTTTCATTGCGAAGAAACGACGAGTACCCTTTTGAGTACGCTGATCAGCATTTTGGGATTCCTTGGCGGCACGTTTTTTTCCCTGGACGGCATGGGCAGCACGCTTGCCTTTGTTTCACGGCTGTCCCCCGTCAAATGGCTGAACGATGCGTTTTTTGCCATCGCCTGTGACAATAGTCTGGTTTATTTTTGGCCTGTATTGATTGGCAGTTCCTTAATTTCTGCACTTCTTGTGGTTGGCTGCCGCCTGGTTTTCAGAACGGAGGATTATCTATGAAAACTTTCTTGACTGTGTTAAAAAATGATTACCTCAGAACAGTTCCGCGTCTGGTTCCGACCATTGTGATGACTGTCATCACAATGCTGACCATAATATTAGCCGTATATGTCACCGGGCTACAGCAAGTAAAAGGGCATGTGGCGCTGATTGCTCAGGGCAGTACCGCTTCCCTGCCCAGAAGCTCTAGTCAGCTTGATATAACCGTATTATCCCAAAAGCCGCCGCATTCCGATTTGGTAAAGCAGAAATATGACGCCTGCATCGTCATGAAGACAAACGGCAGTTATGAAATTGAGACACTGCATAGCCAAGAGTTTAGAAATATGATTGCTTTGCTGCTGAGAAATCCTCAGGCCAATGTTTCGGACAGCAAAACCGAACGCGGAACAGGCGTAAATATCATCGGGTTTCTGA
>JAEWUH010000262.1 GCA_023397245.1 Bacillota bacterium | reverse complement strand
GAGTTTCTCCATTTCGGCGACCGCCGGGGAAGAGACCTCGTAAACGCCGCCCTCAAGCACGTTGCGGTACAGCGCGGCGGCAACCTCCGTGGAGTCCTTGCCGATCCCGCCGACGACCTTCGGCGTGTTCTTTGTCTTGTACTGCTTGTTACCCGGATCAACGCGTTCCGGCGAGAAGGCAAGATAGAAATCCTCGCTGCACTTTAAGCCGTTCGCTTCAAGAATCGGCTTGAGCAGTTCCTCGGTGGTTCCCGGATAGGTTGTGGATTCAAGGATGATGACCATGCCCTTGTGCGCGTATTTGGCAACGGATTCGGTGGAACCCTTTACGTAGCTGATGTCCGGCTGCTGGTACTTGTCCAGCGGAGTAGGAACGGCGATTGCGACCGCGTCCACGCCCTTGATAAAGGAAAAGTCGCTGGTAGCGGAAAGCTTGCCGCTTTCTACCACCTTTTTCAGCGTATCGCCGACGATATCGCCGATGTAATTGTGGCCGGCGTTTACCAGCTCCACCTTCTGGGACTGCACGTCAAAGCCGATGGTACGATAACCCGCCTTGGCAAACTCAACCGCCAGAGGAAGCCCGACATAGCCCAGGCCGACAATTCCGACTACGGCGGACTTGTCCTGGATTTTATTCATCAGTTCTGTTTTTACGTTTGACATTATGAATACCCCTATTCTTATATTTTCAATCACGCTTGATCATAATACAAATCGGAATTCATCACAACCAAAGAGCCGCTGCGGATACCTTACTGATACTTTAAAACCGCGCTGCAGATCGTATCGATCTCCTCTTCCGTTATGTAGCCGTGCATCGGCAGGCTGAAAACGGTTTGGCAGAGCTTTTCGCTCACGGGGAGGTCGCCCTCTTTGTAGCCGAGCGGGGCATAAGCCTTTTGCAGGTGCAGAGGATTGGGATAATAGATCATTGCCGGGATTCCCTCGGCCTTTAAGCCGTCCATGATCTTCGCACGCTGCTCTGCGCTTTTCGCCTTGAGCGTATAATAGCCGAAGCTGGAAGAAAATCCTTCCTTTATCACAGGCACCTCAAATGCACCCTTTAACTTTTCCGCATAACGGGCGGCCGCCCATTTGCGGTGCTCGTTTTCCTTGTCAAATTCATGAAGTTTTGGCAGCAATATTGCCGCCTGCAGCGTATCAAGCCTTGCGTTCAGGCCGAAACGCACGTTTTCATATTTAGAGGCCCCTTTTCCGTGCACACGGATGGAAACAAGGAGCTTGTACATTTCCTCGTCGTCGGTAAAGACCGCGCCGCCGTCTCCGTAGCAGCCAAGCGCCTTTGCGGGGAAAAAGCTGGTGCCGGAAAAATCGCCGAAGCAGCAGGCTTTCCGTTCTCCGATGGCACCGCCGAAGCCCTGCGCGGCGTCTTCGATCAGCGTAAGGCCGTACTTTTTGCAGATGGGTTCAATCGCGTTAAAGTCCGCGGGCTGGCCGAACAAATCCACCGCGATAACAGCCTTCGGTTTCAGCTTACCCCCGCGGAGCGTCTTTTCAATCTGTTCGGTAAGGGATTTCGGATCCAGATTAAAGGTTTCCTCATCCACGTCGCAGAATACTGGCGTGGCGCCCACCAGGCTTGCCACTTCCGCGGAAGCGAAAAAGGTAAGGGACGGCACAAACACCGCATCCCCCGCGCCGATTCCCACTGCCATCAGCGGCATGAGCAGCGCGTCCGTTCCGTTGCTGGTGCTGACGCAGTATTTGCGGCCGGTGTAGCGGCAAAGCTCCTGCTCCAGTTCTTCCACCTGCGGGCCGGAGATAAAATGGCTCCCGGCAATCACGTCGGCGATACCGGCGTCGATTTCCTTCTTTAAATGCTGATACTGCGCACCCAGATCGTTAAATTGAATTTTCTGCATTTACTTTGTTTCCTCCTGAAGGCCCTGTTCGCCTTGCACATATCTTCTGCCGCACTTGGGGCAGGTCAGATTTTCATCGAGCTTTTCGCCGCATTCGCATGCCCAGCCCTTCTGGCGGGCGGGGTTGCCCATCATGATGGCATGGTCGGGCACATCCTTGGTAACCACGCTGCCGGCGGCGATAAACGCGTTTTTGCCGATGCGGTGACCGCAGACGATCGTTGCGTTGGCACCGATGCTCGCACCCTCGCCGATGGGCGTATGGGCATAAAATTCCGCGCCGCGCTGCGGATATTTGCACCGCGGACGCTGCACGTTGGTAAACACCATAGAGGGACCGCAGAAAACGTAATTGCCGAGCTCCACGCCCTCATAAATGGATACGTTATTTTGAATCTTACAGAAATCACCGATTTTCACGCCCGGCGCAACGAATACGTTCTGGCCGATTGTGCAGCTGCTGCCGATCGTACAGCCGCCGCTGATATGGCAGAAATGCCACACCTTTGTGCCGCCGCCGATCTGCGCCCCGTCATCCACACAGGCGCTCGGATGCGCAAAATACTCTTCTTTGCCGCTCACAGCAAGACCACCGTTTCTTAATCACGCAATGTGATTGAATTATTAACAAAATACCGTAGAAGTGCTAAAAATATATCATCAGGAAGGTTTACTTGAAAATTACCACCTATTACACGGATATAGGTGTGTTAACTGCAAAACGCGCGAATAACGCGCAAACCGCTTTTTAAGGTTCCGGTTTCGTTGATTTTATACAATAAAATATACCGCTATCCGTACAGCATTACAATATGGCAGCGATATGAAAGTGAGATAAATAAAAATAAATCATTGCTTATTATATAACCATCGCCGTATTTAGTCAATAATATGGGAAAGCAATCTGTTGACAATAGATATTAATCGTTATATCATTTACCTTGAATTCTTGTTTAAACTGATAATTTGTGAAAAGAAGTGGAACTTATAATGAGTAATTTCGAAAAAAGGGACAGTTTTATCCCCTACAATCTGCCCGATATTACCGACGCTGAAATCAACGAGGTTGTGGA
Source organism: Bacillota bacterium (assembly GCA_023397245.1). Taxonomy (GTDB): domain Bacteria; phylum Bacillota; class Clostridia; order Oscillospirales; family Acutalibacteraceae; genus DATAML01. Next base: position 3,188 of record JAEWUH010000262.1, on the reverse strand, counting down.
CACGCTCAAATCCGGCTGGCTGGCCAAAGGGCCGCGCACCAACGAGTTTGAAAAGCAGTTCGCGGAGTACGTCGGCGCAAAATATGCCGTCGGCATGAACTCCTGCACCGCGGCTCTGCACGTTGCGCTGCTCGCCAAGGGCATCGGCCCCGGCGACGAAGTCATCACCACCCCAATGACGTTTGCCTCTACCGCAAACACAGTCATCCACACGGGCGCAACCCCGGTTTTCGCCGATGTCGACTACAAAACCGCCTGCATCGACCCGGATGAGATCGAAAAGAAGATCACACCGAAAACCAAGGCGATCGTTCCTGTTCACTACAGCGGCCAGGTCTGCGACCTTGACCGTATCTACGCGATAGCGGAAAAGCACAACCTGTTTGTTTCGGAGGACGCGGCGCACGCGCTCTGCAGCCGCTACAAGGGCAGGCTGATCGGCAGCAAGCTGCAGGGAACCGCCTCCTACAGCTTTTACGCCACAAAGAACCTCACCACCGGAGACGGCGGCATGCTGGTGACCGACGACGAGGAAATCGCCCGGAAAGCCCGCATCTTCTCCGGCCAGGGCATGAGCAAGAACGCGTGGAACCGTTACGCAAAAGGCGGCACCTGGCAATACGACATCTGCGAGCCGGGCTTCAAGTACAATATGTTCGACATTCAGGCGGCGCTCGGGTTAAAGCAGCTTTCCCGCATGGAAGAAATGCAGGCGGCGCGCCTGAAAATTGCCGACCAATATCAGGAAGCGTTCGGAAAAATCGACGCGATTGACCCGCCGTTCGTTCCCGAATACACAACGCACTGCTGGCACCTCTACGTAATCCGCATTGTGCCGGAGCTTCTGAGCATTGACCGCGATCGGTTCATCGTGGAGCTGAATGAGCGCAACGTGGGAACCAGCGTGCACTTTATCCCGGTAACCTATATGAGCGCCTACACCGGACGCTACGGCTTTAAGCAGGGCGACTTCCCGAATGCGGAAAAGCATTTTGAGCGTTTGATTTCACTGCCCCTCTACCCCACCATGAAAGACGAACAGGTTCAATACGTCATTGATGCTGTAAAAGACATCGTGGAAAAATATCATAAATAATTGGAACAACCGTAAAAAATCGGCGGCGCGTAAAATCAACGTGACGCCGATTGCATTTTCTAGAGGGGGGAATGGAAATGAACTATATCGGAAATAAGGATTATTGGGAAGAAAAATATGCAGGCAGAGGCAGCACCCCGCTCCGCCCGGAATTGTCGCTGACGGAAAATATTGAATATTTTAAAAAGGGCTCGGTTCTGGATATTGCGTGCGGAGACGGCAGAAACACGTTATTCCTGCTGGAAAAGGGCTTTGCGGTGACAGGGGTTGACTACAGCGAAACCGCACTGAAACGGCTGAAAATGTTCGCCGCCGAAAGAAATTATTCCGTTGCCGCAAAACCGATTGATTTGAACATTCCCGGCGCGCTCAATGGCATGGGGACATTTGACAATATTGTGGTAAACCATTTCCGATTGAAGAAAGAACAGCTTGCCGAACTGAAAAACCATTTATCGGACGGCGGTATTTTATTTATCTGCGGTTTTGGGCATAAACATCCGGTCGATTCTAAGATCAAAAAAGAAGATTTAATCCAGCCGGGTGGTTTTGAAGCGCTGAATCCGGCGTTCCGAATGATTCGGTATCAGGAGCATTCAGACGACCGGGGATTTTTTGTCACTTATCTTTTCCGTAAAACCGGAGCACAGTAAGAACCGCTCTGCTCCCCCCAAAATACGTGAACAGCGCCTTCCCGAAGAAACGGGAAAGCGCCGTTTTTTTATGTATTAAGAGTTCTTTTCCAGTTCCTCAGCCAGCTTTTTCAGGCAGTCGCGGCAAATGCGGTGGTTCTTATATATGATAACGTCGTTCATACTGTTGCAAAACGTACACGCCGGTTCACACTTTCTGAGGATAATGCTGCCGTTTTCATCCACAAAGATTTCCAGTGGGTCCTTTTCTTTTATATTGAGCGACATTCTCAGTTCTTTCGGCAATACAATGCGACCTAATTCGTCTACTTTTCTTACAATTCCTGTAAATTTCATTTATTTCTATCACCTTTCATTTTAAGTTATCCCAATTATGTCGGATAACTGCCATATTATAGTATATTTTTCCATTTATGTCAATAAATTGCATAAATTTCCCAGTACCAAACTTATAACGTACAAGTCATAGAAAATCGTGATTTTGCATAAACATAATTCGATATCGTATAGAAACAAGGTGAGCAAGCTGTTGAATTATATCTGGGCGGCCCTGATCCTTATCAGCGTGTTCTGCGCAATGGTCACCGGGAGGATGCCGCAGCTTTCCGCCGCGGTGCTGAGCGGGGCCGCGGGCGCCGTGGAGCTGGTGATCGCCATGGCCGGCATGATGTGCGCCTGGACCGGTCTGATGAAAATTGCCGACGCGGGCGGGATTACAGGCCTTCTTTCCAGGCTGCTGAACCCTTTGATGTGTCTGCTGTTCCCCTCGCTGAAAAAGGGAAGCCCCGCCGTGCGGGCAATCTGCATGAACATCACGGCAAACCTGCTCGGGCTGGGCAACGCCGCCACCCCGATGGGGATTGCCGCCATGAAGGAACTGGCCAAGCTGAATCCCTCCCAGACCGCGGATAACGCGATGGTCATGTTCGTGGTGATCAACGCCTCTTCCATCCAGCTGATTCCGACTTTTATGGGCACCCTCCGGGCAAAATACGGTTCGCCCGCCCCCTTTGACATTCTGCCCGCCGTATGGCTGGCCTCGGTGGTCGCGCTGCTTGCGGGAATCGCTGCTGCAAAGGCAATGGAGGGCGCAAAAAGTGGATAAGCTGGGAGTTTACGCCATTCCGGCAACCGTGTTCGTCATCATCGTGTTCGGGCTGGTGCGGCACGTTCCGCTCTTTGATACCTTCCTTGCGGGCGCAAAGGAGGGGCTTTCCTCCGTGGTTTCCATCCTGCCCTCGCTGGTCGGGCTGATGATGGCGGTGTCCATGCTGAGCGCTTCCGGCGCGCTGGATATGCTCTCCTCTTTTCTGACTCCGGCCGCACGGTTTTTGGGACTGCCGCCGGAGGTCATGCCGCTTGCGCTGATCAAGCCGATTTCGGGAAGCGGAGCCACGGCGATACTGACGCAGATTTTTCAGAACAACGGCACCGAAAGC
>JAEWUH010000225.1 GCA_023397245.1 Bacillota bacterium | reverse complement strand
GGTTATGATCGCCATTTTATAGACTTCTTCCGCGTTGCAGCCTCTGGAAAGATCGTTGATCGGAGCGTTCAGACCCTGTAATACCGGTCCGACTGCTTCAAACCCGCCGAGGCGCTGGGCAATCTTATAGCCGATATTGCCCGCGTTGATGTCCGGGAATACGAACGTGTTGGCCTGGCCTGCAACCGGCGAATTCTTCGCCTTGGTTTTTGCAACTTCCGGAGCAAAGGCGGCGTCAAACTGAAGCTCGCCGTCAACCGCAAAGTCAAGATCCATTGTCTTGAGCTTTTCAGCGGCATTATGCATAAGGTCTACGGAATCGCCCTTGCCGGATCCCATTGTGCTGTAAGAAAGCATGGCGACCTTAGGCTCTATGCCGAAGATGCGCGCCGTTCTGGCTGTTCCCACGGCGATTTCAACCAGTTCGTCCTCGTTCGGGGCGATGTTGATCGCGCAGTCGGCCATCACGTATTTCTCATCCTCGCCGTTTGCGTTCTTGCGAACCATAATGAAGCAGCTGGATACAATTTTGCTGCCGGGTTTCGTTTTCACGATCTGCAGCGCGGGACGGACGGTATCCGCTGTGGAATAGGTTGCGCCGCCAAGAAGGCCGTCCGCGTATCCCATTTTAACCAGCATCGTGCCGAAGTAATTGGATTTCTTCAGATTCGCGCGGCAGGTCGGCTCATCCATCTTACCTTTTCTCAGTTCGACCAGCTTTGCAACCATCGCTTCCATATCCGCAAAATTAAGCGGGTCCATGATCCGGATGCCGTCGATCGGCCAGCCGTACTTTTCAGAAGCGGCTTTGACCTCCTCCGGGTTTCCCAAAAGCAAAGGCTCAAGGATGCCGTCCTTTTTCAAACGGCTTGCAGCCTCAAGAATTCTCGGATCGGTTCCCTCTGTAAAAACAAGGGTTCTCCTGTTCGCCTTAAGCGTTGCAATCATATTTTCCAACATTATTTTTGTCCTCCTTGTAAATAAAGCTCATAGGGTTATAATTCCCAGAGCAAATAATAAGCCGGTAAATTTTATGGAAACAAAGCCATACAAGCTTATTAACTATACACCCCATTCGGAGCAGCTTGGTTACTCTTTCGAATTATAAATCAGCTGATCCCATTTTTCAAGACTTTATCCTTGTTTAATTTTTATCATTTACCGTTGGTTTCAAAATGCAATCACTTGCAATTCTTTACGCCAAATAAAAAAGGGTCTTTACGTATGTTTCAGCAACCGACCGCCTTTTATAATTGATTGCTGTACTCTAAAATTATCGGCTCCTACCGGCAAATTATACGAAACAGCCGGGATAAACAGGCGCAAAGGCAGCCCGGCTGAGAACCGGACTGCCTTTGTCTGTACGCTTATCTATAAAAAAGAAGAAGAGGTTAAGCGCTTACAACACCGTAAAGCTCCGAGAACGGATGATCCTTACAGTCATTCAGAAGATCGCAATAGAAGCCCAGCGTTTCCCTGATGGTACCGAGACCGTGCATCGCTTCAAAGCGGGAATAGTCACTCTCGTGGTGGGTCAATTCCCAAATACCCCGCTCCAGCATAGGTATAAACGCTTTTGCCGGGCCGATCACATCCTGATTCAAGGCTGTCCATCCGGAGGATTCTGAAATCAGATCGCGGACTTCCCAAACGACGGGGTGCTTTTCCCCTACCGGGATATACTGTCCGTCTTTTGCATTAACACGCAGCAATACCTGATAATTCATAACGGATCACCCCCAATAAATTCCTATATTATATCAATTCGCAAACTGCGGAAAAATTTTGGGGTAGGCCGAAAATAAATTTACCGTATTATTTCTTGCTGTTTCCCTTACCGGAATTGCCTTTGTCGGAACCGTTATTATCGGCAGACTTGCCGTTGTTGTCCTTCACCGGGGAATCCGAGCTGCTGCTTCCGCCCGACGTGGTGCTTTCGCCGGACGACGCGCTGCTGCTGACTTCTCCGGATGAAGAGTCCGAACTGCTCTTGCCGTTCTTTGGAGTATCTTTATCTGCGGACGAGCTGCTGTCTGTTTTTGATGAGGCTCCGCTTCTCTTGGAGGAAGTACTTGAAGATGAGACCGTCTTGTCCGAAGTACCCGCCTGGGTTTTCTTTGCGGACGAAGCGGATTTTCCCGCCTGCTTCGTTATGCTGCTTTGAGCCTGACTGAAAGCCGCCTGTGAAGACTCTGCTTCCGAGCTTGAGGCTGCCGCGGCGCTTGACGCGCTGCTTTCCGGGGACTGAGAGCTTACGGTATCGCTGCCGGAATCCTCCGACTTGGACTGCTTTTTCGCGGTTTTAATGGCCTTCATGATATCCTTGACCGGCTTCTTCAGCCATTCCTGCAGGTCAACACTTTCTTCTCCCGCGCTCGCCTGCAGCTTCTGTACCAGGTTGAGCCTGCCCGGAGTTGTGCCGAGCTTCTGTGCTTCCAGCACGCGTTCGCGGCCCACGCTGATTGCTTCCACTTCCACGGGAGCGCCGGAATCCTTGACTGCTTCCTCCGCAACGTCCTTGAGTTCTTCCGCCAAGCCCTGCGCGGCCTGTCCGTCGTCGCCTGAAGTGGAAATCACGATCCCGCCGGAATCTTTAAAATAGCCATCTGACTGAATCTGATCGACCGTATTGCGGATCGCTTCATCAATCGTTTTGTTGTTCAGGCTCAGGTCACTCAGTATATCTGCTCCGTCGCTGTTCACGGCCTGTGCGCTCAGAACGCGGTCAAACCGGTTGACGGAATACTCGATAGATGGGTTAACGTCCAGACTGACGTAGGTGCAGGGCGTATAATAGGCCCACGCGGTCACGCTGCCCAGCAG
>JAEWUH010000215.1 GCA_023397245.1 Bacillota bacterium | reverse complement strand
ATGCGGATCGGCCCGGAACCGATGACCAAGACTTTTTTCCGCCCGTTCTGGGAAACGGATTCATTCTGAATCCCGTAACTGGAATAATAGTACGGGGTTTCCGCGTCAAACTCCGCCGCGCAGGTGTCAACCATTTTATAAACCGGTTTGACGTTCCATTCGTTTTCAAGCCCGCGGATTTCTTCCACGCTTTTCCCGCTCAGTTCGGATATGGTCTTATCGATAAAGCCAAGGTCTTTTGCCTTATAAAGCAGTACCTTGTCCAGAGGCTCTGTGGTGAGCTCCTTTTCCACATAGATAATGGACTGCAGCTTATCTAGGAACCATAGATCAATTTTCGTAATATCATGAATTTCCTTCAGAGGAGTGCCGCGCCGGATCGCTTCGGATACCACCCAAAGACGGCGGTCATCCACGTCGTGCAGCTTTGCGCCCAGCTCGCTGTCCGAAAGGCTCTGCAGATTTTTATCGATCAGACTGTACATATTCTGCTCGAGCGAGCGGATGGATTTCATCAGCGCCGCTTCAAAGCTCGGGGCAATGCCCATAACCTCGCCGGTCGCCTTCATCTGCGTGCCGAGACTGCGCTTCGCGTACACGAATTTGTCAAACGGCCATTTGGGTATCTTTACAACGCAGTAGTCCAGAGTCGGTTCAAAGCAGGCATAGGTTTTTTTGGTGATCGCGTTCTGGATTTCATCCAGCGTATAGCCAAGCGCGATTTTGGAAGCGACCTTGGCGATCGGATAGCCGGTTGCTTTGGAGGCCAGTGCAGAGGAACGGCTCACGCGCGGATTGACTTCGATTACACAGTATTCAAAGCTTTTCGGGTTCAGTGCAAACTGTACGTTGCAGCCGCCTTCTACTTTCAGCTCGGTGATAATAGCTAGCGCGGCGCTCCGCAGCATCTGGGTTTCCTTGTCGGCAAGCGTCTGGCACGGCGCGACGACAATGGAATCTCCGGTATGAACGCCGACCGGGTCAAAGTTTTCCATGTTGCAGACCGTGATGCAGTTGCCGTTATGGTCGCGCATAACTTCGTATTCAATTTCTTTCCAGCCGGAAATGCAGCGTTCAATCAGCACCTGATTTACGCGGCTGCGGTGCAGGCCGAGCGTTGCAATGGTGATCAGCTCTTCCTCGTCCGCGGCAATGCCGCCGCCGCTCCCGCCCAGCGTGTAAGCGGGACGTACAACCACCGGATAACCGATTTTCTTCGCGGCCTTCAGGCATTCCTCAACCGATTCCGCGATTGCGCTTTCCGCGCACGGCTGGTCGATGCGTTCCATGGCTTCCTTGAAAAGCTCGCGGTCCTCGGCCATACGAATCGTGTCCGCGTTGGTGCCGATCATCTCCACATGGTTTTCCTTCAGAAAGCCGGATTCCTCCAGTTCTACCGCGAGGTTCAGCGCATTCTGTCCGCCGAGGGTAGGCAGGATGCTGTCCGGGTTTTCTTTCAGGATGACCTTTTTGATGGTTTCAACCGTAAGCGGTTCAATGTAGACCTTGTCCGCAATCTGTTTGTCCGTCATAATGGTTGCAGGGTTGGAGTTTATGAGGATAACCTCTACGCCCTCTTCACGGAGCGCACGGCAGGCCTGTGTGCCCGCGTAGTCAAATTCGGCAGCCTGACCGATGATGATCGGGCCGGAGCCGATGATAATAACTTTTTTGATTTCCGGTCTCTTCATATTCTGGCCCCTCCAATCAATTTAATAAATCGGTCAAACAGGTAGCCCGTGTCAAGCGGCCCCGGCGAGGCTTCCGGGTGGAACTGCACGGAAAATACTTTGCCGCTCTTATAGTTTAATCCCTCAATACTGCCGTCATTCATGCTGATAAAGCTGACGTCTGCAACTGAAGGATTAATGGTATCGCCATTCACCACAAAACCGTGGTTCTGTGAGGTAATATAGACCCGGTTGGAAGTAAGATCCTTTACGGGATGGTTAATACCTCTATGGCCGTATTTTAATTTATAGGTATCAAAGCCCTGCGAAAGCGCCATAAGCTGGTGGCCGAGGCAGATCGCAAAGGTAGGGATTCCGTTCGCGTAAATTTTTTTGAGTTCGGAAATCGCTTTCGTGCACTCCTTCGGGTCGCCGGGGCCGTTGGACAGCATGATGCCGTCCGGAGAAAAGGCCATCATATCCTCGAAAGAGGCGTCATACGGAAAGCATTTTACCGTACAGCCGCGTTTTACAAGGGAACGGATAATGTTGCTCTTCACGCCGTAATCGGCAAGAGCTATTTTTATGGCTCCGTCGCCGTACACCTTGGACTCCCTGCTGCTGACAAGCGGAACGCAGGATTCCATAACAAATTCATCGATCTTCTTTTTCATTTCAGCGGTATTGATGCTGTCACCGTAGGCGATCATGCCGCGCATGGTACCGCTTTCGCGCAAAATCTTTGTAAGGGTACGGGTATCGATTCCCTGCATTCCGGGGATACGGTTATTCTTCAGATACGTATTCAAATCGATGTCACAGCGGAAATTGCTGGCCGCACCGGATACGGAGCGCACGATAAAGGCTTTCAGCCAGGGCTTTACGGATTCGGCGTCATCGTAGCAGATTCCGTAATTGCCCATCAGCGGATAGGTCATCACCACACCCTGCCCGGCGTAGGAGGGATCCGTCAGCAGTTCGGAATAACCGCACATGGCACTGTTAAAAACGACCTCGCAAAGAACATCGTGTTCGTCTCCAAACCCCATACCCTCAAAGGTCATTCCATTTTCAAGCATCAGCAATGCTTTCATTTAATCACCAACCATTCTTTCTAATAAACGTCTGCACTCTTACATTACGCTGTAAAGGATTGAACAATCCTTTCAACCGCTCTTTGCGTATTCTCCTTTGTATTGAAAGAAGTCAGCCGAAAATAGCCTTCGCCGCTGACTCCGAATCCGGAACCCGGTGTGCCCACAACGCCTGTTTTTTCGAGCAGGAGATCAAAGAATTCCCACGCGGTGTAATTGCCCGGCGTCTTAAGCCAGATGTAGGGGGAATTCACTCCGCCGTAAACCTCAAAGCCCGCTTTTTTCAGGCCCTCGCTGATAATCTTTGCGTTATTCTGATAATATTCAATATTTTCCCTAACTTCGCGTTTGCCTTCTTCGGAATAAACCGCTTCCGCGCCGCGCTGAACCACATAGGAAACGCCGTTCATTTTCGTGGACTGGCGCCTGTCCCAGAGCCTGTTCAGGGAAACGCCGTTAAAGGTGAGCTCCTTCGGGATCACCGTGAACGCACAGCGCGTTCCGGTAAAGCCAGCCGTTTTAGAAAAGCTGCGGAATTCGATCGCGCACCTTTTTGCGCCTTCTATTTCATAAATGCTGTGCGGCATATCCTCTTCGGTAATAAATGCCTCATAAGCAGCGTCGAAAAGAATCAGGGACTGGTTTTCAAGCGCGTAATCCACCCATTTTTTCAGCTCGGCTTTGCTGATTCCGGCTCCGGACGGATTATTGGGGAAGCAGAGGTACACCAGATCGACGTGCTCGGCCGGTATCTGCGGCAAAAAATTGTTCTCTTTCCGACAGGGCATATAGACAATTTTGCTCCAGCCCTTGCCTTCCGTATATTCTCCGGCTCTACCGGCCATCACGTTTGTATCCACGTAAACCGGATAAACTGGGTCGCAGACCGCAACCACGTTATCCACACTGAAAATATCGCCGATGTTCCCCGTGTCGCTCTTTGCGCCGTCGCTGACAAAAATTTCATCTGAGGCGATATCCACGCCGCGTTTTTGAAAATCATTTTCTGCGATTGCATTGCGCAGAAAATCATAGCCGGCTTCCGGCCCGTAACCGCGGAAAGTTTCCGCGTTCCCCATCTCGTCAGCTGCCTTTTTCATCGCATTCACAACTGCCTTCGGAAGCGGACGCGTTACATCGCCGATTCCCATCTTAATAATCTCAATTTCGGGATGCTGTTTGGAAAACTTGTTCACTCTTGCTGCAATATCTACAAAAAGATAGCTTGCAGGCAGCTTAACGAAATTTTCGTTTACCTTTAGCACTCTCGCAACAGTCCTTTCATTCATTATCATGCATATAAATTCATTATATCAGATTTGCACAGTTCCGTCAAAAACAAACTCTGCCGGTCCTGTCATATAAACATTTCCGGTTTTCTCATCCCAGTTGATTTCCAAATCGCCGCCCCGCAGGTGAACTTTCACTTTCCGCTCCGTTTTTTTATTCACGAAACAGGCCGCTGCACACGCGCAGGCACCGGTACCGCAGGCCCAGGTTTCCCCGGAACCGCGTTCCCAGACGCGCATATTAACCTCATTTTTATTCAAAACCTGGATAAATTCTATATTGGCTCTGTTGGGGAACATCGCATGATTTTCAAGTTTTGGGCCGATTTTTTCAATATCGATCTTATTTACATCGTCAACAAAAAGGACGCAGTGCGGATTGCCCATGGAAACGCAGGTGATCCGATAGTTTACGCCGTCGACCGTTACCGGTTCGTCGATGATCTGATCTTTTGAAAACACGGCGGGAATCTTCTGCGCTTTAAACCCGGGCGCACCCATATCTACCGTAACGGATTCTACCGTGTCATCCTGAATATCCAGACGGAGCGTTTTGATTCCGCTCATGGTATCAATTTTCAGAACATCCTTTTTTGCAATCCCGCGTTCGTAAATGTATTTGCCCACACAGCGGATGCCGTTCCCGCACATCATAGCCTGTGAACCGTCCGCATTGTAAATATCCATCCTGCAGTCCGCGCCGGCGGAAGGTTCAATCAGAATAATTCCGTCAGAGCCGATACCGAAATGTCGGTCACTCAGCCTGACGGAAAGTTTGGATGGATTCTCCACCTTTTCTTCAAAACAGTTGATATAGATATAATCGTTCCCGATCCCCTGCATCTTTGTAAACTTCATAAGCAGCCCCCTCCTCATTCATTTAGAATAATCATGGCCGTCTCTATCATCTTCTTGCCGGTGTCCATACTTTTTTTCTGAATAAAGCGATGTGCCTGAGCTTCTGAAAAATTATTGCGTTCAATCAAGACATTCTTAGCCGATTCGATCACCTGTTTTTCGTCGTAGTTTCCGGCGGCGATCCTCTTCTTTACGCTTAAACTGCTGTAATCCGCTATGTTCAGAAGCATATTCACCGTGGAAATCAACGCCATGCGGTTGATCGGAATAAGAATGTTGATACAGGCAGGGGGTAAACTGACAGGCGGATTTTTTACCAGAAATACGAAATCATAGCCTACACCCGCCAGTCTCGGCAAATTTACTGCCGGCATATCCGTAAGCTTTTCGCTGCAAATGACCACTCCGCCCTGATAGTGCCTGTTGGTAAAATCGATCACCTGGGAGCCTGTGGAACAGACCGAACTCACATTCAAACCACCGGAGCGGAGTACCGCCGCTATTTTTTTAGCGCTGTCCAAATTGGAATTAGCTATAAGAATACTGCTCATTTTTAACAACTCCGTGAAAAGAATATGGAGTTCGATCAAAACTTATTCAGGTAACGATCCAATTCCCATTCTGTCACAGTAGTGGAAAAATCATACCATTCTTTTTCCTTAGCTTCCGTGTACTTGCCGAATACGTGTTCGCCCAACACTTCTTTGATAAACGGATCCGCCTTCATTTCCTTAATTGCGTTGCTCAGGTTTGTGGGAAGGCTGCCAATTCCTGCGGCGACCCGATCTTCTTTTTCAATGTCGTAGATGTTGGCTGAAACCGCCTCCTGAGGAGCCAGGTCGTTTTTGATACCGTCAAGCCCGGCTGCAAGCAGCACGGCAAACGCAAGATACTGGTTGCAGGCAGGATCCGGATTGCGGAGCTCCACGCGGGTACCCAGTCCGCGGGATGCGGGAACCCGGATGAGCGCGCTGCGGTTACTGAGAGTCCATGCGATATAGCACGGGGCTTCGTATCCGGGAACCAGGCGCTTGTAGGAATTGACCAGCGGGTTTGTGATTGCGCAGATTCCTTTAATGTGTTTCATAATGCCCGCAATAAAATTATATGCAATGTGGCTCAGGCCGGTTTCACTGTCCGGATCGTAAAAAGCATTTTTCCCGTCCTTAAACAGCGACATATTGGTATGCATCCCGGAGCCGCTCTGACCGAATACCGGTTTGGGCATAAAGGTCGCACAAAGACCGTGCGTATCCGCGCACCACTTTACAATCATTTTGAAGGTCAGAATATTGTCGGCAGCAGAAAGCGCCTCGCTGTATTTAAAGTCGATCTCATGCTGTGCGATTGCAACCTCGTGATGGGAAGCTTCAATTTCAAAACCCATGTCTTCCAGATTCAGGCAGATGTCGCGGCGGGCGGTCTCACCGAGATCGGAGGGCCCGAGGTCAAAGTAACCGGCCGTGTCATGGGTAATCGTAGTCGGATGACCGAATTCATCCGTATTGAACAGAAAGAACTCGCATTCCGGCCCAACGTTGAACGTGTAACCCATTTTGGCTGCCTCATTGATCGTTCTTCTGAGCACATAGCGCGGGTCGCCCTCAAAAGGACGTCCGTCCGGGGTATAAATATCGCAGATCAGCCGGGCTACCCTGCCGTTTTGCGTATGCCACGGCAGAATCACGAATGTATCCAAATCCGGTCTCAGGTACATATCGGATTCTTCAATTCTTACAAATCCTTCAATGGAGGATCCATCGAACATCACCTTGTTATCCAGAGCTTTTTCTATCTGACTGGCCGTTATCGCCACATTTTTCATCGTACCCAGTATATCGGTGAACTGCATTCTGATAAACCGGACATCATTTTCTTCAACCATACGGATAATGTCATCTTTTGTATACTTGCTCAAGCGAATACCTCCTTAAAAATAAAATAACAAGGCTGCTCTTTTTCAGAACCTCCTTGTCAACATAATTTTTATATCGATACTATTTTATATTATTTGGTATGCAGTGTCAATAACTTTTAAATTGAAAGAAACATTTCATTTTTATGCACAAATTTTTGGTTTGTCTCATTAATTTTCCGTCTTTTTGCAGCATTTATACGTCCATCCTGCAAAAATAGCCTGCTAATAAATGGAAACAGACGCTAAATCCGGTCGCTTTTTCCATTTCTTTTGTACAACAACGCCCCGCTACTTATGGTATTTGCCGTTGTTCATAATCTGGAAAGCGCGGTATATCTGCTCACAAAGCATGACGCGAGCAAGCTGGTGCGGAAAGGTCATCGGCGACATGGAAAGCCTGAAATCCGCAGACTGCTTTACCTCGCCACTCAAGCCGTAGGAGCTTCCGATCAGAAAGCTGACTGTGCTTGTACCGTTCACGCTCAGAGAATTCATTTTTTCCGCAAGCTGTTCGGAGGAAAGTGTTTTCCCTTCAATGCAGAGCGCAAAAACAGCGGAACCACCGGCGGCGGAACGTATTTTTGCCCCCTCCGTTTTCAGCGCGGACTCGATCTGCGCCGGCGACGGATGCTCCGGCAGCCTGCACTCCGGTATCTCTGTTATAGTAAATTTGCAAAATGCCTGCAGACGCTTTGCATACTCCTCACAGGCTTCCCGCCAGTAAGCTTCCTTCAGTTTACCGATGCAGATGATTTGGACCGTCAGCATAATGTCTCCTAAAATATTGTAACCTTGCCGAGCGTGTTTTCCTTTGGCGCTACGGAAAGCTCAAAGTCAGTCCCCTGCTTCATACCGGCCATTGAAAGCGAACAAAGCGCCGTCTGATAGGCAAGCTCAGGCGTATTGTTTTCCGAGCTGAGATGCGCAAGGACAAAACGCGTTGTACCGTGGTCGGCAAGCCCGCAGAGCTCGTCCGCGCATGCAAGATTGGAAAGATGGCCGGTATCCGAAAGAATCCTCTTTTTCAGCGGATAAGGGTACGGGCCGTTGTTCAGCATACCGATATCATGATTGGATTCCAGAACGACCATATCCGTGCCGCAAAGGGCATTGCGCACCTCATCCGACATATAACCGAGGTCGGTCGAAAATCCGACTCTCCGGCCGTCCTGTGTCTGCACGCGGTACCCAATGCTTTCCGCGCTGTCATGGGAAGTCCGGAAAGGCTGAATCTGGATTCCGGCAAGTTCAACCCCTTCACAGCCGATGACATCACTTTGGAATTTGCTGTTCAGACATCCCATATTATCCAGAGCATTCAGTGTGCCGTTGGAGGAATAAACCCGGATATGATAGCGGGAAGCGAGGACACGAAGCCCATTCACATGATCGGAATGTTCATGCGTCACAAAGATGGCCTGAACAGAGCAGATATCAATCCCGCAGAAATCAAGCATCGTTACAATCTGTTTTGCCGATCTTCCGGCATCAATCAAAATTCCGGCGGTTGCCGAACCTATGTAATAACTGTTCCCGCTGCTTCCGCTGAAAAGCGGACAAAAACGTGTCATAAGTACCCCCATATACAAGAAAAGGGAAAGACTAACGTCTATCCCCATCTATTCCTTATAGAATCCGGTTCAGATCGCCTGTGCAATGGACGGTTCGGGAACATGAACCCGCTTGATGTCCGCCCCAAGATTGCGAAGCTTTTCCTCCACGTTTTCATATCCGCGCTCTATGTGGCTGATTTCCTCAACCTGCGTAACACCCCGCGCAGCCAGTGCGGCAATCAGCATTGCGGCTCCCGCGCGAAGGTCTGTTGCTTTTACCGGCGCCGCATTTAAATGGTCGACGCCCTCAACCACGGCAAGCTTGCCGTCTACCGAAATCTGCGCGCCCATACGCTTTAATTCCTCAACATAGCGGAAGCGGTTATCCCACACGCTCTCGTTTATGATGCTTGTGCCGTTTGCAATGGATAGAAGCACCGCAATCTGCGGCTGCATATCAGTGGGAAAACCCGGATGCGGCATCGTTTTAATATTGCATTTATTGAGCTTGCCTTTGCGGCTCACACGTACGGCATCGTCAAATTCTTCAACCGTTACGCCCATTTCCTCCAGCTTTGCGGAAATGGATTCCAAGTGCTTTGGAATTACATTTTTTACGAGAACATCGCCGCCCGTTGCCGCGGCGGCTACCATATAAGTACCCGCTTCAATCTGATCCGGTATAATGGAATAGGTGGTGCCGTTAAGGTGATCCACTCCGTAAATTTTAATCACGTCTGTGCCTGCGCCCCTGATATCGGCGCCCATGGAATTCAGGAAATTCGCGAGATCAACGATATGGGGTTCCTTGGCGGCATTTTCTATAACTGTCATGCCTTTTGCCTTTACAGCCGCGAGGATGATATTTACGGTAGCGCCCACCGACACAACGTCAAGGTAAATGTTCGCCCTAGTCAGATTTTTTGCGTAGACATCCACCATGCCGCCTTCCAGCTTATTGCTTGCTCCCAGAGCGGCAAAGCCTTTCAGATGCTGGTCAATCGGCCGTACGCCGAAATCGCAGCCGCCCGGCATTGTGACAACCGCGTGTTTGCAACGGCCCAGAAGTGCCCCCAGCAAATAATAGGAACCGCGGATATGACGGGCAAGCTCGTAGGAAGCAACATGGGTACGGATCGGCCTTGGATCAATTTCAATCGTGCACTCGTTGATATTTCGGATTTTTGCTCCCATATCATAAAGAATGCGGGTAATGGAGGATACATCGGTAATGTTCGGTATATTTTCAATACGGCAAACGCCGTCCGAAAGAATTGCTGCCGGTATGATTGCGATAGCGGCATTTTTTGCTCCGCTGATGCTGACTTCTCCGGTCAGGCGATTGCCACCTTTAATAACAAATTTGTCCAATGCGGCACGCTCCAATCTTAAATTTGACAATAATATTATTGCATATTTTCGCGCCTATTAAGCGTTTTCAACGAATATATTATTGTTAATATTTTCAATTTCAAAATATAGAAAAGAAGGAATATTCATACATAATTATTTCATATTTACACTCTTACTGATAATAATACACATATATTAAAAAGTCAATAAGCATCGAAACAAAGAAATCTACGATATGGCTGCAAATTATAGCAAAAATAAAGAAGCGTTCCATAAAAACGCTTCTTTATGCGGTTAAACCGAAAGACTGCGACAATGGAAGCAAAGCACAGCCCCCATTATCGTCAGTCTGAAAACTACCTTCCCACGTAACTGAGCGGATTCACCTTGGTTCCGTTTTTGATTACTTCAAAATGGCAGTGCGGGCCGGTTGAATTTCCGGTACTGCCCACTCTTGCGATTGCCTGCCCTTTGGACACTCTCTGCCCCGATGAAACAAGCAGCCGGCTTGCATGGCCGTAGAGGGTCTGAATTCCGCTGCCGTGGCTGATCTGCACACATTCTCCATAACCGTTTTTCCAGCCGGCATAAACCACCACGCCGCCGTCCGCGGCAACGATCGTTCTACCGTACGCGCTGCCTCCGGAAATATCGATTCCGGTATGAAAACTTCCCCAGCGCCAGGTAAAGTATGTGGTGATCATCCGCAGGGACGGAACCGGCCACATCAGTCTTCCGGTAGCTTCTCCCAGTCCGCTGACCTTCGGCCTTTTTTTCGTTCCGGTAATAACGACCTTGTCAACAGAAGGAACCACAATCGTTCTGCTGATGATCTCACGCCTCGACTCCGTACCGTTAATAAAGTAAACCTTGTCAACGCACTGCTGTACTCCATTGGTCCCTTCGTTCTTCACCTTGGAATAATCCGTGTACTGGGAATCATCCTGAACCGTAACGGTTTTATAGGAAAGCGGAACGCGGTAGGTCAGGCTTTTCACCATCTCCACGCTGAGCATCGGAGTGGAAACCTGAAGCGTAATCAGGTCGCCCGGGTGCAAATCATCCCCGAGCTGGTTCCCGTTCAGCTTATTCAGTTCGGCAATCGTTGTATTGTTTTCCTTTGCGATAGAGGTGACGGTATCTCCTAATTTTACCGTATAGGTCACGGCAGACTTGGAAGTTCCAGTCAGCATCTTATTCATCGCATCCGACGTCATAAGTGTAGTCGTTGGGAACAGGCCGGTAATCGTCTGCACATCCTGAGCGAATGCGGCGGTCGAGGTCGTATCCCCTCTGCGCGCCTTATTCAGGATATTCTGCAGGATATACCGGAGATCCGCGCTGCTTTTTACTGCGCCGATCAGCTGGCCGTCTACATAAAGCCCGCTTGCTTCTTCAATAATGCCGTTTGACTGCTGAATGATTTTATCGCAGACAAAGTTCACTGTGGAATACTGGTTCGTATCCACAATGGCAAGCTGAAAAGCCGGAGTGTATTTCACGCCGATATCGCTGGCAGCCGTATCGTGCACCATGCGCTGGCTCACCATCTCCGTCGCCTGTTCGTAAACCTTTTCGTTCTGAATGGTGGCAACCTGCTTGCCGTCATAAGAAAGAACAAGACCGTAATTAAGGCCTGTCCAATATCGAACCGTCATAACAAGCAGAATAACGGAAGCGGCCGGTACTAAAACATTCAGAATGGAACACAGAAACGCTTTATGGCGGACTAAACTTTTGCCCGCAACCCAAAGATATGTGGCGAACGTACGCCAGAGACCCTGTTTCCGCGCCTCGGCAATTCTTTCCCCCGCAATGGATATTCCTTCATGAATCGAATCAATCTCTTTTTGCAGGTTTTTAATCTGTCTGCCGACGGTTACGGCATAAAGCCGTTCAAAAAGGTCGATTGCCGGTTTCAAAAAGCGAAGCAGCCTTCGCCTGACACGTTTTATGATTCTAACGGACTGTATTCCGACAATATATAAAAAGCGATTTGAGTCTTCACAAACGCTTTTCAAAAGCTTTTTCAGCTTAGCAAACTGCATGGAGCCAAATCCTTTCGCATCACTGAATTGTAACAAATTTGTAATATACATTATAATATATAACTTTACGAACGATATTGCAACCCAATTTGCTCTGAATTCACAAATATGCTACAATTTGGCTCTAATGCTGCCATCCCACTAAAGAATAGACATCTTCGCGGTTGATTTTCCGTCCTGCCCCGTCCTCGTCGTCGGCGGGCGCCAGCCCGCTCTCCTCCTCATTCTTGCAGGGCGAAAAATATTCTCGCGAATCTTGTCTCCCCTTGAATGGGATGACAACATAAAACAGCTTAATAGCTTAGCTTTTGAACACTCCATCCGCGTATGACCGCAAGAAATTTTTCTGCTTCTTCCTTCGCCCCATTTAAATCATGCTCAAGATAATTTCCGCATTCTCCTGCTTTTGTACCCGGTACGGTACCTTCAAATTTGGAGATAAACTCAAAAGTTTCAATAATTAACCGAATCGCGTCCGCTTTTTCCATATTCCGGGCTAAAAAATAAAATCCTGTGCGGCAGCCCATCGGGCCAAAATAGATAATCTTGTCCCCGAAAGCGGAATTGCGTACATAAGTCGCGAAAAGGTGCTCAATCGTATGCATCGCGGGGTTGGAAAGAAACGGCGGCACGTTCGGCTTTCTCATCCGGATATCATAGGTGGTGATGTCGTCGTCGATTCTGGAAACGTAAATACCCGGCAACAGTTTGTTGTGGTCAACGCAAAAGCTTGCAATCCGATTCATAATAAATCGCTCCTTAAATAAATGATTGGTCGACCGTTTCTTTTTCGAAACGGTCCGCATCAGAAAAGCACCGGATCAATTCCAGACTTTCCTGTACCGATTGATCATAGAGGTTGAAAAAGTCCTCGTTCCTTACCGTGCGGCTGTCCGGCGGCCAGCGCCAGTCCGAAAGCAGAATATTGGCATAATCATATTCGTCGCTTTCGCTCATCGGGCGGAACCAGCACGAAAGATTATGCAGCTTTTTACGCTTTTCAAAGCGTTCAGCCAGCGCTTTCTTCATGGTCGTCCGGTCATTCAACAGCCCGAATATCCTGCGGCAGTCTTCCGTAGCCTGAAAAAGCGCTGTGCCGGAATCCTTGAGGCCATAGAGCCGGTTAAGCACAAACGCGTAAAGGTCTGCTATTTGAAACTGGACTTCCCGGTTTTTTGGCACCGTCCATTTTAAATTGAATTCCACCGGCAGCCGGGCCTTTTCATAACGGAGCATAATCGTATCAAGTACAGACTCAATCTGATTATGTAAAAACGCTTTGGTTTGCTCCGGATACTTTTCAAAAAGTTCTTCCGTATGATACTGAATATACGGATGGCCGATACGGTCAAGGGAGTAATGGCAGAGAAATCCGTAAAGATAGGACGGAACAATTTCATCCTGATTTCCGGCTGCGGCATATTCCCGCATCGCGCCGAAAAGCCCGGAGGGATTTTCTCTGTGCATCCTTTCCGCATATTGTTTCAGGCTGGTTCCGCGCTGCCAGGGAAGGCGTCTGTGGCAGTACAAAAAATCCGGCCCCTGAGCACCCCAAAAAAAAGCATCCCGATTAACAGAAGGCCCTGTGCTATGTTTTTCCAGTTCATCCATCACTTTTTCCGCCTGAAGAAAGTGAGTTATCGCAGCCGGCATGAAAACACCTCAAAAAAATAAAATACACAGCAAGCTGCTGTGCATTTTATTCTATCATAATAATTTCAAATATTAAAGAACTTTTGATAAAAAGTCCTGCAATCTGGGATTTTTAGGATGATTGAAGAATTCATCCGGTTTTGCTTCTTCAAGTACCTGGCCGTCATCCATAAAGAGCACGCGTGTGGCAACTTCTTTGGCAAAACCCATTTCATGCGTAACCACAGCCATGGTCATACCATCTTCCGCAAGCTCCTTCATGACCTGGAGCACCTCGCCGACCATTTCCGGGTCAAGCGCGCTGGTGGGTTCGTCAAAAAGCATTACATCCGGGTTCATGGCAAGCGCGCGCACAATCGCGATACGCTGCTTCTGTCCGCCGGAAACCTGCACGGGGTACGCCTGAGCTTTATCGGCAAGTCCCACACGGTCCAAAAGCTGCATCGCCTGCTTTTCGGCCTCCTGCTGCGATTTCAGCTTTAAAGTGACCGGGGCAAGCGTGATATTCTCCAGAACGGTCAAATGCGGAAATAAGTTAAAATGCTGGAATACCATGCCCATCTTCTGACGGAGCTGGTTGATATTGCAGTCCGGCGTGTTAATCTGTACGCCCTCGAACCAGATTTCTCCGCCTGTTGGCTGCTCCAGTAAATTCAGGCAGCGGAGGAACGTGCTTTTGCCGGAGCCGGAAGGCCCGACGATAACCACTTTTTCTCCCTTTTCTATTACCTGATTGATTCCTTTTAAAACGGGAAGGTCTCCGTTCAGTGTATGAAATGTTTTTTGCAGATTTTTAACGGTAATCACTCTTATGCAGCCTCCTTTCAAGCTTTGACAAAGCGGCGGTAAGCCCGATCACAATGATGAGATACACCCCGGCGGTCGAGAGCAGCGGGGTAAACGCATCGTAAGTGATACTGCGGATGATATCTCCGCCTTTGGTCAGGTCCTGAACACCGATATAGCCGGCGACGGAGGTTTCTTTTAACAGCGCAATGAACTCATTGCCGATTGCGGGGAGAACATTTTTCAGCGCCTGCGGAAACACAATTTTGATCATCGTATCGCGTTCGTTCAGCCCGAGGGAACGTCCGGCTTCCACCTGCCCTTTATCAACTGACTGGATACCGCTGCGGATAACCTCCGCCACATAGGCCCCGGAATTAATGCCGAAAGCGAGGATCGACGCAGTAATTTTATCAACACTGGTTGAACTTAAGATAACATAATACATAATCAGCAGTTGAACAATAACCGGAGTGCCTCTTATAACCGTCAGGTACAGACTACAGATCGAATTCAGAATACGGAATTTTTTATTGTTATTGCCATGAGCCACCTTTACCAGAGCAACCATGGTTCCGAGAACGATTCCCAGCAGGACGGCAAAAG
>JAEWUH010000122.1 GCA_023397245.1 Bacillota bacterium | reverse complement strand
GCTGCTGGCGCTGGTATTCCTGATAAAACTGTTTTCCGAACACGCCGCCCAAAGCGCCGAGCACAAGCAGCGCCGATAAAGAAACCCAAACGGCTATATGCTTTTTCCGTTTTACGGCTTGCGCCCCGGAAAAAATATCCACTGTTTTTTCAGCCGCCATTCTGGTGCCTCCCAAGTAAATTTTAGTAGCCTGTTAAGGTACATTATATATCCCAAACCAATAAATGTAAAGTAACAGGAAAATTACAGCGCCGCTCAAGCCGCAGCCCTGTCCCGTTATTTGCCATTGGATATGGCAACTTTACTATTTATATGATATAATAATCAATATAGTATAATTCAGCCAAATAAAAAAGCGTATTTTAGGAGTGTTAATGTGAAAATATTAATTCTTTCCGCAGCTACCGGCGGCGGGCACCTCCGGGCCTCCCACGCCATTGAATCATATATCCGGGAAAATTCCACCGGCAACGAAGTAGCGGTGGTGGATGCGCTGAAAAGCATCAACACTGTGCTGGATAAAACCGTATGCGAAGGATACCATTTTCTGGCAACCAAAACACCCAAGGTGTTCGGCCAGCTTTACCGCAAAACCAATGAGGAAAGCATCCTTTCCAACCTTGTCACCCGTTTTACCAGTGTGTTCAGCCAGAAGCTGATCCCGCTCATGGAGGAGCAGAAGCCCGACGTGGTCATCTCCACCCATCCGTTCGCAACGGAGATGGTTTCCCATTTAAAAGGGAAGGGAATCGTTCGCGCCCCGCTCATCTGCCTGATGACGGATTACGGCCCGCACCGCGCATGGTTCGGCGACCACGTGGACGCCTATATCGTTTCCACCGCGGACATGATTCCGGAAATGGAGGCCATGGGCGTAAAGAAAGAGAAAATCTACCCCTTCGGCATCCCGGTGGGCGACGTGTTCTTCACCAAGCGAAACAGACCTGAGCTTCTTGAAAAGTTCGGAATGGACGCCGGCAAGCCGACCATCTTAATCATGGCGGGGAGCTTCGGGGTGACCAATATCATGAATATTTATAAGGATATCATCCGTGTACCCGCCGATTTTCAGATTATCGTCATCACCGGGCGCAACCAGAAGCTTTTCGAAGCGTTTACGCCGGTTGTGGAAAACAGCCCCAAGAAAACCAAGCTCGTGTTTTTCACCAACGAGGTGGAAAATTACATGCATGCGTCCGACCTGATTATCACAAAGCCCGGCGGCCTTACCGTTTCGGAAGCGCTGGCCTGCAATATTCCGCTGGCGGTATTCGACGCCATCCCCGGCCAGGAGGAGGATAACGCGAACTTCCTTCTAACACACGACATGGCCGTCAAGCTGGAAAAAGGCGTGGATACCGGCAAAACCATCCAGACCCTTCTGGAGGACAGCCGCCGCCTTGAGGAAATGCGCAGCTCCTGCGAGGGCTTTGACACCTCCGAATCCAGCAAGAATATCTTTTCCTTAATCAACGAGCTGTGTGAAAAGAATAAAAAGTTATAATATATAAATCAAGCCCGGATGACGTCAATGACGCTGTCCGGGCTGTTTTTTATCGTGCGGGTATCCGCCTATTACAGGCAGGACTTTACGAATTCCACCGGGAACATCGTGATTTTTGAGGTCTCTTCCACGGAAAGCCCCTGCTTCAGGAAGTTTTTAACCACAGTTTCCATGCTTTCTCCCACTTCAAGGATATGTTTGTCCGGGTCATAGAAGCGGATTACGCGCTGCCCCCAGGGGTACTTTTTCACATTGTGAACCAGCTCGATCTCCGGAAATTTTTTTAAATGCTCTAAGAAGCCGTCAAAATCCTCTTCTTCAAAATACAGCTCAAAGTTATTGCTTTTGGTCAGAATTTCCTCTTCGGATTTGCCGATAAACTCCGCCCAAGTATCTTTCGTTTGGAGAGAAAAGCCTCCCTCAAACGTAATGTTCGCGCCAAAATCGCAGATTACCTTTAAGCCGAACACTTCTTCGTAAAACTTTCTGGAAACGGAAAAGTCGGCCGCCGAAATCAATGGTGCGCTGAATTTCATATCCTTCACTCATTTCTATAAGATTTATGCTTATATTATACGGTCGAACTTATATTCTTCATTGTAGAAATCGGACAGATTTTTCAGATATTCGGTTGGAGCAACTCCGCAGATCGACTTAAAATCATGAATAAAATGTGCCTGATCAAAGTAGCCCATATCATACAGCTGCTTTGCAAATGCCTTTCCGCTGCTTTTCATTAACCGTACCGCATAATTCACCCGGAGCAGCCGTGAATACGTTTTTACATTGATTCCGAGGGAACGGAGGAAAATGCGGTTCAGCTGCCGCTCGCTGTAGAAGGTTTGGTCTGAAAGCTCCCGTACGGATACGTTTCCGTTCCGACGCTGCACACCGGAAGCGATTTCCTCCGCGGGATCGGAAGCATCCGTTTTGATAAGCATGGAAAGGAACAGGCCGTCCAGCCCGCAAATCAGTTCCCGCAGGTCTGCGGAGGCTTCCATCCTGTTTTTGATTGCCTGTGACAAAACAGGGTTATAATCCTCCGTATCAAGAATCCGGTCTGCCAGTTCCGACTGCGGATATCCGGTCAGGCGGTGCGCCCCGCCCGGTTTGAATTCAATAAACAGCCGGAAATCAATCTCGTCCACGTCGTTTTTCACCGTTACGGTTTTTGTCGTGGCTCCCCAGAACAAACCGTCCAAACGGTTTTCTTGGCAGGTAAAAACCATGCAGCCGCTCGCGTCGGGAATCAGCGTCAGGCTATCCACAGCCGGGTTAGCGCATCGAAAAGTAACGGTATAGTGCGCGATATACGGCCTTAAAAGTTTGTGGGGCAGAATAAAAAGCTCGTTGCCGGTCTGCCGGAGCATATTTGCCGCCGGGCTCTGGAATTTTTCCGCCATTGTGCGAGTCTTATGCATATTCTTTCCTGCCGTTTCCGTTATTTCTCGGATTTTTCCTCTTCCCCGCTGTGTTCCCGCCGGACGCACTCCGGACATTTCCCGTAAATCGTGAGGGTATGCCCCTCAATCTCATACCCGGTATCCCGCGCCAGCCCCTGCTCCAGACGGGTGAGCGGGCAGTCCTGTATTTTGATCTTCGCGCTGCACTGCGTACAGATTAAATAATGGCCGTGGTGTTCCCCGGCAATGGAATAGCGAACGATTCCGTCGTTGAATACATCTTTCTTTACCAGAACGTCTGCGGCAAAGCGCTCCAGATTCCGGTAAACAGTGGAAAGGGCAAGGTTCGGATATTCCTCCTTCAGGCAGGCAAAAATATCCTCGGCGCTCACCGGCTCCGCGCTCTGTTTTAAAATCCGCATGATTGCGCAGCGCTGCCCGGTATTCTTTA
>JAEWUH010000121.1 GCA_023397245.1 Bacillota bacterium | reverse complement strand
GCTCATAGACCGTGTGAAGAACGGCGTGCCTGCCCATATATGTTTTATAATACAAAACATATATAAATACTTGACATTACAAAGAATGGTGTTATAATTCGATATAACAACAGAATCTGCAAAACACTGTGAAGGAGAAAGTAGGCTTTTATTGTTTATCTTACAGAGAGTCCTTAACCGATGAAAGAGGACAGACAGACGAAAAGCCGAAAATGGCTCCGGAGTGGCGTACCGAGGTTTCAACGCTTAGGCTGCGACGGAAATTAGCCGTTATAAAAATCGAAGTATATCCGATTAAATTCGGCGTACTTTTAAGGTCTGCGCTGTGAGGCACAGGCAAACAGAAGTGGTAACACGGGATTGAATCCTGTCTTCTTAGGTTCTAAGAAGACAGGATTTTTTTAATTCATTAAGACAGGGAGGTACTCAGAATGCTATTGGACAAAAGAATAATCAATAAAATACTGGTCGATATTTCAGAAGGCGATCTGACAAAGTCCTTCGATGAGAGAAGTGCCGGCCGGAACAGTTTGAAGCGGAATCTGAACAGCGTAATTCTTAAATTCAGAAAATTAATATCCCAGACCACAACGATGACGGACAAAACAAACAGCTTTATAGAAGAACTGAAAAAGGACGCCGACGGAATTAAAACCTCCAGCAGAGAGAATTCCTCCACCATAAACAGCATCTCAAAGGATATGGAGAAGCAGATATCCTTCCTTGAAGAGGTCAAAGGCCATTCCGATCAGGTGAGCAAAACAGCGGTACTGATCCGGAAAAAGTCCGAAGATATCGGCTTAATGGAAACGGATAACCTGAAAACTCTGCAAAGCAGCTACGAAAATCTTGAAATTCTGAATGATAAAATCCGGCAGACGGCAGATTCTTATATCAATACTACGGAAAAGGTAAAGGAGCTTGAGGAAAAGGGTTCCCTAATTCAAAGCATCACCGACGAGGTAAGCAAAATCAGCAGGAATACCCATCTGCTGGCTTTGAACGCTTCCATTGAGGCGGCCAGAGCCGGGGAAGCCGGAAAGGGATTTTCCGTAATCGCACAGTCCATAAGTAAGCTGGCAACGGATTCCGCCCTGCAGGCGAAGCGGATCGAGGACATTATCAAAGATGTCAGAAGCGATATCAGCACGATTTCTGAAAGAACCGAGTCTGAGGTGGAAGAAATAAAACAGTATCTGAAAATCTCAGAAATTACAAAATCCAATCTGAGCGAGCTGAAACAAAAAACAGACAGCTCCTATCACGCGTTTGCGGAAATCGGTGAAAACATTGCCGGGCAAGTCGAAAATATCGATAAAATAGACGCCGATATCGGGCAGGTGTTTTCAACCTTTGAGAACACCTCTCTGGCTACCGCGGAAATTGCCGTAGCTTCTGAAAAGCAGAATGAAATCGCAGAAAACACCTATGACCGCATGAAAAAGCTCCAGGCTATGAATCTGGAAACAAAACAATATATCAATTCCTTTGTAAAGAATTATAAAATAAACGAAGAAAAGCAGAAGTACATAAGGAACGGGATTGAAACACTGAAGGAAATTGCCGGGCTGCCGGCGCTGGGCACGATGGAATATTCAAAGGCAACGCCCGCGCTGCTGGAACAGCTGAAAAAATACCCTTACTTTGAACTGTTCGGGCTTGTGCAGAAGGATGGCCTGCGGAAAGCGGTAACACTGAATTATACGGAGCAGGAGGTCTATACAAGCTTCGCGCACCGGCCGTATTTTAAGCAGTCAATCGCCGGCAGGGATTATATTTCGGAACCCTATATCTCCACCGATACCAACAACTACTGCATTGCTATTTCCGTGCCGGTAAAGAGTACGGACGGCGAGATTATCGGAATCCTGATTGCGGACCTGAAGCTTTAACGCTTTTCCGCGCCGGTACCGACCTTTCTATTTTATATATTTGAAAAAATTTAAAAAGCATCTTGACATTTTATGAGAGCACAGATATAATATATACAATTCATATAGGAATTGTAATAAATAAGGCGGTGAGCAGTATGCTGAACAGCAAAGCAAATGTAAAATACAACAGCGGGATGTCAGAAATGTGTATGTGCAGTATGTGTATGTGTGCTGTTCAAAAGAATATTCTGATCATCCGACCCCGCTCCTGAAAAAAACAGTAAGGGCAGTCTGATGATAAAGACTGCCTTCATTTTATATGGGTTTTCATACGTATGAAGCAGTCTGATGATCAGGCTGCTTTTTCTTTATTTAAAATGAAAATCGGAATGGGAGGTATTTTATGAAAAAATCGACCCGAGATCCCCGATGTGATAGGAACAAAGAACGAATGTGCCGCTGCCGAATGTGCGCAGCCGAACCGGTGAACCAATTAAAAAAATAAAAATCAGAAAGAGGTTATTACCATGAGCAACAAAAACTATAAATTCGAGACTTTGCAGATTCACGTAGGCCAGGAGCAGGCAGACCCCGCATCGGATGCGCGCGCGGTTCCGATTTACCAGACCACCTCCTACGTATTTCGCAACTCGGCGCACGCCGCCGCCCGTTTTGGCCTTGCCGACCCGGGCAACATTTACGGCAGGCTTACAAACTCCACCGAGGACGTTTTTGAAAAAAGGATAGCGGCTCTTGAAGGCGGAGTCGCCGCGCTTGCCGTAGCTTCGGGAGCAGCCGCAATCAGCTATACGTTCCAGAATCTGGCGCATTCAGGCGATCATATCGTATCCGCTAAAACCATTTACGGCGGCACCTACAACCTCCTTGCTCACACGCTGCCGGATTACGGCATTACCACAACATTTGTAGACCCCGATGAGAAAGGCTCGTTTGAAAAGGCAATTCAGGAGAACACGAAGGCCATCTTTATCGAAACGCTCGGCAACCCCAATTCCAATATTATCGATATTGAAGCGGTGGCAAAGATTGCGCACGCGCACAAAATCCCGCTGGTTGTGGATAATACGTTCGCAACACCCTACCTTGTCCGTCCGTTTGAGTACGGCGCGGACATCGTGGTGCATTCCGCCACAAAGTTTATCGGCGGACATGGCACAGCCATCGGCGGCGTTATTGTAGACAGCGGCAAATTTGACTGGGAAGCAAGCGGAAAATTCCCGTCTCTTACCGAGCCGAACCCGAGCTATCACGGCATCAGCTTTACAAAAGCGGTAGGGCCCGCGGCTTTTGTTACAAAAATCCGCGCAATTCTTCTTCGCGATACGGGCGCTACCCTTGCGCCGCTGCACGCGTTCCTGTTCCTGCAGGGGCTGGAGACGCTTTCGCTCCGCGTTGAGCGCCACGTGGCAAATGCGCTGAAGGTCGTGGACTATCTGTCCAAACATCCGCAGGTTGAGAAAGTGAACCATCCGTCCCTGCCCGGCAGCGGCAACAAGAAATTATACGATAAGTACTTCCCGAACGGCGGAGGATCCATCTTTACTTTTGAAATCAAAGGCGACGCCGAAACGGCGAAGGACTTCATCGATCATCTTGAAATTTTCTCGCTGCTTGCGAATGTGGCCGACGTGAAGAGCCTTGTGATCCATCCGGCTTCCACCACGCATTCCCAGCTGTCCGGCGAAGAGCTGCTCGACCAGGGCATCAAGCCGAACACGATTCGGCTTTCAATCGGCACCGAGCACGTCGACGATATCATTGCCGATCTTGATCAGGCTTTTCAGGCAGTGGCGGAAAAGAAGCCTTCCAACAGCATTGCGGACAGCATTAAGAATTTGGCTTCCAAGCTGAAAAAGTAAGCGCAGAAAACCTTACCCAAAGTACGGAACAGGGCGAACCGTTGATACATATCGCCCGAAAATTGCGGCCCTGCCCCGCGCGAGTACCGGCGCGCGCAGGCCCGTGAAGAAAACCGCATTCCTTATAGTTACAGGCCGCAGGCGTTCAATATGCCTGCGGCTGCTGTATATGCGCATCTTTTACGTTGGCTGCCTGTTTAGCCGGAAAAATAAAGGCGTGCATATTGCCTTTCCGGCGGGGAAAATTAAGCTTGAAGAATTACGGTTCGTTTGAACGGAACGTACAAATTGCAACAGAGGACGGCGCCGATGAAAAAGATTGTAAAATTTGCGGACAGGCTGAGAGGCCTGACCAATGCCATTGCCCGTTATCCGCTGACCGCGGCATTCCTTCTGGCCGCGGCCGTTACCGTGGCAATCGCGGTCAATACGGAAAAGGACTATGGGAAACAGCTGATGAGCTGTGCGGTGGGCGCTGTTTTGTGCGCGGCTCTGCAGGCAGCATGGGAACGCTTCTTCATAAAACGGTCTGCGCGCCTTATCCTGATGGGATGCGGCGCTGCCTTGACGGCCGGATACTATCTGCTGATCGGTTCGGCCCCGGAGCTCGGCGCGGAAGCCGGAATACGGACCTCCGTCGCTCTGCTGGCACTGGTTTTTGCCTTTATCTGGGTTCCTGTCATCCAAAGCAGGATTACCTTTAACGAAAGCTTTATGGCGGTATTTAAGGCCTTTTTTCACTCTGTGTTTTACTCCGCCGTTCTCTTTGGCGGATGCAGCCTGATCATCGCGGCAATCAACCGTCTGATCGTCAATGTGAGCGAAAAAGCATACCCGCATACGGCAAACATAGTCTTTGTGCTGTTTGCCCCGATCTTCTTTCTTTCTCTGATTCCTTTCTATCCGGGGAAAAAGGACAGGGAAAGTGGCTTTGAGAAAATCACCGCGCAGGATGAGGACATCGGCAGGGCCGTGTCCTGTCCCAAATTTCTGGAGGTGCTGATTTCATATATCATTATTCCGCTGACAGCCGTTTTTACGGTCATCCTGGTACTCTATATTGTTTTAAATATAAGAGGGGAGTTCTGGACGAATAATCTGCTGGAGCCTATGCTGGTTTCCTACGCGATTACCGTCATTCTGGTCTGCATCCTGTCCGGTAGGCTGGAAAATAAATTTGCCGCTCTGTTCCGCCTGATTTTTCCAAAGGTGCTTGTTCCCATCGTGCTGTTCCAGATCGTATCTTCGGTTATCAGCCTGCAGGACACAGGCGTTACCCATACCAAGTATTTTGTCATTCTGTTCGGCGTTTTCGCCGCTTCCGCCGGTGTGGTAATGAGTACTGTTCCCGTAAGGAAGAACGGTATTATAGCCGCGATGCTCATTGCTTTCTCGGCTGTGTCCGTTATCCCTCCCGCAGACGCTTTCACAGTCAGCCGCCTCAGTCAGGAAAATATGCTGAAAACCGTGCTGGTAAAAAACGGAATGCTGAAAAACAATGCCGTAATCCCGAACGGTTCCGTTTCCGGCGGCGATCAAAAGAAGATCGTTTTTTCCGTCGGGTATCTGGAACAGATGGGGTACCTCGGCAAAATCGCGTGGCTGCCGGAGCATTTCACTGCTCAAAAAGATTTTTACAGTACGTTTGGCTTCGACGAATATGACCTGCCGGAAAAAACCGGAAGGCCCGTCAATGTAATCCGAAATACGGCTATGCCGCTTGATATTGCGGGATATGACATCCTTGCGCAGACGTATGTGAACTGCGACGAAAGCGTAAACTCAAATATCTGCGAGATTAAAAAATCGGGAAAAAATTATGTGCTGAAAAAAGTAAAAACCGGCGGGCAGTACGATGTTGTTTTGACGGATGAAAGCAATCGGGAAATCATCCTTTTTCATACGGACGAGATTTTTTCCAGATATCGCGGTTATACCGCGGAGAAGTCTGAAATTTCGAATGAGGAGGCTGCGTTCTCGGCTGAAAATGACCGGGCAAAGATCACTTTTGTAGTGCAGAGCGCAAATATTGAGTCTTCCGCAGACCGGACGTATTGCTATGCCGATCTTTCTATCATGGTTCGAATCAAATAAACGGCCGGAAACGGCCCTTAACAAATTTAGCCGGTCAGGGCAGATTCAAAGGAATCTGCCCTGACCGGCTGGCGTTTCCATACGGCCTGCAGCGGGGTTTAAATTCCCGAACCGCTTCCTGTTTTCAGCAGTTCAGCCGGGATTCCGCAGAAAACTTTCTGATTTTCCTGCTCCAGGTGATGCATAAAGCATTTTTCTATGATTCCTTCCGGAAATTTAAGCATGGATACTCCGCACTGCCGCAGCTCATGAAACAATTCGGGATTCACGAATTTTGCAACCATGGCAGAGTCGATACAGGCCGCGGATTTTTTTCGGAGATAATCGTAATAGTCGATTTTTTTGCACGGATATTCGACGTCCAGATTTTCAGCGTCTTCAATAAACAGCGTATCGGAAAAATCGCAGATGCCGAGATCAAGTCCGGGTAAGCTCTGCCCGGAAACCGAATGGTAGTAATTGCACAATTTACAGTCCAGCATAGAAGAGAATCCTCCTTAAATGTTTATCTGACGTTTACCGGTTCCTTTACGCCCCCGGTGGCCTGCTTTGCATAGTTGTCGATGCTCATCTTGTTTTTTATCGAATTGCGCAGGGTGAGGCAGGCGGCGCCTCCGGCACAGCCTCCCACACAGGCCATTCCTTCAATGAAGTTTTCATCCAGCTTCCCTTTGGAAGCCTTGATGAGAGCGGCGCGGCATTCTTCCAGCCCATCGCACAGTACGGGGTTTACCTGAAAATCAATGCTCTTTTCTTCCAGAACATTCAATACGGCCTCTGTTACGCCGCCGTTCCTTGCAAAAACCCTGCCGAAATAAGAGGCGTCGTTCAGTTCGTCTTCCTCCAGCTCTTCCGGTTTAATATCCAAACCGCCGAACATGGCTTGCAATTCCTCAAAGGTTATCACGCAGTCGACTGCGCCTTTGAGCTCTTCCTTTTGGAATTCCATTTTCTTCGCGATGCACGGGCCGATAAATACCACTTTCGCTGTTTTATCCACGTGCTTAATCAGTCTTGCGATTTCGATCATAGGAGAAGCGTTGCTCGAGATGCTGCTTTCCAGCTCCGGGAAATTGGATTTAATGAACTGAACAAAAGCCGGGCAGCAGGAGGTTGTAAGAAACTCTTTTTCAGCCAGCTCCTCGGCTTCCTTATACGCGACGATGTCCGCGCCGAGCGCGACCTCCACCACCCGGCTAAAACCGGCTTCTTTCAGGGCGGAGATGATTTGCCCGATTTTGGCGTAATAGAACTGGCTTGCAATGGCCGGCGCAACCGCGGCATAAACCCGGAATTTTTTTCCGTGGTCGGATTCGCGTATCATCCGCATGGCGTCCAGAAGATACGACTTGTCCACGATTGCTCCAAACGGACATTGACGGACACACGCGCCGCAGCGTACGCATTTTTCCGAATTGATATCCGCTTTGTTCTGTTCATCCAGGGAAATCGCCTTCGCCTTGCAGGAACTGATGCACGGACGCTCCTGCTCCGTAATGGCGTTATAGGGACACGCTTTCCTGCATTGGCCGCAGCCCTTGCATTTTTCATGGTCGATGACCGCCTTGTGATTCACGAAAGAAATAGCGCCCGCCGGGCACGCGGCCTGGCAGCGGTGAGCAATGCATCCCCGGCAGGTTTCCGTAACGATAAAGCGTTTGTTGGGGCATTCTTCACACGCAATATCAATTACTTCCACAATGTTTTTGTTCTGCGGATCACCGCCCATAGCCAGCTTTACACGTTCCTCCACGATGGCCCGTTCCCGGTAAATACAGCACCGCATGGTGGCTTTTGGCCCGGGGATGATTTCACGCGGAATATCATACAGCTTTGTGCTAAGCTCATTTTTCGACGCGTGCCGAACCACTTCCTTCAGCACCCTGTATTTCAGTTCCTGTACATTGGAATCAAATTGCAACATTTTATCTATGCCTTTCCACAAGTCCGGTAATGCTTGTTCAGAAAATAAAGAATGAATTTCATTCACGCCTGCCGCTCAGCACTGGACGGCAGTTTGAAGAACATATTTCCCGAAGATGTTTTCGAGACTGTCTTTTGAAACGTATTCGGTAAAATCTTCGCCGATTTTAACCGGCACGCCCGGCTTTGTAAAGTCTCCCATGCAAAGTGAAGCACTCAGTGAAACCTTGTCCTCCAGATGGTTCAGCTCGATCAGCCGACGGAATTCTTTCAGAATGTCAAAAGATTTCAGTTGGCTCGATTTTTCAATATACACTTCAATGTTCATAAAATGCTCCGATCCTTCCTCGTGATTCTTTATCAGCTGAAAAGCCGCTGATAAACTTTGCAGTAAACATATCATAGCGGAAAGGTATCGTCAACGAAATCGGACCGGATTTTGCGTTTTCCGGCTCACGCCGGGCCGGAGATTCGGCGTAAAAATGAGGAGAATGCCCGATAAACAGCGGCTTTCCGCGCTTTTTGATTTGGCGGTTTTTCGCCGGAAAACGCCCGAATTAAAAAACCATATTTATAATAC
>JAEWUH010000115.1 GCA_023397245.1 Bacillota bacterium | reverse complement strand
GGGTTTCCGGTAAAACGGAGCCGAATCAGGGTGGTACCGCGGATTTTATGAATTCGCCCCGAATACAGTTTTTGCTGTATTCGGGGCTTTTTTGTTTTCACATTCAATCCGGTTTTGGCCGATGAAGATTTGTAAAGGAGTGTTTTACTATGTATGAAGGCTGCAAAAAGTACATCCCGTTCCAGCCGGTCAGTCTGCCTGACCGCCGGTGGCCGGACAAGGTAATCAAAGAGGCGCCTGTTTGGTGCAGCGTGGATCTGCGCGACGGCAACCAGGCGCTGATCGACCCGATGAATCTGGAAGAAAAGCTTGTGTTTTTCCAGACGCTGGTTGACATCGGCTTTAAGGAAATCGAAGTCGGATTCCCTTCCGCTTCGGAAACGGAGTATGAAATCCTGCGTACGCTGATCGAACGCAATCTGATTCCGGACGACGTGACCATCCAGGTGCTTGTTCAGGCGCGCCCGCACCTCATCCGGAAAACCTTCGAGGCAATCGACGGCGCGAAAAACGTCATCGTTCATTTCTATAATTCCACCTCCACCCTGCAGCGCAAAATTGTTTTTAATACCGACATGCAGGGCGTAATCGATATTGCGGTGGAGGGCGCCAAGCTCATTAAAGAGCTCACCGAGCAGGAAGTAAAAAAGAGCGGTGCGAATATCCGCTTTGAGTATTCGCCGGAGAGCTTCTCCGGTACGGAAATTGACAATTCCGTGCTCATCTGCGAAAAGGTGATGGAGGCGCTCGGTTCCACGCCGGAGAACAAACTGATTTTGAACCTCCCCAATACCGTAGAGCTGGCCACCCCGAACTGCCATGCCGACCAGATTGAATATTTCTGCCGCCACATCAAGAACCGCGAGAGCGCGATCATCAGCCTCCATCCGCACAATGACCGCGGCACCGCCACGGCGGCTACGGAGCTTGGCCTGATGGCCGGTGCGGAGCGTGTGGAGGGTACGCTGTTCGGCAACGGGGAACGCACCGGCAATGCGGATATCATGGTGGTTGCCATGAATATGTATTCACAGGGCATCGATTCCAAACTGGATTTCTCCCATATCCGCGATATCCGCGAGGTCTATGAAAAATGTACGAATATGACGGTGCACGACCGCCATCCTTATGCGGGCGACCTGGTGTTTACCGCGTTTTCCGGTTCGCATCAGGATGCGATCAAGAAGGGCGTCGATTACATGGCGCATCATAATACGCCTTACTGGGAGGTTCCGTATCTTCCCATCGATCCCGCGGACGTCGGCCGCGAGTACGAGCCGATCATCCGCATCAACAGCCAGTCCGGCAAGGGCGGCGCGGCGTTCATTATGCAGCAGAACTTCGGGTTTGAGCTGCCCAAGGCCATGCACCCCGAATTCGGCGCGGTGGTCAAGACCGCGTGCGACGCCGCGGGCTGTGAGCTGAAACCGGATGAAATATACAATATCTTCCGCAACGAGTATCTTGACGTAAGCTATCCGTATAACCTCAAACAGTATAAGCTGCATGAAGAAAACGACACCAGCGGCGAGACGCTGGTCCATTTTGAGGGCGTTATTCGGTTCAAGCACGAGGATCACGCAATCGAGGGCGCCGGCAACGGCCCGATCAGCGCATTCTTCCACGCGCTCAAAACCATCGGTATCCCCGATTATCAGTTCGTAACCTACCGTGAAAACGCGATTTCAACGGGCGCGGATTCCAAGGCGGTTTCCTACATCCACCTTACCGCTCCGAGCGGGATGCCCGCTTTCGGTGTGGGAATTGACAACAACATCAGCCTTGCTTCCATCAAGGGAATTATCTGCGCCATCAACCGCGGAGAGAAGGCGGCCGCCGGAAGGAAGGACTGAACCGCGGCTCCGCCTCCTTTCCCGCTCCGCATAAACAGGGAAAACAAATGAAATCGACAGGAGATATACAATATGAAACAGTATAAAATCGTGTTGCTGAAGGGCGACGGAATCGGCCCGGAAATCGTGACACAGGCGGTTAAAGTGCTGAACCGCGCAGCAGAAAAATTCAGCTTCGGCATCACCTATGAGGAAGCGCTGCTGGGCGGCAGCGCCATCGACGCGACCGGCGTACCGCTTCCGCAGGAGACGATCGACAAGTGCAAGGCGGCGGATTCCACGCTGCTGGGCGCCGTCGGAGGGCCAAAGTGGGATGCTATGCCCGGCAATTTAAGGCCGGAGGCCGGTCTGCTCGGCATCCGCGGCGCGCTGGGGCTCTTTGCCAACCTGCGCCCGGCGGTCATCTTTGAGCAGCTCCGCGAAGCTTCGCCGCTCAAAGCGGAAATCATCGGGCAGGATCTCGACATTATGGTCGTGCGTGAGCTGACCGGCGGCATTTATTTCGGCGAGCGCGGCCACAGGACAGTAAACGGCTATGACGCCGCTTACGATACCGAGATGTACTCCGTGCCGGAAATCGAGCGGATTGCGCGCGTCGGCTTTGAAATGGCGAAGAAGCGCAAAGGAAAGCTCTGCAGCGTGGATAAGGCCAATGTGCTGGAATCCTCCCGGCTCTGGCGCGCAACGGTCGCGCGCATCGGCAAAGAGGAGTATCCGGAAATCGAGCTGACCAACCTGTATGTTGACAACTGCGCGATGCAGCTGGTTCGAAACCCCAAGCAGTTCGACGTCATCGTTACCTCCAATATTTTCGGCGATATTCTCTCCGACGAAGCTTCCATGATCAGCGGCTCCATTGGGATGCTGGCCTCCGCCAGCCTGAGCGAGGGCAAGGCCGGCCTGTACGAGCCGGTTCACGGTTCCGCGCCGGACATTGCCGGAACAGGCATGGCGAACCCGCTTGCCACGATTCTTTCCGCCGCGATGATGCTCCGGTATTCCCTTGATGAGCCTCAGGCCGCGCAGGCGATCGAGGACGCAGTGGCGAACGTGCTGAAAATTGCCCGCACCGCGGACATTTACACCGAGGGGATGAAGAAGGTTACCTGCGAAGAAATGGGCGACCTTGTCTGCAAACTGTTGTAATCCCCCGATCTTTCTTGTCATAAAATAAAGGGGCAGGTGTGTTTGCCTGCCCCGATTTTATGGTGATGCCTGTCAGCCTTTCCCGTCTGAAGGCAATATGAATGGGTGAATTAATATACTGATTGAAATATATAACAGAAAAATACGAAATGTATATAATTGGGGAGAGAAATGCAGGAAAATCAGACTTTAACAATGAAAAAGGGATTGAAGGACGGCCTGCCGATCTGCCTTGGATATGTCAGCGTCTCCTTTGCGTTCGGCATGATGGCCACGCAGGGCGGTCTGCCGGTGTGGGCGGCGCTGCTGATTTCCATGACCAATCTGACCAGCGCGGGGCAGTTTGCCGGCACGGCGCTGATTCTTTCCGGCGGCCTGTACCTTGAGATCGCGGTGACCACGCTTGTCATCAATATCCGGTATATGCTGATGTCGCTTTCGCTTTCACAAAGAATCGATGATACCATGACGAGGCTTCAAAGGTGGGCACTGTCCTTCGGAATAACGGATGAAATCTTCGCGGTTGCCATGCAGCAGCAGGGCAGCGTGAACGCGCGCTATCTTTCCGGCTTGATTGCCGTGCCGTACCTTGGCTGGGCGCTCGGCACCCTGCTTGGCGCTACCGCGACCGGCCTTCTGCCGGCGGGCGTGCGCACCGCGCTGGGTATCGCGATTTACGGGATGTTCCTTGCGATTATCATACCGCCCGCGCGCCATTCCAGACCGGTTCTGCGGGTGATCCTCATTGCTTCGGTATTCAGCTGTGCGTTTAAATGGGTCCCGGGTATCAACCGGCTTTCCGGCGGCTGGGTGATCATTCTGTGCGCGGTGATTGCGTCGGCCTACGCCGCGCTGCGCTATCCCGTCCATGAAACGGAGGCGGCAGAATGAATTACACCAGAATTCTGATCTCTATTTTCATCATGGCCATTGTAACCTATCTTGTCCGCATGCTGCCCCTCGCGATTTTCAGAAAGAAAATTACGAACCGGTTTATCCGTTCCTTTCTGGCCTATGTGCCGTATGCCGTGCTGGCCGCCATGACCTTTCCGGCCATCCTGTATTCCACCGCGAATGTGTATTCGGCGGGCGTCGGGCTGGCTGCGGCGCTCTTTCTTGCCTTCAGGGGCAAGGGGCTGCTCACGGTCGCGCTCGGCTCCACCGCCGCGGTCTTTGTTACGGAGCAGATGATTCGTATTGCGGGATTGGGATAAAAAACTTTTGGAGCAGTGAGAATTTTTACTTAAAACCGGTGTAGGAGGATTCCTGATGAGATACGTCCATACAAATATTATCGCGAAGGACTGGAAGAAGCTTTCCCTGTTCTATCAGAATGTTTTTGGGTGCAGGCCGGTCCCTCCGCAGCGGGATTTGAGCGGTGAATGGCTTGACCGGCTAACCGGCATTAAGAACGCTCATCTGGAAGGGGAGCACTTAGCTCTGCCGGGGTATGGCGAAAGCCTGCCTACTCTGGAGATTTTTTCGTACGGCAGCATGGATGCGGGAAATCCGAAAGTCATAAACGGCATGGGACTGGGACATCTGGCCTTTGAAGTGGACGACGTGGCGGCGGTGCTGGAACAAGTGATTCGGGAAGGCGGCGGGCAGGTCGGAGAACTGGTTAAAACCGAGTACCCGAACCGTGTGACTGCGACGTTCGTGTATGCAAAAGACCCGGAGGGGAATATTATCGAACTGCAGAGCTGGAGCAGGTAATACCGGCAGGCGCACGGCTTTATCGGCCGCAGGAACAACAAAACCACCCGGTAAACCCGTTTATCGCGGGTTCGCCGAGTGGTCTATGTATATTTAAGGTTTTTATAGAGTGCTTTTCCGGTTGGCTTCCGATCAATCAGTACCCGTATTTTCCGTTAAGGGATTCGTCGTTTTCCACCCAGTCGCTTACGCTGATTTCCGTGTATTCCGTTTTGGTGCTGCGGGCAATTACGCGTTCGATTCCAGCGTTGATGATCATGCGCTTGCACATGGAGCAGGAAGAGGTGTTTTCCACGTACTCCCCGGTTTTGGCGTCTTTGCCTACAAGGTAGAGCGTGCTTCCGATCATATCGCTGCGGGAAGCGCTGATAATGGCGTTGGCTTCGGCGTGAACGGAGCGGCAGAGCTCGTAGCGCTCTCCGCGCGGCACACCCAGCGATTCGCGCACGCAGATGCCGGTGTCAATGCAGTTCTTACGGCCGCGCGGCGCGCCGGTGTAGCCTGAGGACACGATCTCATCATGCTTTACAATAATCGCGCCGAAATTCCTGCGCAGGCAGGTCCCGCGCTCCAGTACGGTCTCCGCGATATCGAGGTAATAATTTTCTTTGTCTGTACGAACCATTTTTATGCCTCCCGTTTTTTGTTTTCCTTCCTTATCATATTGTATTTTCGACGAATAATCAATGGAATTCCGGCAACTTGTATGATATAATATTTTCTGATTTATGGAAACAGTAAGAACCTGTTCTCATAAGGGAGAAACACCATAGCGACGAAAAATTGCCGTCTAAATGGTGTTGCGAGCTATGAGAACGGGTTCAAAAGTAATTGGAGAGACAGAATGAGCCAGCTTTCAGATATTACTACAATTAAAAGTGTGCTTTCGCGCCACGGGTTCCATTTTGCAAAGTCTCTGGGGCAGAATTTCCTCATCAACCCGGAGGTCTGCCCGCGGATGGCGGAGGAAAGCGGAGCGGGGAAGGGCGTCGGCGTTTTGGAGGTCGGCCCCGGAATCGGTGTGCTTACTGCGGAGCTTGCCGCCCGCACGGAAAAGGTGGTTTCCGTGGAGCTGGATCAGCGCCTGCTTCCAGTTCTTGAGGAAACGCTCGGCGGGTTTTCCAATGTAAAAGTAATAAACGGCGATATCCTTAAAATCGATCTTCAAAAGCTGATTGCGGAGGAATTTGCCGGTATGGACGTCGCAGTCTGCGCGAACCTGCCCTACTATATCACCTCGCCCGTAATCATGCGGCTTTTGGAGGAGCGCCTGCCCATCCGCAGTATTACCGTTATGGTGCAGAAGGAGGCCGCCGACCGCCTGTGCGCGCTGCCGGGCAGCCGGGAGTGCGGCGCGGTGAGCGCGGCGGTGCAGTACTTCGCGGAACCGCGCATCCTGTTCGGTGTAAACCGTACCAGCTTTCTTCCTTCGCCGAATGTGGATTCGGCGGTGATCCGGCTGGATATACGGAAGGAACCGGAAGTCCGGATTAATAACGAGAAGCATTTTTTTGCGCTTGTCAAGGCGGCGTTCGGGCAGCGGCGAAAAACAGTGCTGAATTCGGTATCCGCGGGACTTTCGCTCGCAAAAGAGCAGGTTGCCGCCGCGCTGGAACGTTCCGGTATCGCCGCAAACGCGCGGGCGGAGCAGCTCACGATGGAGCAGCTTGCCGCGCTTTCCAATCAAATATTTGCAGGCAGAGAACAGACAGGAGGTTCGCAGAATGAGTGACTCAAGGCTTGCGATGATCTTTTTTGAAATCGGACTGGCATTAACGCTTGTTTCCATGGTTCTCGGGCCGTTTGATATCACTGAGTGGGCGATTGCGGCCGCGATGGTTGCCTGTTTTGCGGCGCTTGGCGGAATGTATCTTGCCTTCTGCAGCTGGGATGAGCCGGACGAAGAAACGAACGAGGAATTGGAGAAAGACATTGATCATACTGACAGCGGAACATCTGAATAAAAGCTATGTGGAACGGCCGCTTTTGCGGGACGTGTCCCTTACCGTCAGCGAGGGCGACAAAATCGGGATTATCGGCGTAAACGGTACGGGAAAATCCACCTTCCTGAAGATTCTGGCCGGGGAGGAGATACCGGACGACGGCACTATTACAAAAGCGGCCGGAATCCGTATCGGTTACCTGCCGCAGAACCCGGTGTTTGAAAAGCACAGCACTGTCTGGGAGCACGTCTGGGCGAACGCCGCAAAAGGAAAGAACGGCGCACAGGAATACGAGTGCAAGGCGATTCTTACCAAACTGGGTATCACGGATTTTGAGCAGGATGTCAGCCGGCTTTCCGGCGGGCAGAAAAAGCGTGCGGCGATGGCTGCGGCGCTCGCGGGGAAAGCCGATCTTCTGATTCTGGACGAACCCACGAACCATATCGACAGCGAAACCGTCTGCTGGCTGGAAACCTACCTTGCCCGCTACACCGGTGCCCTGCTTATGATTACCCACGACCGCTATTTCCTGGAGAAAGTAACGAACCGCATCGGGGAGCTGCAAAACGGAACGCTGGCGATGTATCCGGCGAATTATTCCGAATATCTTGAGCTAAAGGCACAGAGAGAGGATATGCTGGCCGCAACGGAGCGCAAGCGCCAGACTTTGCTCCGCAGGGAGCTTGCCTGGATTCGCCGCGGCGCCCGCGCAAGGAGCACAAAAGCAAGATTTCGCGTGGAACGCTACGAGGAATTGAGCAGTCAATCAGCGCCCGCCGAACAGCAGAAGCTGCAGCTCGGTTCCATCACTTCCCGCCTCGGGAAGAAAATCATCGAAATCGAAAACATATCGAAAAGCTACGACGGACAGGTATTATTTCATGATTTCAGCTACAATCTGCTGCGGGACGACCGCCTTGGAATCATCGGGCCGAACGGCTGCGGAAAATCCACGCTGCTGAAAATTCTGCTTGGGCAGGTGCCGCCGGACACCGGCAGCGTCAGCGTGGGCGAGACCGTGAAAATCGGCTATTTTTCGCAGGAGAGCGAAGAAATGGACACTTCCCTGCGCGTAATCGATTATATCAGCGCCATTGCGGAGCAAATCGCCACGCCGGAGGGAATGCTTACTCCCTCCCAGCTGCTGGAAAAATTTCTGTTTCCCTCCGAGTTGCAATATACTGTCATCGGCAGGCTCTCCGGTGGGGAGCGGCGCAGACTGTTTTTGCTGAAAATTCTGGCACAGGCGCCGAATGTGCTTTTCCTGGACGAGCCCACAAATGATCTGGACGTTGAAACGCTTACCATACTGGAGGATTATCTGGAGGACTTCGCCGGTGCGGTGATTGCGGTTTCCCACGACCGCTATTTTCTCGACAAAACCGCGGGGCACCTTTTTGCATTTGAGCCGGACGGTACCCTTGCCCAATATCTCGGCGGCTATACCG
Organism: Bacillota bacterium; assembly: GCA_023397245.1. GTDB lineage: Bacteria > Bacillota > Clostridia > Oscillospirales > Acutalibacteraceae > DATAML01. Next base: position 1,983 of record JAEWUH010000115.1, on the reverse strand, counting down.
ATTATCTGGAAAAGCGCGCGGAGGAGGAAAAGGGAACGGCTGCGGAATCGGAAGCGGCCCCGGAAAAGCCGAAGACCGCCCGCCCCAAGAGCACAAAGCTGAAATTTACGTTTAAGGAACAGCGCGAGTTTGATGAAATCGACTCCGTGATCGAAAGCCTTGAACAGAAGCTGGCGGCCGTGCAGACGGAGATCGAATCGCAGGCGAGCAATTTTGCGGCTTTACAGGAGCTTCTCACAAAAAAGAGTGAGTTGGAAAAGGAGCTGGCGGAGAAAACCGACCGCTGGGTTTACCTGAATGAGCTGGCGGAGCGGATTGAAAATCAGTGAGCAAATAGAACTTCATTATAAAGGGCGGCGTTACCGTAACGGTAGCGTCGCCCTGGCCGTTTTATTATGGAGATATCAGCATTCAAAGGTTTTGGCCTTCTCGAATTCCTCTTCAATTTCCTTGCCCGGCTTCTTTGTAAGAAGGGAAACGGCTACAATGAAAATGCAGGAAACAAGGAATGCCGGAAGAAGCTCGTAGATTCCGAACACTCCGCCCATCGGCTTGAGCGCCAGCTTCCAGATAAACACGCTGACGCCGCCGGCAAGCATGCCCGCAATCGCGCCGGCAAGGTTGGTTCTTTTCCAAAACAGAGAGAACAGCATAATCGGGCCGAACGTGGCGCCGAAGCCCGCCCACGCGAACGCGACCACGGTGAAAATCACGCTGTTTTCATCCATGGCAATCAAAATTCCGAACAGCGCCACCAAAAGCAGCGTAATACGGGAAACATTCATGATTAATTTTTCAGACGCGTCCTTTTTCAGCAGGCCCTGGAAAATATTCTTGGAAAAAGCGGAGGCTGCAATGAGCAGGTAAGAGTCCGAAGAACTGATAGTCGCTGCAAGAATACCGGCCATGACCAGACCGGCGGCCAGCGGCGGCAGCAGCTTTGTGGACATTACGATGAATATTTTTTCGGATGAGCTTGAGGTCAGCAGGGCGGTCGGATAAAGCGCTCTGCCCAGAAGACCGATGATAACCGCCGCAGTGAGGGAGAACACGCACCATATGGTAGCAATCCTTCTTGATTTTTTCAGTTCCGAAGCTTTGCGGATCGCCATAAACCGCAGCAGGACCTGCGGCACGCCGAAATAGCCGAGTCCCCAGGAAAGTGTGGAAATAATGGTCAGGAAACCGTATGTACCCGCGTCGCCGAACACCGGCGCGCCGGAAACGACCTGCTGCGCGCCGTCCGCAAGCTTTGGCTGCGCAATGCCGAAGAAGGTGAAGAAACCGGGAATTTTATTGATATTGTCCAGCACCGCGCCGGGGCCTCCCGCCGCGATATTTGCCGCAATCAGGATGGTTCCGAGCGCAAGCACCATGACAACGCTCTGCATGAAGTCGGAGGTGCTTTCCGCAAGAAATCCGCCAAGAAAGGTATAGACAATGACGAATACCGCGCCCGCAATCATCATGCTCTGGTAGCTGAACCCGAACAGCGTGCTGAACAGCTTGCCGCAGGTAACAAAGCAGCTGGAAGCGTAAACCGTGAAGAATACAAGGATAAACACAGCCGAAACCGTCATCAGGATTTTTTTATTGTCCTTAAAACGGTTGCTGAAAAAATCCGGAATCGTGATTGCGTTGCCCGCAACCTGCGAGTACCGGCGCAGCCGGGTTGCAACAATCAGCCAGTTGATGTAGGTTCCGGCGGCAAGTCCGATTGCCGTCCACGCGGCGTCGCTCAGCCCGCACCAGTAAGCTACGCCCGGCAGGCCCATCAGCAGCCAGCCGCTCATATCGGAAGCTTCGGCGCTCATTGCCGCTACCCACGGGCCTAGGCTTCTGCCTCCAAGAAAATAGTTATCCGAGTTTTCGTTCGCCTTTTTTGCGAAGAAAAGCCCGATTCCGATTACCGCCGCCATATAAATACACATGGCGACCAGAATTTGCCCTGAACTTGACATGATTTATACCCCTCCTGTAAAT
>JAEWUH010000259.1 GCA_023397245.1 Bacillota bacterium | reverse complement strand
GCTCATCACAGTCTGGACATTCAGCCGGAGATTCTGATCCGTATGCGAGATGCTTTCCGCCAATTGAAAGAAGATGGCAATCTACATCATGGCAGCGGTACCTTTGATTACGGCGATTGGGCGGTTTGGCTATGATGGTATAGATTCCACTTTTGGAACGTATGACGCATAATGAGCACGATGGGTTGCCTCCCCTTCACTTTAAACTGCACATTATGTTTATGAAATTCATTCATTAGGTCACTGTTAGAGTTATATATGTAAAGAGGATAAATTCTATGAAAAGCGAATTGTTGGATTGTGAAATTGCTTATTCGAAATGCTTTTGTGATTGCTTTGAAGATCAAGATGTATTGCGTTACCGGAATAGCTTGTTGCCGGATATGTACGATCATAATTTTACCTATATAAAAAACCATCTGGATAACAGCAGAATATTTGAACTGATACAGAATGAGATATCACTGAGAATAGCCGAGCATCAGAACTTCTGTAAAGCAATGTTTACTTTTCCGATGGACGATGACGTTTTGCCTTCTATGTTTTCACCAAAGCCCGAAATCACCAAACTTGGATTTTATATTCTTAACCAAAAAACGCATATGGATTTGAAGGGAAATGACGATTGCAGTGTATTGCAGATAAACAATTCCCAAAGGGCAGATCATAAAACATATTATGATTTGCTCTTGGATAAGGACAGGCTTGGTGAAGATTTCTGTCGTAGACGGGCAACACTACACAACAGCGTTTATTTAAACGATAGCGATGTAAATGCTTATATTTGCTATCATAATGAGAAACCAGTAGGTGCTTGTGAACTGTACTTACATAATGGCGTAGCTAAAATAGAAGATTTTACAGTTCTGCCCGGAGAACAGCGAAAGAAATACGGAACTAGTATACTCAAGCATTTGATTACTCTGGCATATGAAAGAAAGGCGCAGACAATCTATTTATTAACCGATGAAGAAGATACCGCTAAGGAAATGTATCGTAAGCTTGGATTTATAAAAACAGATGAAATTACAGAACTGATGTTTTTACTGTAAATATTATTTAAAAATCATAAACCTTAGCAGATAGAAGCAAAAGCGACTGCGCATTATGTTTATGACATTTATTGCGATTACGATCTGATGGCTATAAAATCAAATTCGAAAGGAATTAATCCAATGATATTGGAAACAGAAAGACTTATGCTTCGTCCATGGAGCGAAAGCGATGCCGAAAGTTTATATGAATTTGCAAAAGACTCTCGCGTGGGCCCCATTGCAGGTTGGCCTGTTCATACCAACGTAGAAAACAGTCGGCAGATTATCAAAGATGTTCTCTCTGCTGATGAAACATATGCTATGAGCTAAGTAACAAAAAGATAGACGCAGCAATGTGGTACAAGTTTCTGTAAAGATAAATATTATTTACATTACACAATGTTTGTATGTGTTTCCGAACTAAGGATATTAATTCTATGACTTCAACAAATTTACAGGGTATCAAATCATCATATAGTAATCCATGGTATGAGCATTGGTTCTAAAACAATCTTATATAGAGAGATCCAAATGATACATATTAGTGCTTACAAACACAACGTATAATTATTTCTATCCGTTGCTAATCGTTGCTTAAAAATGTCGCACAAATGGCACTCAAGGTCTGATAAGTATTGTATAAATCTAAATAAATATGCAAAAAGACCGTTTTCACTAGGAAAACGGTCTTATATTATACATTTTTAATTGCTCAAAATATCACTACTTTTGCCTTATGAGCCCGACGAGCTACCGGACTGCTCCACTCCGCGATATTTATTTGTGCACCCTCTATAAACTGAACTGCAATGCCTTGTTTAGAGAGCCTGGTAATAACACAGGCGGATGGCGATGTCAAGGCTTTTTTATAAAACATTGCTGTTCATAGGATAATTGTTGAACCATTGCTATCTGCCGCCTTAGTTCCAAAAGCTTTTTGCACATGGTTGCTTATATTGAATCAAAACTATATAATGAAATAGAAAATATCAAGATGTTGACATGAAAGGCAAGTATATGGGTAAAATTCTGGTTTTGGCTGAAAAGCCGTCAGTTGGCAGGGAGCTTGCAAGGGTGCTTGGCTGCAAGCAGGGCCGTGAAGGCTATATTGAGGGAAGCGGCTATATCGTCACCTGGGCACTCGGTCATCTTGTCACACTCGCAGACCCCGAATATTATGGGGATAAATATAAAAAGTGGGATCTTGAAACGCTGCCGATGCTGCCCACAAAGCTCGACACGGTTGTAATAAAGGAAACCTCACGACAATATAACGCAGTCAAAAGCTTGCTGCGAAACCCCGCCGTATCGGAGCTGGTAATCGCAACCGATGCAGGACGTGAGGGTGAACTTGTTGCACGCTGGATTATTGAAAAGGCCGGCTTTCATAAACCGATCAAACGGCTTTGGATCTCGTCTCAAACTGATAAGGCGATCAAGGAAGGATTTCGGAGTCTGCGTCCCGCCAAAGAATATGATAACCTCTTTTATTCGGCTCTCTGCCGGGCCCAGGCAGATTGGCTTGTCGGTCTCAACGTAACGCGCGCGCTGACCTGCAAATATAACGCTCAGCTCTCTGCGGGCCGTGTTCAGACTCCAACGCTTGCAATGATTATTGAGCGCGAGGAAGAAATCCGCAAGTTTTCGGCACGTGAATATTACACGGTGGCGGCTTCTCTGCCTTCGTTCGATTTATATTGGAAAGATAAAAAATCCATGCAGGGGCGCACGTTTGACAAAGCAAAAGCGGACGATGTGGCTCATAAAATTGAGGGCGGCGTAATGGCAGTTACGGAAGTGCGCCGTGAGCATAAACACGAGTGTGCTCCGCTCCTATACGACCTGACGGAACTTCAGCGCGATGCCAACCGCCGCTACGGCTTTACGGCAAAGCAAACGCTGGGCATTATGCAGCGGCTGTATGAGGAATACAAGCTGCTGACCTATCCGCGTACGGATTCACGCTATCTCACTGCCGACATTGTGCCGACGCTGCCTGAGCGCCTTCGCAGCATTGACATTGCCCCTTACAGTGTTTTTGCAAAAGCGGTGCTGCGCCAGGGGATACGTGCGTCGAAACATTTTGTCGATGATGCAAAGGTCAGCGACCATCACGCCATTATTCCAACCGAACAGTACGTCGAGCTTGCCAGACTGGGCTCCGACGAGCGGCGGGTGTATGACCTGGTGGTAAAGCGTTTTCTTGCTGTACTCAGCCCCGATTTTGAATATGAGCAGGTAACGCTGACAGCGGAGTGCGGCGGCGAGCTTTTCACCGCTCAGGGTAAAATCGTGATTCAAAAGGGATGGAAAGCGGTCTATGACGGTGCATCACAGGAAGATGATGACTCCGAAGACGAAAAAGAGCAGCTGCCCGATGTGAAAAAGGGACAATCCTTCCAAGTAGCGCGTGTGAAACTGGGAACCGGAAAAACGAAACCACCGGCGCGCTACAATGAAGCTACGCTTCTTACCGCGATGGAGCATCCCGGAAAATTTATCGAAAGCAACCAGCTGCGCTCTGTGATGGATGCTTCTAACGGCATCGGTACACCCGCGACCCGCGCCGACATCATCGAGAAGCTTTTTTCATCGAATTATGTTGAGCGCCGCGGTAAAGAAATTGTCCCCTTAAGCAAGGGGATACAGCTTATCGAGCTGGTTCCGGAGGATTTGAGGTCCCCGGAGCTTACCGCGAAATGGGAACAGAAATTGACGCTTATCAGTAAAGGTACTTTGCAGCAAAAGGTTTTTACCGATGAAATCAGAAGTTATGCCACACGTCTTGTCAGCGGAGTCATTGCGAGTAACGCCAACTACCACCATGACAATATGACACGAACCCCTTGCCCGCAATGCGGGAAATTTATGCTTGAGGTCAATGGCAAACGCGGCAAAATGCTCGTCTGCCCGGACCGCGAATGCGGTTATCGCCAGAATCTATCCTATTTGAGCAACGCACGCTGCCCAAATTGCCACAAAAAGCTTGAGGTTTTTGGTGAGGGGGACAAGAAAATATACATCTGTCATACCTGTGGCTTCCGTGAAAAGTTCGACTCATTTAACAAACGACTGTCAGAAAACCATGGCGGCGCATCCAAAATTGAAGTTCGAAAATACCTTGATTCAAAGCGGAGCGAGCCGCCGGCAGTATCCGCTTTTGCACAGGCTTGGGCAAAAGCAAACGGCGGTGAAATTGGCGCAAACGACAGCAAAAAAGGTGCAGATTGACGTGCGGAATTGGAGAACGGACTTCAACGACAGGGATTCGGAGCATTTTACGCAGTCGTGACCTTCATCTGAATTAAGCAAATGAGACAAAAACAGCAGTTCAGCCCGCAGGCTGTGCTGCTGTTTTTTTTCTTCAGACTGTACTTTCGTACATTGTCATAAAAAGGAAAGACAAGTAAAATGGAAATAGGAATGATGGAATGAAATAAGGAGGAATTTTACATATGAAAATTTCCAACAGGGCCATGGGCTTCTTCCTGGCTGTCGCGGTGTTGTTTTCCTCCTTGCCGGCCGCAGTCTTTGCGGAAGAAGTCGGTGCGGGGGCAGATGTCAAGGACAGCAATGCCGTAATAGCCGATAAAGACTGGCTGACTTTCGATATTATAGGGGGAGCCAATCAGGATGCGGAACATATTGAATACGGCCTGTGTCTGCCGGTCACGGGTGAAAACGGCAGTATGATCACATGGGCCTCGTCTGACAGTTCCGTCATCGACGCAGATAAAAATAATCTTGGAGATGTGACCCGTCCGTCCGCCGCGGAAGGAGACAGGAAAGTTACCTTGACCGCAACGCTGTCTTCCGGTTCGGCGACCGATCAAAAAGTATTTGACCTTACGGTAATAGCCCTGGAATCGACCGATATTCCTCCGGACAAGCTGCATACCCGGCTGGATTACTACTGGCTGACTTATTCGGTCATCCTGAACCAAAATGAGAACAATTCGAACCCGCCGGATGTGACGACCGACCTTTCCCTGCCGAAGCAGGGGAAGAACGGAAGTGACATTTCGTGGACGACAAGCGACGAAAGCGTGATTGCAATCGACGGAACAGTGACTCGCCCGCCCGTCAGCAAATCGGACGATGGTTACAGCTATTCCGTGACTGTCATAGCTGAGATTACAAACGGGGACTACAAACTGGAAAAGTCTTTCCCGGTTCGCGTTGCCTGCCTTTCCGCCACGGAAGATGAGGAAAAGGTCAATATGGCCTGCAGAAAACTGACGGCGGATCAGATTTGCGGGTTCAACACGCAGGACTGCGTATTGAGCAATTTGACGCTGCCGACCGGCGGACTGTATGACTGTGAAATCGCTTGGGCCTCCTCTGATCCATCGATTATCGCGGCGGACGGAACCGTCACCCTGCCTGCGTACAATCTGACCGGCTACCGCGGCGTGACCCTGACGGCAACCGTCAGCAAAAACAACGCGAAACAAACCAAACAGTTTACGGTCAGGGTGTTATGCGCCCCTTCCGGCGATACGGAAACAGCAGTTCAAAACGACGCAAAATGGCTGACCGGCGAAGATGAAATGAAAACCATTCTGAACGGCAATGCCAACGCCGATGCGATACAGACAGACCTTATCCTGTCCACAAAGGCAGCAAACGGCAGTACCGTTTCCTGGTCGTCCAGCGACCCGTCGACGGTCGCTGAGGACGGGAAAGTGACCCGCCCCGTTTGGGACGGGCAATCCGTTACGCTGACGGCAACCGTTACCAACGGAGAAGCACAGGCAAAAAGAAAAATTGTTCTGCTTGTTCCGTGCCGAAATAAGACGGAGGATGAGCAGAATGTGGACGACGATTACAACGGTCTGGTTGAAGATTCGATCACTTACGGTAATGTGGATACCAGTTTGTCTCATCTGACGACCGATTTACGGCTTCCCAGAAATGACGGTACCGGAGGAAATCCCTACTTCTGCTCCAACAAAGGCTGCACCGTCTCCTGGAAATCCAGTGACGAATCGGTTCTGTCTTTGACGGAAAAGCAGGATTGCATATACTGCACGACGACCCCTCCGTCCTTTCTTCAGGGTGATAAGAAAGTTACCCTGACGGCAACGATCACAAAAGGGGACGCGTCGCGCACAAAGACTTTTCAGGTAACGGTTCCTGCGCAGAACCCGGCGGGAGCGGAGGCGGTCGTCCTCGATAAAGAATGGCTGACCGAAAGCCTGATTCTGAACGGCAACAGTGCCGACGACGTCAAGAGAACCCTGAACCTGCCCGGCACCGGAAAATACGGAAGCTCTATTTCATGGCAATCCTCCGGCACAGCGGTGGACCCCGGCACCGGAATAGTTACCAGACCGGAACAGAATGGAAACGACATCAGCATTACCCTGACGGCGAATCTGTCCATCAGCAGCAACGGCCGGGAGGCGCAAGACACAAAGACTTTCCGGGTCACGGTGACCAGAAAGGAAAATTCCTGCCTGGCCATTGTACCCGGGGCAGGCAGCGATAATTTTCAGGTCAATGGAACGGACGGTGCCGCGCAATGCGCGACAGCGGACGGGAAAACCGTATTTACTTTCAAAGATAACGCACCATACCCGAATTATATAAGCGGCGGCAGCATATTTACCAAGCAAAAAATCCATTTAGAGGATGACGGCTCGTTCAGCACATCCTTTTCTTTCCAAACAGCGTTTCCTTCCGGTGCCGATTACGGGGAAGGAGGATTTACATTTACGCTGCAGGCCGCCGGAACGGACAAATTCGGGACCGGTAAAGCTTCACTGGGTGTTTCCGGGGTTAGCCCGAGCGTCAGCGTGGGATTTGCGTCTCTTTTTCCCTTAGGGCAACAGGGGGGGCAATCATACAACTGGCATGGAATCAAGGCGTTTGTCAACGGGGATTACGACAGCCGGCCATTCGGTACTTCTTATGAGGACACGGGCTATTGCCTTTCAGACACGCCGTACACGGTTTGGATTGATTACAACGGAACCGCAAAAACAATGGAAGTCCGGATGGCGAAGGAAGGTTCGCCCCGGCCCGAGAAAGCGTCGTTTGCCGTGATTCAGAATGCGGATCTGAACTCCGTCTTTCAAACCGAAGATGGAAAAAAGATTCAGGACTTGTATGCCGGTTTTACCGGAGGAGCGGGTAAAGCGGGCGATTCGTTTCAAATTTGGAACTGGTCGCTGCAAAACGGTTCCAACCCGATCGACCCGCGAGTTTACGATTACATTGACGCTTCCCGTGTCGGCCTGCCTGCCGACCGTAAGGTGGATCAGCAGAGCTTTCAGGTGGAAGCAACCGTTTTAAAAGCGGACGGAACCGCCGCGTCCGGCGTTCCGGTCACATTTTCCTCCACCTATGGAGACTTAAGCACTTCTTCCGCAGTGAGCGATAAATACGGAAAGGCGGCCGTAACGCTCAACGTCCGGAACGCCGGTCTGGCCCAAGTGGAGGCGGTCGCGGCGGGCGGTGCCTGCGCATCCGCCACATACAGCTTTGCGTTCAGCGATGAGGACAGCGTGAATCTCGATATCGCATGGCTGCGGACCGCCGAAGAGCAGGCGGCGGTCCTGAACGGCAACAGCGGCTCCGACAATATCCTGACCGATTTGACCCTGCCGGAGAAAGGCTTGAACGGAAGTGCAATCACGTGGACGTCCGACAATGCGGCGATAACGGCCGCCGGAAAAGTGACTCCGCCGCCTGCCGGTCAGAAAGATCGGACGGTGATTCTGACGGCCGCCGTCTCAAAGGGGAATGTATCAAAATCGCAAACCTTTTCCTTCACGGTCAAAACGACGGACGCGGTCTATGTCCTTGCGGATTATACAGCCCTGACGGATGCCGTTCTGCTGAACGGTGACGGCGACGCAGATTTGCAGCATGTGACAAAGGACCTTAAGCTTCCGGGGCAGGGCGCGAACGGGAGCATTATTACATGGATTTCCTCCGCTTTCTCTGTCATCAATGAAGCGGGGAAAGTAACGAGGGCTTCTTTTGTGAACGGGGAAAAGACGGCGACCCTCACCGCAACGCTGAAGCGCGGCACAGCCACGATGACAAAGGAATTCAAGGTTACCGTTTTAGCGCTGGCGCCGACGGATCAGGAATCGGTTGCCGCCGATGCCGGGGCGTTAACGGAAGCAGTGATTTTGAGCGAAAACACTTCCGGTGACAGCGTCAAGACGAACCTCGGCCTTCCGGCGGCCGGAAAGAACGGCAGCACGATTGCATGGGCTTCTTCCAACTCCCTTTATCTTACGGCGAACGGCACCGTCACCCGCCCCGCATACAGTACGGGGGATCAGAGTGTCACTCTGACGGCGACGCTCACGAAGGGACAGGCCTCTGTTCAGAAAAAATTTGTGCTGACCATAAAAAAACTGGATGCCACGGATGAGGAAGTCCTGCTTGAGGGTTCCCGGTGGCTGAACGAGTCCCGCACACTGGGTCCGGACAACCTGTCCCAGTATGCCGTAACGTCCGAACTGACGCTTCCGAATGAGACAGCCAGCGGCTTGAGCATTACTTGGAAGTCCAACAGGCCCGACTACATAGCGGACAACGGCACCGTTACGCGGCCCGAAGTGGGGTATGGAGACCGGTCTGTCACTCTGACTGCTACGATTTCCAATTCGACCGGCTCCTTGCAGAAAAAGCTTCAGTATACTGTCCTTGCGATACCGGATACGACGGCGCCGTATGTCTCCGATTCGTCCCTGAAAGAAAATCAGAAGGCCGCTTACGACACCCGGAAAATCATCCTTACGTTCAGCGAGGCCATTCAAATCAAAGACCAGAGCGGTATCACACTGAAGGGACCGGACGCGCCGGAATTTTACGCAATGGTGAATGCGGGCGACAGCGGAGTGGAGAATCAGCTGGTTATCACCCTGAGCGGAGAACTGGATTCCGACTCCCGCTATACGCTGACGATTTCAAAGAATGCGGTGACCGACCTTTCCGGCAATCTGATGGCATATGATTACAATAACATATTTATTGTGGAAAAAAAGACGGTTAGGACGATCCATATTACATCCACCAATCCGGCGGATGGGACAAAGGACTATACTGGTACCGGCTCTTTTAAGGTTACATTCGATAGTACATACGATCTGGACGGCACGCTGTCGGAAGGACCGGCGTTTAACGGTATCCGGATTGTCGAGCAGGGCGGAAAAGAATATACGGCCTCAAGCGCTGATTTTAAAGTTATAGGCAATGCTTTGTCCCTAACTCTGCCCAACAGCGCTGTGATGCAGCCCGGATATTCTTATCAGATCATTGTGCCGAAGGGTGCAGTTCAGGATTACTATAAAAACACCAATGAGGCAAAAACTGTCCAATTCAGCACGCACTATTCCGGAACCGTACATGTTTTCGGCGTATATCCTTCCTACGGAATGAAATCCGTTGACATTCATCAGGAAATTTTCTTTACTGTTCCGGGCGGTTCCACTCTTAGTACGAGCGGCGTCACCCTAAAGTACGGCAGTGGGAACACCGTGGAAGCGAGCGTGAACCAGTTCGGCAGCAATCCCTTTGATTATGTGGTTCAGCCCATACAGCCTCTGAAACCCAGCACAGTCTATACTATGGTGATTGCCAAAGACGCACTTGCCCTGAAAGCCAGCAATGGCACCAGCTATATGGCGTCTGATTATACTTTGAAATTCACAACGGGCGGCAATTCCCTGCCGATCCAAAGTACTAGCCCGGCGGCTCTGAACCAGCAGGCAGATGTCGGCGGAACCGTCACGATTAATTTTGCCTCCAATGTTCGGAAAGTCGAAACAAAAGGCGGTATTGTCATCGGCGACGCATCCGGTTTGGTGAAGAGCTCCGCTTCGGAAGACGGCAGCGTGGTGACCGTGGATACGGATTTCCCCCTCAATGATGTCAAAACTTATACCGTCACGCTCCCTGCTGGGGCATATGAAAGCGGCGGAAAAGAAAACGATGCGCTGCAGTTCCGGTTTATCACTGCGAAGGCCATTGATGAGGACGCTTGTACCTTTGACGTGAATCCCTCGATTACTCAGGTGGAGGCAGAACCGACCTCATTCGGCATTAATGCGATCAAAAGTAAAATGAAGCTTTTCGGATTAACGCCGAAAACCTGCGAGTGGAGCTTTGGCGACGGAAGCACCTCCCAGGAGGAAAGTCCAAGCCATACCTTCGCTGCCGCGGGCATGTATTCCGTTACGCTTGCTGTGACGGACAGCAAAGGGCATGCCTACCAGTGGGAACGAACCGTTAATGTTATCACGCACTCTTCCGGCCAGATTCATCTTTCGGTCAGCCCAAGCACCAATACGGCGTGCTTCCTGACGGACACGACGAACTTACATGATTATCAGGAATTTGATGTTCATCTGGCTCTTGGCAGAGACAGCGTGCCACTGTGCGGAAAAACTATCCGGGCACAGCTTTATAAGGATGGCAGCCTTGTAGAGAATCTCTTTCCGAATTCGGCTGTGACGGGGAACGGCTCGCATGTTTATAAGACCGTAAACGGAAATTACCAGAAAGACTACGGATACGCGGTATTCCCGCTCTGGTACCATTCTTTCCCGGCCGGAACCTACGAGCTCCGGTTTATTTACGGCACGGAGGAAGACAATGTTACGGCAAGCGTGCCAATCACTATTTATAACAAACGGACGTCGCAGGATCTGAAGCTGAAGCTGATCGACACAAAGACGGGAGACACCGTCAACGGGTTGGTAGGAATGTATTTCCTGCTGGATGGCAAAAAGGTCAAAGCCCAGATGTGCTGGCTGAATGACAAGGACCGATACGGGCTGTTTATTCCGGATGTCCCTCTGGGTCGCCACACGCTGGAATATGTCTCCGAGAGCGAGGGAGAGGAAAAATTCACCTATACGCTCAGTAAATCCCAGTTTTATCATTCCGGCGAAAATAATATCGTTTCGCTTACGGCGGTTCCGCATATGCCCGGCATTGTTTCCGTCACGTCCGAAGTGTCCGATTCCAACAAGAAGAAAGACACGGTCTTTATTGACGGGATTTGGACCCCGACCTTTACTTTCACCGTTAAGGGCAACTGGAACAATATAGAAGGCTCACGGTATATCATGAAAACAAGCACGGGGCGTATTCTGGAGGAAGAATACGGAACGGACAAGGCGACATTTGAGTGGATCCCTGCTTATACATTGCGTCCGGGTGAAAGATTGCTGTTTGGTATGAGAACAAGCGACGGACGGCAGTCCGCCTGGGTGGACGCGAAGGTTAAAATTATCGCTCAGCCGGATCTGGGCCACAACAGTGATATCATTTACGAAGACGGCCAGTATACAGTTCTGAAAACGGTGACCGTTCCGGCGATAAACGCAAGTGCGTCCGATGACCCCGATCTGGATGAAGACACAGTGCCCGGTTTGGGTGGCACGTCGGGATTGCTTGAGAACGCATACAAAACGCTCGGCGGTAAATGGGACCCGAACAGAATCACAATGGACAAAATCCGCCTGACTTATGATGTGAATACAGGCTACACCCAGAACGATACCGTCAAAGAGCTGGAGTCGGCCGTGATGATGAAGGCTTTGGGGTACAGCGTAAATGTCGATTTCAGCGGTGAATATCTCCTGAACTACAACAGCAGCACCAATCAGTGGGAGGTTTATTACCAGACGTTTTCGATAACGGGTCAAATCGACAAAAAGGTTTTTAAAAGGTCGATTAAAATTCCGAAGACCAGTATCAGCGCCGCCACTCTGAGCGTCAAGCTCGGGGTTCTGGTCAGGAACACCCTGGTTTATGATTTTAGTAAATCGAGTTTGCCTTCGGGCCAGATTCTCCATATTGAACCGCGCGCGGAGGGTGATGTGGAGGTTGGCTGGGACGCGGCGAACATCACCGCTTCCCTTGAAGCCCGTCTTCCCCTTGAGCTGCATTATCCGACCGAATATTTCGAAATAAATCCGAATGCAACCTTCAAAGTAAAGGCACGTTTTCTTTTGTATTCCAAAACTCTTTACAAGAAGAGGGTGGAGACGGAATGGAACAACGGGAAAAAGAAAGTCAACCTGTTGGCTCTCGCCCGGGCCGGCGGCCTGACGGCCTCAAAAAATCTTGAGGAAACGCCGCGCGATTATCTGACCCGGACGTTCCGGTGGCTGAGTTCCGTCCCGGCGCCAAAGCTTTTCGCGTTGAAAGCCGCCGCAAAACCGGAAAATCCGTCCGTCGAGACGCTCGCACAGAACGTCTATCCGGACGCGGGTGTCCAACTGGTGGAAAGCGGCGGAAAGCTTTACGCAATCTGGACGGACGACAATTCGGAACGCTCGGATGAAAACCGCACGCAGCTCCGCTATGCGGTCTATGATAACGGAACATGGTCGGAGCCCGAATGGCTCGGTGCGGACGCGACCGGAGATTTCAGTCCGGCGGCAGCGGCGGCCGGAGACGGCACGCTGATCGCGTGGCAGGATATGAAGACGGAGACAAGCGCCGACGCAGACGACGCGAGCCGAAACTGCGAAATCAGCGTCAGCGAAGATCCGCTGACGGACAGCAGCAGCGGATTTAAGGCCGTGCGGCTGACGGACGACGATCGGTTCGACCATTCGCCTAAGATCGCTTCGGACGGCGACGGTGCGATAGTCACGTGGGTTAAATCCGACGCCCTCGCGCTCGACGGAACCGCTTCTCACGACAGCCTCTGGGCGGCCAAATGGACGAAGAACGGCGGCTGGAGCGGTGCGGAGAAATTAGACGACGTCGGCCACACCGTGGTCAATTCTGCGCTGGCCATGCACGGCGCAAAAGCGGTTTTGCTTTACACGGTCGATATGGACGACAACCTTTCCACTTCCGACGATCAGGAAATCTACTCAATGACATGGGACGGCTCCTCCTGGGGAAAGCCTGTTCGCCTGACCGATAATGATGTGGAGGACAGCAGTCCGCAGGTAACTTACAGCAACGGCGGCTTACTGATGGTTTGGAATCAGGACAGCCAGATTGTGTACCGCGCCGGACTAGACGGCGAGAACAAAACGGCGGACTGCGTTTCCGGCGCCGGCAATAAATTCCAGCTCGTTTCCACGGGCGGAGATCATCCGCAGGTGACGCTCGTTTATTACTTGCCGGGGGACAACGGAACCAAGGGCCTTGCTGAATCCACCTATGACGCCGCGGCCGGGCTATGGGGTAATGAAAAAGTTCTGACGGACGGCACCGGCGGATATACCGGGGCTTTCAGTCCGGTTTATACGGATGCAGGTCAGCTGAAAATCTTTTATACGCAGGCCGATATGGTCACCGAATCGATTGACGGCGCCGACTACAACAGCGCCAGCGACAAGGCAGACCTGAATCTGCTGACCTTTACGCCGGCTCACGATCTGGCACTGGACTCGGACGACGGACTGCGGCTTTCCGCGGGCACTCCGGTCGCAGGAGTACCGGAAACCGTGACGGCCACGGTGGACAATCTTGGGGATTACGCGGAAAACGCGACGGTCAGCCTTTACCGCGGCAATCCGGCAAACGGCGGGGTAATGGTGGCACAGAGCAAGGTAACAGCCGTCGCCGCGCATTCTTCGGCACAGGTGGAGATTGTCTGGCCGGTAGAGTCCGGTTTTTCAGGTGCCTGCGGACTTTATGCGGTCGTCTCCCCGGCGGAGGGAATCACAGATTCCGACGAAAGCAATAATTCCGTCAGCAGGATCATTTCCGCTTCGGACCTCAGCATCGGGGATGCGGACGGAGAATATCTTTCGGGAAACAAATACAGAGTGACCGCCGCGGTCGGAAATGTGGGGAGCGATACGCTGAAGAACGTTGTTCTGAATCTGATCGACGACAAGAGCGGAAAAATAATTGCCACCGAGACGATCAATGAGCTGGAGCCAGGCGTAACAGGCGGCTTTGATCAGATTGTTTCTGCCGACGGTCTGACCGCGGACAGCGACGGAAACTACAATGTGTCGCTGAAAGCCGTTCTGCCCGAGGGCGTGACGGACAACGATACGGAGAACAACAGCGAGTCATTTAAACTGGAGGCTCCATTCCTTATGGTGGATTGTATTTCGCCTGCTCCGAACGAAAAGCAGGTGGAACTGCAGAATCCCGTTACCGTGACGTTCGGCACGAACATTAAGAAAGGGAGCGAATTCAGCGGCGTCAGCCTGAAAGACGCCTCTCTGAACCCGGTGGAAATTACGGCGGAGCTGAAGGATAATACCATGACGGTTACCCCGAAGGGAAATATGGCGAAAGGTACGCAATATACCCTGACGATCCCAACTGACGCTGTTTCTGATTCCTATAGCCACAAAATGGAGAAACCGTATATCCTTACCTTTTCCACGGTGACCTCCAGCCCCGAAGTTGTTTTTGCCGATCCCGGTGAAGAAATGAAAAATGCGTCGGCAGACTCTGACATCAGACTGAAATACAATCAGAAGATCGGCACAGGTTCCAATTTCAGCGGAATCAAAGTCACGGACGGCAGTTCGCGGAGCGTTTCTGTTTCCGCCAAGATTGACGGCCAATGGCTGACCCTGAATCCGAGCGAAAATCTGAGCGGAGCGGCGCAATACACTGTAACGATACCGACGGGCTCGGTGAAAAACGAATCCGGCGAAGTACAGCAGCAGGCATACTCTTATCGCTTTATGACGGAAAGTGCGGAAGAGAAAAGCCTTTCCGACCTGCAGTCCCTTGTCAGTACCTGCGGCGCGATGACGCAGGGCAGCTACACCGACGAAAGCTGGGCCGTATTTCAGACGGCTCTGAAAGGCGCGCAGGCGGTTTTGGAAGAAAGCAATCCTTCCGAAGCCGAAATTCAGGCGGCAATTCAAGCGCTGACGGCGGCAAAAAATGATCTTTCAGAAAAATCAGGCGGGCACAGTTCCACCGATTCAACCGACGGCACGGCTCTTTCCGATCAGAACGCGGATTTCCGGAGTGACACGACCGAGGCCTACCATTTTGGTCGGAACGCCGTTTACTATTATAAGATTACGACGAGCGATCCGACGGATCCGATCGCGGTTTCCTCTAACCCACTGGTCGCGACGGTAAGACTGATGACAAAGCTATCCGACGGATATCTGTTCCAGATAACAGATGTCGGCGAAGGTACGGCGGTCATCACAACCATTTCTGCCGGCGGCGCGCGGACATCTTTTGCGGTTCATGGTACTGTGCCGCAGGGCATTGTCTCCGACACCCCGTTCTACCATAACATAAAGACGGGGAGTACCTATCAGTTCAAATTCACGGCACCGACGGACAGCGCAGTTCCCATATTCACATCCGGAAACGGACGGATTGTACAGCCCATCCTGCTGCGGAAGGAAGGAAATACCTATTATTTCAAAGTCAGGATGCAAGCCAGCGGCAAGGTCGGTATTTACCAGGCGCTGCCGGGCAGTCCCGCGGTACTGCGGTGCGTGCTGTCGTCATCCGGCTGATTTCTATACTAAGAGGAAGCTTTGAGTCTGCCATGCAGGGCCACGAAACCAAAATGTTTCGCGGCCCTTTTTTGTGCCGTCTTTTTTAAACCGTGAATGTAAAATCCGGCTGGAACGGTGCAGCCGCAGGGGAAGTACTCCATAGCTGCGTCTTTTGATCTTTTTTTGATTTATTTTAAAATAGGTCTTGCAAAAAATTTTTAATCAAGATATCCTTTGTTTCAAGGATATCCTTTAATCACTTTAAAGGAGAAATTGATTGAATGAACCAGGAAAATATTCATGAGCTTGAAACGGTAATATGCAGTGACTATAGCAATACCGCGGGCATTATTGTACAGAAAAACGGTATAAGAGTGTATGAGAGATACTTTAACGGATATACCTCTGACACCGCCTTTCATGTGTTTTCGGTGTCAAAGAGTATTATTTCCGTACTGATCGGTATTGCCGTTGATAAAGGTTATATCAGAAGCGTTGACCAAAAGGTGCTGGACTTTTTCCCGGATTACACGCCAAAACGGGGCGAAAAGACGGCGCAGCGCGTTACAATACGGGATATGCTGACTATGACCACCCCGTTCAAATACAAGTCGGCGCCGTACACGAGGTATTTTTCAAGTGAGAGCTGGGTAAAGAGCGCCCTTGATCTTTTGGGCGGTAAAGGCGAGATCGGTCAGTTCCGGTATACGCCCCTCATAGGGCCGGATATCCTGTCGGGTATCCTTACAAGCGTAACCAGGCAGTCCGCGCTCCGATTCGCACAGGATAATCTGTTTTCTCCGCTGGGGATCAACGTCACGCAGAAAGTGGTTTTTCACAGCAAGGAAGAACAGCTCTCCATTATGAAGGATTATCACGAAAGCGGATGGGTCGCCGACCCGCAGGGGATCAATACGGCAGGCTGGGGGCTTTTCATAACGCCCGCGGACATGGCGAAAATCGGTCAGCTGTATCTGAACCGCGGAGCATGGAACGGCAGGCAGCTCATATCTGCCGAATGGATTGACACGAGCACAACCGCGCACAGTCGCTGGGACAAGCTGCTCTACGGTTATCTGTGGTGGATCGTTGATGAAAATGAGCACAGCTTCGCTGCCATGGGAGACGGCGGTAATGCAATCTATGTCAATCCGGCGAAAAATCTGGTCGTTGCCATAGCTTCGCTTTTCATACCGAACGCAAAGGACAGAATCGAACTGATCAAAAAACAGATCGAGCCAATATTCGGGGATTAAGGATAGCGAATCCCTGTTTACCGGGGCGAGTATGAGCAAATCTGGAATTTTGGATATTTACTTCACTTCGCATGGTGTTTACACTGTGCGAAGTAAGTAATCTCTAATTATTTATATTATCTCTGCTTTCTAAAACTGCAACGAATTCTTGAAAGATTTGACCCTGTAAAGTAACGAGTGATTGATATTGGGAGAATGAAGGATGGACTTAAAAGAGCGGGCTAAAAAACTCAAAACAGATGTCCCGGCGGTATTCATTGCCATAAAAAAGAAAGAAACCCCGGTTGCAGCAAAGGCCATTGCCGTACTTACCGTTGCATATGCGCTATCTCCGATTGATTTTATTCCTGATTTTATTCCTGTGCTGGGATATATAGATGATATTATTTTGCTGCCGGCGCTGGTAGCTCTCACCATCCGGATGATTCCATCGGATGTTTTTGACGTATGCCGCAAAGAGGCGGAAGGACTCTGGTCTGATGGAAAGCCCAAAAAGTGGTATTACGCAGTCCCTGTTATAGCAATATGGCTGCTGATCGTATTTTTGATCGTTAGGGCAATATGGTTTTAGGATTATCCGACCGAAAGCTTCAAGCTGTAAGGAAAGCTGAATCTGCTTAGAACGGTTTATTTTTTTATGCTGTGTATTATGATTTTTTCCTGATGAAACGAACTCTTTTATGTACGAGCCTATTCTCGCCATGATATAATAGTTCCAAACAATATTTATAATCATTACGGCATTCGTTCTTACATAAGACGGATATGCCGCTTTGCAGGAGATGTAACCATGCTGCAAATCGCTATTTGTGACGACCAGCCGAGAGAGTTGGAAATCATTAACGCATACATAACCGAATACCTTGTCACTCATGCATTGGAAGCAGAGATTAAAAAATTCTCTCACCCTGACAAATTGCTGAGCGCCATTGAAGCAGAGAGCTTTCATCTCTATCTATTGGATATTGTCATGCCCATGGTCAGCGGCATCGAGCTTGGCAAAGAAATTCGCCGCCTTGACCGGGAGGCGCAAATTATCTATGTTACCACCGAACCTCAATTTGCTTTACAGGCCTATGCCGCAAGCCCCATTAACTATTTGATTAAGCCGATCGATCAACAGCAGCTGTTTGACACACTCACTCTTGCCATTTCAAAAACGGACTTGTCCGAGGAGCGGACGGTTACGATTAAAACCACGAATGGCCTTCGGATATTAAAGCTATCCGATATTCTTTGCTGCGAATACCGCAGCCATGCTGTCATCTTTACCTTGACAAACGGCGAGGAGGCAGTCAGCCGTACCATTCGGGAAAGCTTTGCGGAATACAGTATGCCCGTTTTAAAGGACGCTCGTTTTTTACAGTGTCATAGCTCGTACCTCATTAATATGCGGCGGGTGGAACGCTTTGCAAAGGATTGCTTTACCCTTCGCGGCGGAAAAGTGGTTCCCATTGCGGCAAAGCAATACCCAGCGGTGCGAGAAACCTATATGGACTATCTGATGGCAAAGGAGGGGCAGCGATGATCCGGCTTCTTCCCGATTTATTGCGGGCGGCGGTCTCCACCACCGCAAATGTCCTGCTGATGATGACGCTTTTGCAGCCGAAATACTCCAAAAAAGTGACGCTGCTCACCATGCTCGGCATTCTTTCCGCTGATTTGGGCACGGCAATCTTCTGCTATCTCAGCGGGAACTTGACCTTGCTTTCCAAACTTGACATTGTTCTGTTTGCGGTGCTGTGCTTTGCTGTGCGGCCGCTGTTCAAAGATACCTTCATGCAGTGGCTGTTTTCCTATCTCACCGTCCAGAACATCAGCGACGTCGTGATTATTCTCAGCTTTATCGGCTCAAGAAGGTTACCGTATCCTGTCTATGCAAACTCCATATTGCGCATGATCCTGTTTGGTGCATTTCTGTTTGCCTTGTCACGCTATGTGCGGCCGCTGTATCGGCAGGCAGTGGAGCATTGGACGGCATATTTCGCTGTGGCGCTGGGCATTTACATTACATTTAATTACTATGTTCTGTCCTCGGATGACATTGTTGTCCTGCTTACTGAACAGGCTGTTCCTCTGCTCTTGGTAATTTTTATCGGGCTTGCGGCCTACAGCTCTATTTTTCTCTCTATCAAAAATATTCAGAGAGAGTATCGGGTAAAAGAGGAGAATCAAAAAATGCAGGCGGAGCGGGAACATCTGCAATTAGCCGCCGGCAATATGTCAGAACGGCTGAAACTGATGGAGGAGGTGTCGGCGCAGAACAGCTGTGCCGCCCATGACCGCCGTCATTTCAATAATTTGCTTTTAGAGCTTTTGGAAAAAGGTGAAAATCAGGAGGCTGTCTCCCTGCTGAAAAAACAAAATCAGGCTGCACGCAAGATGAGCAAGGTTTACTGTGAAAACTCCGCCGTCAACGCTGCCGTCTGCCACTATGCGGGTCTTGCGGAGCAGGCGGGCATACCGGCGGAGATCGCGCTGGACATTCCGAACAATGCGAATGTAGACGCTCTGGAGCTTTCCATGGTGGTTTCAAACCT